>NZ_CEETQT010000001.1:0-506679 GCF_979366295.1 Vogesella lacus
TGATCTCCATCACCAGCGCGGCTTTGCGCTTGGCGGTCCAGCGTTTGATATCGTCTTCCATGGTCATGCTCATCACGTGCTCCTGTGTGAATTATGACCTGTGCAGGTTTTTAGTGGGTCATTACAAACCTGCCCTACCTCGCTTGCTGCCGTACGACTGGCCTTGGTCTGCTCGTCAATGGCGAATCCTGACCTGGCCATCTCATCACCCTGAGCTTTCTGCCGCATCTCCATTATCATGGGGTGATATCACCACTTTGCCCCGCCCTTCATGAAACCCGGTTTTCTGGCCTCGCTCTTCCTTGCCCTGACACTGCTGCTGCCTTTGGCTGCGCGTGCCGATAGCCCCTTGCGGGTAATGATCAATGACGTGGCGCCCTACACCCTGCACGACAGCCCGCAACACCCGGGCATGCATGCCGAGATTGCCAATCTGCTGGCAAAGCAAAGCGGCATGCCTATCAGCATCAGCTGGGCGCCGTATGCGCGGCTGGCTGCCGCCTTGCGCTTTGATCTGGCAGACCTTGTAGTGGCAGTCGAAAGCCCGGAGCTGGAAGGTATCGCGCGGCGTATCGCCCCGTTTCACGAGTTCAAGTTTGTGGTGATCGGCCGGCGCGACAAGGACATCAACAGCATTAGCCAGCTCAACGGCCGCTTGCTGGGTGTCGCGCGGGGCGCGTTTTACGATGAGCGGATCAATAACAATGCGGACATCCAGAAATACGAGCTGACCGACCCGTTTCAGGGGGTGCGCATGTTGGCCGCAGGGCGGCTGGATGCGGTGATTTCGTCCGACTATCTGCTCTCTTACGCGCTAAGACAGACGGGGCTGAATATCCGCAACTTCACCGCGCCTTTCACCGTCAACGAAAAGCACTATGTGCTGTATGCCAACCCCAAGCTAAGTGAGGCCCAGCTGCAAAGCCTGAGCTATCACATGGATGTGCTGCAAAAATCCGGGCAGATCGCCACCATCCTCAAGGCGTATGCGCTGAAGTAGACGCACTGCCGCGAGTCAATCGCGATGCTATGCAGTGCCGTCAGCCGGTGTGCGGGGCTGCGGAGCGGCCTTGCACGCTTTCTGATCCTCACCTGTAGTGCTCGGCACGGGGTAACAGCACCCTGCCCGCCCATCCGCCTCAACCCTCTGCCCTTGCGGCCAACGTTGGCCGCAAGCCTCAGCCCGCCTTGCGGTAGTCTTTCGGCGCGATGCCGGTCTTGGCCTTAAACAGTTTGCTGAAGTGCTGCGGGTAGGCAAAGCCGAGGTCGTAGGCGATGTCGCTGATGCTCTGGCTGCTGGCCAGCAGCCTGGTCTTGGCCAGATCCAGCACAAAAAAGTGGATGTGGTCCGATGCGCTGCGGCCGGTTTCTTTTTTCAGCAGGTCGCTGAGGTAGTACGGCGACAGGTTCAGCTGTTTGCCGCAGTAGGCGACAGTGGGCAGGCCCTGTGTTTCTTGCAGGCCTTTGGCGTAATAGGCCATCAGCACCTGTTCAAATTCGCTGGCCACGTCCTTGTTGAGATTGCTGCGGGTGTAAAACTGCCGGTCGTAAAAGCGGGTGCAGTAGTCCAGCAGCAGCTTGATATGCGACACGATCAGCGCCTGACTGTGGCGGTCGAGGTTTTGCGAATACTCGTGGCGCAAGGTGTCGACAAGCTGGCGCAGCGTCTGTTTTTCCTGCGCCGAGACATGCAGCGCCTCGTTGGCCTCGTAGCGGAAAAAGCCGTACTGGCTGATCTGCCGCCCCAGCTCCGAACGGCGTATCAGGTCGGGGTGAAACAGCAGGTTCCAGCTTTCGACCATGTCGGGCGTGCCTTCGTCCGGCGCATACTGGACAACCTGGCCGGGCGCGATGCACACCAGGGTGCCGTCCTGATAGTCGTAACGGTTGCGGCCATACAGGCAATGGCCGCCAATGCCGGCCTTGAGGCTAACAGAGTACAGGCCGGACACCACCGCCGTGTCGGCCAAGCCAGCCAGCGCGGCGGGGTCAAACGCGCCGACCACCGACACCAGTGGGTGGCGCGGTGGCGCCAGCCCGAACAGGCGATGTACCTGACTGATCGACTCAATGTGCAGGCTGTTTTTCATTCTTTTTCAGCTCCTTGCGGAAGGTGCTCATGATCAGCCGGTCAAACCAGCGGTCGCACAAGATCTTGCGGAAAAACAGGATGGTGTTGCCCATATAGCCGGCGACATAGCGCGTCTTCGGCCGCCGCGCCCTGACGATGGTGGCAACGGTATCGCTGATGACCGAGGCCGGCGCGGTGCCCTTGGGGTTGGCATACACCGCTTTATACGTGCTAGCCACCGCCTTGGCCATTGCCTCGTAGGCACCGCCTTGCGAGCGGGCTATCAGCGGCTGCAACAGCACATCGCCAAATTCGGTGCGGATGCCGCCGGGCTGCAATACCACCACGTCGATATTGAACGGTGCCAGCTCCAGCCGCAGGCAGTCGCTCCAGCCTTCCAGCGCATGCTTGGAGGCGTGATACCACGCGCCCAGCGGCGAGTTGATGCGCCCGCCCACCGACGAGGTGTTGATGATGGTGCCGGCGCGGCGGGCACGCATATGCGGCAGCACGGCCTTGGTAACTTCGGCCAGGCCAAACAGATTGACCTCGAACTGGCGGCGCGCATCGTCGTAGGACACATCCTCCACCGCACCGGCCACCGAGTAACCGGCGTTATTCCACAGCACGTCGATGCGGCCTTGTTCGGCGATGATGCGTGCCACCGCTGCGCGTATCGACGGCTGGCTGGTGACATCCAGCTCGATGATGTGGCCGCCGGCTGCGGCCAACTCAGCCATTTCGTTTACCCGTCGCGCCGCGCCATACACGATATGGCCCTCGCGCAGCATGCGCAGCGCGCCATCCTTGCCCATGCCCGAAGACGCGCCCGTAATCAGCATTACCTTTTTCATGTCCACCCTTTCATCCTCACCGGCAGGCCACCTGGCGTGCCACGTTTTGCATGGATGGACTATACGCAGCCGGCCATTCTGCTTCTTATACCGATTACGGGCAGACGAATACCGATTCCGGTTTGTGCCGATCAAGGTTAGCCAGGGTTGGCCGCAAGGCGGCAGATGGGTGCTGGCCACCGTATAATTGCGCCTTTCCCATCGCAAAGACCTCGCCATGAATGCGCTTGCCCAGCAGCTGCAGTTTCTGAAAGAGATAGACCGGCTGAAATCCGTCGTGCGCCAGTCGCCACTGCTGGACCAGAGCCGCAAGGAAAACTCGGCCGAGCATTCCTGGCATCTGGCGATGTATGCGCTGGTGCTGCAGGACTACGCCAGCGGCAGCATCAACGCCAATCGCGTGCTGCAGATGCTGTTGCTGCACGATATTGTGGAGATTGATGTCGGGGATTTTCCGATTCACGGCGGGCATTCGGCGCAGGCTCAGGCCGAAGCAGAAGCCGCCGCGGCAATGCGGTTGTTCGGGCTGTTGCCCGCCGGGCAAGGCGCGGCGATGCTGGCGCTGTGGCAGGAATTCGAAGCAGCCGAGTCGGCCGATGCGCAGTTCGCCAAGGCGCTAGACCGTTTTCAGCCGCTGCTGATCAATATCTTTACCGGCGGCGGCACCTGGCTGGAAAACCAGGTCAGTCACCAGCAGGTGTTAAGCCGCTACGGCCCGGTGATTGCGCGCGGCGCGCCGGCGCTGTGGGCGCAGTGCGAGGCGTGGCTGACGCAGCATTTTGCCGACACGCCAGCGGACACAGCCTGAACCGAGCCGGCTTGCGGCCAAGCTTGCCGGCCTGACCTCGCCGAACCGTTACAACTGCAAGGGCAAACCCCGATGAGTGACAAGCTTCAACTCCGCCTGATATGGCTGATCGGCCTTGCGCCGCTGTTGGCCGCAAACGTCTGGGGGTGGTATCACGGCGGCTTTACCGGGGCTGTTGCCGCCGTCGGGCTGCTTTCGATAGCCGTGTTGATCGTCGCCAAGCTGATATCGCTGCTGCTGCCTTAAGCGCCGGCCTTAATCCTGATAGCGCGAGATTTCGATCAGATTGCCGTCCGGGTCGCGCACATACAGCGACAAAATCTTGCCGCAAGCGCCGGTGCGCGCCACCGGGCCTTCTTCAATCGCCACGCCGTGGGCGGCCAGTTTTTGCATCACCTCGTCCAGCGGGATGCTGGCGATGAAGCACAGATCCAGCGCGCCCGGCGTGGGCAGGCAGGCCTTGGGCAAGAACTCGCGGCCCTTGATGTGCAGATTGATTTTCTGCTGGCCAAACACCAGGGCCATGCGTTCTACCGGCGGCGTGCCACCGATGAAGGTTTCCAGCCGCATGCCCAGCACGTCGCGGTAAAACGCGATACAGGCTTCGGGCTGCGCGGTGGTGAGTACCAGATGATCCAGCCTGTCCAGCATTTTTGCCTCCTGTCAGCTGGCCGCACTGCTGCCGCGTGCCAGCAGCTTGCCCTGCAATACCACGATGCGCGGGCTGCGCTCGGGGTCGTCGAGTCTTTCCAGCAGCATCGCCATCGCGGCGCGGCCGATTTCACCTACCGGCTGTTCTATCACCGTCAGGCCATCGCCCAGCAGCTCGGTCCACACATCGTTGTCAAAGCCGACCAGTGCCACGTCTTGCGGCCAACGCAGGCCCGCGGATTTCAGCGCACGCACCGCGCCCAGCAACAACACGCCATTGCTGACGACCAGCGCCCGCGGGCGCGGCGTGGCGGCCAACATCGCCAGCACGGCGGCTTCGGCGGCCTCGACACTCGGCGCGACAAACTGCGCCGGTGCCGGCAGGCCGGCTTGTTGTAGCGCTTCGGCAAAGCCGGCGTGGCGCTCGGTGCCGGTGCTGCTGGTATTGCCGAACACGCCGGCAATATCGCGATAACCCTGAGCCAGCAGATGATCCACCAGCGCGGCGGCGGCGCGGCGGTTGTCCAGCACCACGGCGTCAGTGAGGACGTCACGGCTGGCGCGGTCGATCATCACTACCGGAAAGCCCAGCGTGGCCGGGTCGAGGTTGGCCACCGTCTGCCGTGTCGGCGCAAAAATCACGCCGGTGACGCGCTCTTCCTGCATCAGGCGCAGGTACATCGCTTCTTTGTCGGGGTTTTCGTCGGTATTGCACAAGATCACGCGCATGCCGTTGCGGTAAGCCTCGTCCTCTACCGCGCGGCTGACGGCGGTAAAGAAGGGGTTGCGGATATCCGACACGATCAGCCCGATAGTGTCGGTGTGTTGCGAACGCAAACGGCGCGCCGCCATGTTCGGCCGGTAGTCGAGCTTGCGCATGGCGTCTTCGACGCGCTTTTTCACCTTGTCGCTGACAGGGCCATTGCACAGCACCCGCGAGACGGTAGACGGGGACACGCCCGCTGCTTCTGCCACATCCTTGATCTTTGCCACTGCCTGCTCCGGAATCGATTTCATGCGGCCAACCTTGGGCCTGCACAGTGTTGTGGTGAAATGGTACCACCATTACTGACAGAAATATTGACACAAAAAGTGGGATCGATTTCAATTGCGCCACACAGCAGCACAGAAAAACCGGAGACCGTCGCCCCATGAGCACCCAGATCATCCAGACAGAGCTGATAGCACTCGGCGCCCAAGCACAGGAAAAATCCAGTGCAATCAAGGCCGCAGGCCAGTTGCTGGCCCAGGCCGGCCGTATTGACCCGGCGTATATCGACAGCCTGTTGCGACGCGAAACCGTTGCCAATACTTTTCTCGGTCATGGTGTCGCGATCCCGCACGGCATGATTGAAGACCGCCATCTGATTCGCCAGACCGGCATCGCCATCCTGCAGATTCCGCAGGGCGTGGAGTGGAACCCCGGCCAGCGCGTGCATCTGGTGATTGCCATTGCTGCGCAGTCGGACGAGCACATCGCGCTGCTGCGCCGCCTCACCCGCCTGCTGCAAGACGAAGCACGCCTGCAGCAGCTGTTCGACACGACCGACCCGCAAGCGCTGATTACCGCGCTGGCCGATACCGACAGCCCGGCTGTTGCGGCGGCCGAAGTGCGCGATCTGCCGCACACCGCCAGCTGGCAGCTTGATTACCCCAACGGCCTGCACGCCCGCCCGGCCCGCAGCTGGAGCGAGCAGGCACGGCGCTTTGCCGCCACCGTGCAGGTGCGCAACGGCCAGCAAGTGGCCGATGCCAAGAACCTGATCAGCCTGCTGCAGCTGGGTGCCGAATTCGGCCACGAACTGGTGTTTTCTACCGAAGGCCCCGACGCCGGCGTCGCGCTGCAGGCTATGTTGGCCGCAGCCCGCCAGCTGACAGTGCAAGAAGTTGCCGATGCCCAAGCCGCCGCCCAGGCCGCAGCCCGCGCGCGTCGCCAACAATGGCAGCCGGCCGGCAAACTGCTGGCACTGCGCGGCATCAGCGCCAGCCCTGGCCTGGTGATTGGCACGGCGCGCGTGCTCAAGCCGCAGCAGATCAGCGTGCCTGATGTGCCAGCCACGCTGGGCTACGACGGTGATTTGCTGGAAACCGCGCTGACCACCACCCGCAGCGAATTGCAGACACTGGCCGACGACACCACCCGCCGCCTTGGCAAGACCGAAGGCGCGATCTTCCTCGCCCAGGCCGAGCTGCTGTCCGACACCGACCTGATTACCCTGACCTGCCAGCTGATGGTAGAAGGCCATGGCGTGGCGTGGTCGTGGCACGAAGCCGTGCAGCGCATGGCCGACCGTCTGGCCGCACTTGGCAACCCGCTGCTGGCCGCACGCGCTGCCGATTTGCGTGACGTTGGCCGCCGCGTGCTGGCAAGGCTCGCGCCGGATCTGGCACTGAATGCCGGCCCGCGCGCCAGCCGCGACAATGAAGTGCTGATTGCCAGCGACCTGGCACCCTCCGACACAGCCACACTCAACCCGCAGCAGACGCTGGCGCTGGTCACCGCCCACGGCGGCCCGACTTCGCACACCGCGATTCTGGCGCGCACGCTGGATCTGCCTGCTGTGGTAGCGGCCGGCGAAGGCGTGCTCGACATCCAGGATGGCAGCACGCTGATTGTCGATGGCGACAGCGGCATCGTGTACCTGAACGCCACCGAGGCGGATCTGGCCAGCGCGCGCCAGTGGCAGCAAGCCCAGCAGGACAAGCGCGAACAGGCGGCGCGCGAGGCGCAACAGCCGGCCCGCACCCGCGACGGCCATCAGCTGGAAGTCGCGGCCAACGTCAACCGGCCGGAACAAGTCGCCGCCGCGCTGGCTGCCGGTGCCGAAGGCGTCGGGCTGATGCGTACCGAATTCCTGTTTCTCGAGCGTGACAGCGCGCCCGACGAAGAAGAGCAATACCAGACCTACCGCGCCATGTTGGCCGCATTGCAAGGCCGGCCGCTGGTGATTCGCACGCTGGATATCGGCGGCGACAAGCAAGTGCCCTATCTCAATCTGCCGCACGAGGAAAACCCCTTCCTCGGCGTGCGTGGCGTGCGTCTGCTGTTGCGCCGCCCTGATTTGCTGCTGCCGCAATTGCGGGCGCTGTATCGCGCCGCCGCCCACGGCCCGGTGTCCATCATGTTCCCGATGGTCAGCACCCTGGCCGAGGTGCAGCTGCTGCGTGCGCAGTGCGAGCAGGTGCGCGTGTCACTGGGTGCGCCGGTGGTGCCGCTGGGCATCATGGTCGAAGTACCGGCTGCTGCGCTGATGGCCGACCGTCTGGCCGAGCATGTGGACTTTTTCTCGGTCGGCACCAACGACCTCACCCAATATGTACTGGCGATAGACCGCCAGCACCCCGAGCTGGCGGCCGAGGCCGACAGCCTGCATCCGGGCGTGCTGCGCCTGATCGCCCAGACCGTGGCCGGTGCGCGGGCGCATGGCCGCTGGGTAGGCGTGTGCGGCGGTATGGCTGGCGACCCGCTGGGCGCGGCGATTCTGGCCGGCCTTGGCGTGGCCGAGCTGTCGATGAGCCCGCGTGACATCCCGGCAGCCAAGGCGGCCATTCGTGCGGCCAAGCTCGAACAACTGCAACAGCTGGCCGAAGCAGCGCTCGCCTGCGACAGCGCCAGTGAAGTACGCGCACTGCAAGGGGCACAAGCATGAGCCAGCCGGTACTGACCCTGACGCTGAACCCGGCGCTGGACCAGACCATTACCGTGCCCGGCCTGCAAACCGGCGCGGTGAATCTGGCTAGCGAGGTCACCATCAATGCCGGCGGCAAGGGCGTGAATGTCGCCAGCTGCCTTGCCGACTGGGGCGTGCCGGTGGTGGCCGGTGGCCTGCTTGGGCGTGACAACCCGACTGCCTTTGAAGACCTGTTTGCCGACAAGGGCATCCGCGATGCCTTTGTGCGCGTGCCCGGCAGCACCCGCACCAATATCAAGCTGGTGGATGCCGCCAGCCGCGACACCACCGACATCAACCTGCCCGGCATCGAGGCCGGCATTGCCGCCCAGGCACGGCTGCAGCTGATGCTGGACGAACACGTCGAGGAAGGCAGCCTGGCGGTACTCGCCGGCAGCCTGCCTTCCGGTGTCGACAACAGCTATTGGGCGCAGCTGGTGCAACAGCTGAAACGCCTCGGTGCACGCGTGGTGCTGGATAGCAGCGGCCCCGCCCTGCGCCATGCCTTGCTGCTGCCACCGGCCACACTGCCGTGGCTGATCAAGCCGAACAAGGCCGAGCTGGAACAATACCTGGGCAAAGCCCTGCCCGATATCGCCGCCGTTGCCCGTGCCGCCAGCCAGCTGCAGGCACGCGGCGTCGCCATCGTGGTGGTGTCGCTGGGTGGTGACGGGGCCTTGCTGTGCAGCGCCGGTGGCTGCTGGCTGGCCGAACCGCTGGCCCTGCCCGAGCTGAAAAGCACGGTGGGTGCCGGAGACGCGCTGGTTGCCGGCCTGGTGGCCGCCCTGCACACAACCGCCCCCGGCCGCACACCGGACTGGCCGGCCGTGCTGAGCCTCGGCATGGCTTTTGCCGCCGCCAAGCTTGGCCGCATCGGCCCGCATCTGCCGGCGCGTGATGAAGTCGAACAACTGCGCACACGCATCGAGGTGCGAGCGCTGGCTGCCCAAGACACACAGCAGTAGATAAAGCCCGCCCCACAGCGGCACACAGAGGAGAGTCACCATGTCAGACATTCTGGCCATCATTGCCTGCCCGCAGCGGGTGGCACAGGGGCAGCTTGCTGCCGAGGCCTTGCGCAAGGCCGCCCGCCAGCTTGGCCGCCAGATCGCCATCGAGCTGCATCAGGCGCAGGGCGTACAAGGCCGCTTTGACGACGCACGGCTGGCAGCCGCCGGCACCGTCATCATGATTGCCGAAGACGCCAGCGCACACGATCGCCTGCAAGGCCGCGCCAGCCACCACAGCAGCCTCGAGGCCGTGCTGGAAAACGCCGCCGCGGTGATTGCCGCCGCGCTGGTGACGCCAGCCGCCCCGGCCAAGGCCGCCAGCAAGGCGCTACGCATTGTCGGCATCACCTCTTGCCCGACCGGCATCGCCCACACCTTCATGGCAGCCGAAGGGCTGAGCCAGGCTGCGGCCAACCTTGGCCACCAGATCAAGGTGGAGACACAGGGCTCGGTCGGCTCGCAAAACACCCTGAGCGCCGCCGAGATTGCCGAGGCGGATCTGGTAATCATCGCCGCCGACACCCAGGTGAATCTCGAACGTTTCGCCGGCAAGCGCCTGTACAGCAGCGGCACCAAGGCCGCCATCAACGATGGCCAGGCACTGGTACGCCGCGCCGAGGCCGAAGCCAAGATCCATCAGCCTGCCAGCCAAGCCAGCGCGGCTGCGGCCAACCCTGACAGCAGCAAGAGCAGCGAACGCAGTGCCGCCTACAAACACCTGATGACCGGCGTGTCCTTCATGCTGCCTTTCGTGGTGACCGGCGGTCTGCTGATTGCGCTGGGCTTTGCGCTGGGCGGCATCTATGTCTACGAAGATGCCTTCAAGGGCACGCTGGGCTGGACGCTGTTCAATATCGGTGCCAAGGCCTCATTTGCGCTGATGGTGCCGATTCTGTCGGGCTATATCGCCTACTCGATTGCCGATCGTCCGGGCATTGCGCCGGGCATGGCCGGCGGCATGATTGCCGGCTCCATCGGCTCGGGCTTTCTGGGTGGCATCGTGGCGGGTTTCATCGCCGGCTATGCGGTGAAATACCTGAACGAGAAAATCCAGCTCGGCCGCAATTTTGACGGGCTGAAGCCGGTGCTGATCCTGCCGCTATTGGGCACCACCATCGTCGGCCTGCTGATGTATTACGTGCTGGGCCAACCGGTAGCCGTGGCACTGGGCGCGGTGACCGACTGGCTGAAGGGCCTGCAAGGCTCCAGCGCGCTGGCACTGGGCATGATTCTTGGCGGCATGATGGCGTTTGACATGGGTGGCCCGATCAACAAGGCGGCGTATACCTTCTCTACCGGCCTGCTGGCCAGCCAGGTGTATGCACCGATGGCGGCGGTAATGGCCGCCGGCATGACGCCACCGTTGGGCATTGCGCTGGCCTCGATGCTGTTCAAGAACCGCTTCAGTGTCGACGAGCGCGAAGGCGCCAAGGCTGCCGGCGTGCTGGGTATCTCTTTCATTACCGAAGGCGCGATTCCGTTTGCCGCCAAAGACCCGCTGCGGGTGATTCCGGCGCTGGTGGCCGGCTCAGCTCTGGCTGGGGCGATCTCGATGGCTGCCGGCTGCGAGCTGCGCGTGCCGCACGGTGGTGTGTTCGTGCTGCCGATTCCGAATGCGGTGACCAACCTCGGCATGTATCTGGTGGCGCTGGCTGCCGGCACCGCGCTGACGGCCGTGTTACTGGGCATGTTCAAGAAACCGGCTGCCTGATACGCAAGTTTTCTCTTGCCGGCTTACGCCGGCTCTCCCGCCAGCCCCGTCAGGGGCTGTTTTTTTTGCGTGCCCGGCATTTGCCGCCACCCCGGCAAGCGCCTATCATCGCCCCCTTTTATTCCGGCAACATTCATTATGCCTTTTCTGCTAATTGTCACTGCCCTGTGGGCGTTTTCCTTCAGCCTGATCGGCCAGTATCTGGCCAATCAGGTGGATAGCGACTTTGCCGTGCTGTTGCGCGTGCTGATTGCGGCGGCGATTTTCCTGCCGTTTACCGTGTGGCGCGGCCTGCCGCGCCCCTTGCTGCGCGGCTTCTGGCTGGCCGGCGCCTTGCAGTTTGGCGTGACTTATCTGTGCCTGTATCGCAGTTTTCAGGTGCTGACCGTGGCCGAAGTGCTGCTGTTTACTGTGCTGACACCGATTTATGTGACCTTGCTGGATGATGCGCTCGAGCGCCGGCTGAACCCGTGGGCGCTGTTGGCCGCAGTAGTGGCGGTGGCTGGCGGCGTGATCATTCGTTTCCAGCCGCTGGAAGGTGAATACCTGACCGGATTCTTGCTGTTGCAGCTGGCTAACATCACCTTTGCCGCCGGCCAGGTGCTGTGCCGCCGCCTGTTGCAGCAATATCCGGTGTCACAGCCGCTGTATCGCTATTTTGGCCATTTCTTCATGGGCGCGATGCTGTTGGCGCTGCCGTCCTTCCTGCTGTTTGGCGATATGACCCGGCTGCCGCAGACGGCGCTGCAATGGGGTGTGCTGGTGTATATGGGCGTGTTTGCCACCGCACTGGGCATGTACTGGTGGGTCAAAGGCAGCACCCAGGTCAGCGCCGGCACGCTGGCAATCATGAACGAGCTGCATGTGCCGGCCGGCCTGCTGGTGAATGTGCTGATCTGGCATCGCGGCACCGATCTGCAAAAGCTGGCGCTGGGCGGCACGGTGATTGTCGCGTCGCTGGGCATCAATCACCTTGGCCGGCTGTACAGCCAGCGCCGCCGCTGAGTCAGGCTGCCGGCTTGTTGACGCGCAGCACGAAGGTGCAATCGCCAATCACGTTGTAAAAGTTCTGCACCGCCATGTGAATATCGTCATCCGACAGGCCGCCGCTTTCAAAGCGGCTGGCCCATGGCTCCAGTATCTTCACCTCGCTGTGCTCCATCACCAGATCCACACCCAGATACAGCCCCAGCGGCGTGGTCGAGTCCCCAGCCGCCACCGACTGGCGGTTGAAATCCTGATTGAACATATTCAGCCCCATCGCCGTGACCGGTCGCACATGCGTCGGGTCGGCGATATAGCTGTCGCTGCGCGGGTGCGGCACGGTGATGTGGATGCGTGCATCCGGCGCGCCGATGCGGTACAGCTCGCTGATGATCTGCAGATACACCGCCGGGCTGGCGCCCAGATGCTCCAGCACATGGCGCAGCACCACCTCGCTGACCGAGTTGTCCGCCCACGGCCACGGAAACTGTTCGAGATCCACCACCTGGTCCGGCGCGCAGCCGGCCTGCGAATCCACATTCAGATAGCCATCCAGCTTGTCAAAGCCGCAGCCGAGATTCAGTTTTTGCATGTTGTTTGCCTGTTGTGCGCGATATCAGGCCTGCAGTCTGGCAAGAAGCCCAGTCAGCGACAAGCAGCGTGCAAACTGTATAGCTGTTTTGTCGCGCTGCTGGCACTGATGGATACAGTCTGCGCCGGCTAGAATATTTCTGTAGCCATTACAGCATATTGCGGCCAACCCTGGCCGGCGAGGAGACAGCATGAACAACTGGCTGATGCAGGCGATCCGCAAGATCGAGGCCGACTTCAACCGCAGCAGCGACACCCACCTGATTCCGCTGACCGTACCGGCCGCACCGGCCATCCAGCTGTATTTCAAGGATGAATCCACCCACCCGACCGGCAGCCTGAAACACCGCCTCGCGCGCTCGTTGTTCTTGTACGCACTGTCCAATGGCTGGATCAAGGAAGGCACGCCGGTGATTGAAGCTTCCAGCGGCAGCACCGCAGTATCAGAAGCCTACTTTGCGCGCTTGCTGGGCCTGCCCTTTATCGCCGTGATGCCGGCCAGCACCTCGTGCGAGAAGATTCGCGCCATCGAGTTTTACGGTGGCCGCTGCCATCTGGTGGACGACCCGGCCACCATCTACGACGAATCGCAACGTCTCGCGCGCGAGCTGAACGGCCATTACATGGACCAGTTCACCTATGCCGAACGCGCCACCGACTGGCGCGGCAACAACAATATCGCCGACACCATCTTCAAGCAGATGGCGCTGGAACCGCAGCCCGAGCCGGACTGGATCATCTGCGGGGCCGGCACCGGCGGCACCAGCGCCACCTTCGGCCGCTATGTGCGCTACCAGCAAAAACACACGCAAATCTGCGTGGTTGACCCGGAAAACTCGGCGTTTTACGCGAGCTACGTCAGCGGCGACGCCGCCTGCACCTGCGAAGGCGGCTCCGGCGTGGAGGGCATCGGCCGCCCGCGTGTCGAGCCATCCTTCATCCCTACCGTTATCGACCGCATGATTCGCGTGCCGAATGTCGCCAGCTACGCCGCCATCCACTTTCTCGAAGAAGTGCTGGGCCGCAAATGCGGCGGCTCGACCGGCACCAACTTTTACGGCGTCTGCGTGCTGATGCACGAAATGATGCAGCGCGGCGACAGCGGCAGCCTGGTGACGATGATCTGCGACGACGGCAACCGCTACCTCAACAGCTATTACGACCACAACTGGCTGCAAAAACACGGCCACGACATCCAGCCGTGGCTCGCCTGCTATCGCCGCTTCTTCTTTGACGGCATCTGGCAGCCGCCAGTCTGAGCCTGCCAGTCAACACAAAACCAATGCGGCCAACCTTGCCTTGCACAGCAATGTTGGCCGCAAGCCTGGCTGTCAGCCGGGTTTCCGCCCCAGCCATTGCTCGTCTATGGCCTGCAGCATCGCCTCGGGGCTGATCTGCTGCGTCATCCGACTGGGCGTCGGCATCATGCAGCACATCGAAATCACCGTGCGCCAGCACATCCACAGCGGCGCACTGCAAAGAATATTGCAGCCCTGGAGCAAACCATTCGCCGGCTGCTACCTCTACATCCCCTCGCGCGAACAACTGCCGGCCAAGGTACGGGCGTTCATGGATTTCATGGTGGAAAAGCGGGATGGGTGGGTGAGCTGAGGCGGTGTGGGCGGCTGCTTGTGGTGAATTGGGCTGATGTTAGGAAAGGCTGGCTGGCATTTGAGGGTTGTGAGGTGTACTGAGGCCAAGCTTGGGAGGAGGTCTGATAACTAGCTATTTTTCGATGGCTAAATATCGGCCAGAGCGGCCCTTTGTATATCAAATAGAAGATGGCTGCTTTCAACTTGAAAGCAGCCATAAATGTATCTAGCAAGCACGAGAATTCTCGCCCGCTTTTTAGTTACTAAGACGTCAAGAAGATTACCCGGAGATGCCGGTAGCCTTGCGCATGAAACTATCAAAAGCACGATCTGAAAGTATGCGGCGAAGGAAAATCATTGGCTTGGCTCCGAATCCGACGGCATATCGTGTTTTGGGTTGACGGGCTGTGACCGCCTTGGCAATGGTGTCGGCAATCAATTCGGGCGGTGACTGACGCTTGCGACTGGCGTCACCGATCATCGACTCGGCCATGGCGCGCGCCTGACTGGCATAAGCAGTGGCGCCGGAGACATCCAGCAACTTGTCGGCGGCAATACCGGCCCACTCAGTCTTGATGCCGCCGGGTTCAATCACCACCACATCGATACCGAACGGCTGTACCTCCATCCGCAAGCAGTCGCTGATCGCCTCCAGCGCAAACTTGGTGCCGTGATACCAAGCCCCCAACGGGGTATGAATCTTGCCCCCCATCGAGGTGATATTGATGATGCTGCCGGAGCGTTGGGCACGCATATGCGGCAGCGCCAGCTGGATCAGCCGCACGGCGCCGAACACATTGACGTCGAACTGGGCGCGGGCCTCCTCCAGCGGCACATCCTCTACCGCACCGTAAGAGCCGTAACCTGCATTGTTAACCAGGACATCAATGCGCCCCGAGCGGCTGACTATTTCCTGGATGCCGGCTTGCATCGATCCATCGTTTGTTACGTCCATCTCCAGAGCGATGATGCCGGCATCGGCCAGCATTTGCATGCGCTCAACCCGGCGTGCAGCGGAGTAGACGGTAAAACCGAGTGATTTCAGTTTGAGGGCTGTAGCCTGGCCAATGCCAGAGGAGGCGCCAGTCACAAGAGCAACTTTGGTATTCATGCTGATGGTCCTTGTTGAAGGAGTGCGAAACATGGCGGCCTCATTTTTGCCCGCCTTCGATGCCTTCAACTTTACGCAGCAATCACCGCGAACACTCTGGCAGTACGTGCCACAAACACTGCAAACTGCGCCAAACGGTTTCTCGCCGGAGCAAAGCACACCCAGCTGTTGCTTATTCAATATCAGCCGGGTGCCATTCAACTTGCTTGAGTAGCAGCCACAACCGGAGAGGGGCGCTCACTGCGCCCTAATGGACTGGTCTCCACGCTGGCGAGAGCGCGCCAAAGCTTCCTGCAATGCCGGCAGCGCAGTGAGCGTCGCTTGGTAGCCACGATTTCTTGCTGTCTCCCGACCTACCGCATCATCAACACCTGCAGCCGCGATGGCAGGTGCAATCAATACGTCAGCCGATGCCGCTTCCGTGCTGGACAGTAGACAAGTCTGTGTTTGGGAAACCTTCAACCACATTGTCGCGACAGAACTGGATGGATACTTTGGCCCGTGGCAATAGATGTCTACCGCAACGACGACATGGGCACCCAGTGCGCGGGCCGCACTTACCGGTAGCAAGGAGGTAACGCCACCATCTACCAGTACCTGGCCCGATGACTGCACAGGGAGGAATACCCCTGGGATGGCTGCCGATGCGCGTGCCGCCTCGCCGGCATTGCCGCGTGTAATCACGTATGGCAACGAACGATCGATGTCTGTGGCTACCGCCGCGAAAGGGATGAGGAAATGTTCGATGGGCTGCTGCTTCACCATGTCGTTTACCCAGTTCGACAGCGCCGCGCCCTTCACGAACCCTGGACCACTGAACGTCACGTCAGCCAACGATCTCACCCGCATGGAGCTTGCTTGCTGCCATAATAGGTTTGCCCGCGTGCCGGAGGCATAGGCCGCACCCACGATCGCCCCTATCGATGTTCCAACGATAAGATCCGGACGAATTCCGGCTTCTTCCAGCGCCTGCAGCACCCCAATATGCGCGTAGCCGCGCATGCCGCCCCCTCCCAACACAACAGCGAGTCCGGGACGTGCGATTGGTTGTCTAGAATCAGGGACGTTCTGCTGCCTTGGCATTAAAACCCCGTTCACCAGCCAGGCGCCTTCAAGCACCACCGCACGGTCTGATGGGCCGGCATAAGCGGTGAGCAGGTTGGCCGCAAGCAATACGGCCATGAGCCAGCGCACCGCACTCATCGGCAATGCATCCGGATGGTCACTCAAGTCCGATCTTGGCCAGCGCGTCCGAAGCGAGCACAACCAAGCCTCCGGCTTTCGGCACAGTTCTGAGCAAAGCCTGCGCGACGGCTTGTGCGGCAACAGGTCGATAGCGGCCAGGCAGCATTGGTGTCAATAGTTTGGCAATTGGAATCGAGAGCTTTTCACCAATGCGGAGCGGCTGTTGCAAAGCGTCACGGTCGCCCAGCAACAGCGACGGGCGGGCGATCACCAGTGCATCGGGCTTCAGTGACTGCAGCGCCACCTCCAACTCGCCTTTTACCCGGTTGTAGAACACCGGTGACTGCGCACTGGCGCCAAGTGCGCTGACCAGCCCGATACGCTTGGCGCCAGCGACGAGTGCCGCCTTGGCCACGGCCAGGTTGGCCGCATAATCTACGGCACGGAATGCAGCCTGGCTGCCAGCCACCTTGATGGTCGTGCCGAGCGCTAGATAAACCTCATCCACAGACGGCAGTACCGGCAAGTCGCTGAAGTCCACGATGTGGACATGCAGTTTGGGATGCTGGTTAGTTATGGCTCGCCGGCCCAGTACATGAACCTCGGCCACCGTCGTGTCGGCAAGCAGGCCACGGAGAATTTGGCCTCCTACTAGGCCGGAGGCTCCAGCGAGTAGGACGCTTCGTTGCTGGGGAGATGTCGGCATTTATGGCTCGTCAGTTCAGGTGCAATGCTTTCCGGGTGCGATCCGGAGTCTGTCCGGTCCAGTCCTGGAAGGCACGGTAGAAGGAGTTGGGGTCTTCAAAACCGAGCAGAAAGGCTATCTCGCCACCAGACAAGGAGGTGTTGGCCAGATAGTGTTTCGCCAAGCTCTCACGCGTACTGTTGACGAGTGCACGGAAGTTTTCGCCCTCATCCTCCAGTCTGCGCTGCAAGGTGCGTTTGCTCATTGCCAAGCGTGAGGCGACGCCCTCAATACTGGCTGTATTGCTGGGTAACAGCTCCAACAACACAGCCTGAACCCGCTCTCTGATTGTTGCCGTGGCATCCAGTTCGCTGAGTCGTCGACGCAGTTCGGGCTCGAACACCTGCCACATGCCCTCGTTGGCAGTCAGGAACGGTAGCAGTGCATCTGCTGCGTTAAAGGTGATTTTCGGATTTGGCCCAATCTGCACGGCGACGCCAAAGAATTGCTGATAGCGTTTGGCGTAGGAGGCCGAGGGAAGTTGCGGCAGAGCAACCGCAATCGCCCGAACCGGCTCGCGGGTAGCCATGCGCGCCAGCTGCAGGAAAAAAGCGATCTCGGCTACTTGCAGCGAAAACGGTACTTCGTCCTGGTCAGACATCCAGCGGGGCGAAATCGATAACTCACCGTCCTTGCCCACTTCGACCTCCAGGCTCATCGGTGCCACCAATTGCTTGTATTTCGCCAGCCGCTGGATCGCCTGCATGAGATTTGCGCTGCACAGCGCTGCGAACAATGGCGGGTTGAACACCTCAGCGGAGACCATCTCGACAATGCGTAAGGGGAACATCGCATCCGCAGCTTCCGTCTCCAGACTGCGCCAGAAGCGAAAGTACTCGGCCGTTGATAACGTTTCCTGCGCGCCACGGGAAAACAGGTCTTCGGGTAGACCCGCCCGGCGGAGGACATGACTGGTTTGCAGGCCAAAATCTTTCAACAAGGTCTGCCAGCCGATCTCTAGGGAAAAAGCTTGCTTGCGCGACATGGTCTCTTCGTCCAATACGTACGGCAGCCGAGCGCTGCACACACCGCCACTATAGCTGGGGGGGCAATGGAGGGGTGCATGCATTGCACGCCACTTAACATTCAACTTGTGCCAAAGAAGCTAGTGCCACTAACAACCGATGCCAGATAGCGTTTCGAGATCGAATAGAAGGTGATTTGGCTGCTTTAGTAACACAAGCGGACATATGGAATGGTGTTTTGGAATGCCCGCTTTGGCCGAATTGAAGTCATACCGCCCAAACGCCCCGACCAAAGCCGGGGCGTTTTTCATGACTGCCAACCCGTAGAGTCCTGCGGGCCACCCTGCCCTCAGTTTTTCGGCATGATGCTGTTGAAGACGAATTTCACGCCGGGCACTTTCTCGGTGATCATGCCGACTTCGGCCATTTGCAGGCCTTCGTCTACCGCGCCGTCGATGGTGACGTTGCCGTCTTTCGCGACGATTTTCAGTGCAAAGGCCTTGAGTGCCGGCACGTTGTCGATGGCGGTTTTGACGTCCGCGGCCAACTTCTGGTCTTCGGCTTCACCGGCAAAGGCGCTGAAGGTGGCGGTGGCGAGCATGGCGGCGATGGCCAGTTGTTTGAAGGCTTTCATTGTTTTCTCCCTGATTAGGCGTCGGTGACGCGGCTTGTTTTACAGGGATGCTACGGTTCATATATTTCAATAATGTTTCCGTCACGTGGCTGGCCGCAGATTTTGCGCACGGGCTTTGCGGCGATGCTACAGCCCGTCGGCCGACAGTTGCAGCAAGGCCTGCATGCCGGCGCCGGAGGCGCGGTCGCGATGGCGGATGCACCACAGCGTGCGCACCAGCCGTGGCAGGCCGGCGTCTACGGCTACCAGTGCGCCGCTTGCCAGCAGCTCGGCCACCACGCGCCGCGACAGGCAGCTGATGCCCAGCCCGGCGGCCACAGCGCGCTTGATCGCCTCTGAGTTGCCCAGTTCCATCGCCACATTCAGCCGGCCAAGCTCGGGCAGCAGCACGCGCTCGACTTCTTCGCGGGTGCCGGAGCCTGGCTCGCGCAGCAGCCACGGCGCGTCGGCCAGCTGCTCGCGGCTGAGCCTCGCCTTGCCCGGCGCGGCCACTACCAGCAGCTCGTCTTCCAGCCAGGCCTGGGTGTGCAGCGCAGGGTGGCGGCACGGGCCTTCGATCAGGCCGAAATCCAGCCGCAGCTCGGCGACGGCGGTTTCGATTTCGCGGGTATTGGCCACCTGCAGGCTGACTTCGCATTGCGGCCAACCCTGACGCAACCGCGCCAGCAGGCCGGGCAGCAGGTAGTTGGCAATGGTGGTGCTGGCCCCGAGCCGCAGCGACAGCGTGCCGCCGGCAAACAGGCTTTGCAGGTTGGCCGCTTCGTCCAGCATGGCGCGTGCACGCGGCAACAGCATGCGGCCGTTTTCATTCAGCAAGAGGCCGCGGCCAACGCGGTCAAACAAGCTGACGCCGAGCGCGGATTCGAGCTGCGCCAGTGCCTGACTGGCGGCGGATTGCGACAGCGCCACTTCGCTGGCAGCACGGGTAACCGACTGTTGTTCGGCAATGGCGGCGAATACTTCGAGTTCGCGCAGAGTCAGGCGTAGCGGCATATTCATCAGTTAGATCAATCAATACTATTCATATTATCCGTTTTTCTACTGACTCGCCGCGCCCTATGCTGCAAGCCACGATACACGGAACACGCATCATGCAAAGCCTCAGTCATTACCGTCGCACCCTGCCCGGCCTGTTGGCCGCCGGCTCGCTGGCCGGCCTTGCCGTGCTGGCCAGCCAGCTGCCGCTGTTTCATCAACTGGGTATTTCTGCCCTGACGCTGGCAATCCTCGCCGGCATGCTGGCGGCCAACCTTGGCCCGACGCTGCCGGCTAGCTGGCAAGGCGGGCTGACGCTGGCCAAGGGGCCGCTGCTGCGGCTGGGCATTGTGCTGTTTGGCCTGCAGCTGACGCTGGCCGATATCGGCAATCTGGGCTGGCGGGTGATGTTGCTGGATATCAGCGTGCTGATCAGCACCTTTGCGCTGGCGCAGTGGCTGGGAAAACGGCTGAGGCTGGACAGGCAAAGCCGCATCCTGATTGGTGCCGGCAGCGCGATTTGCGGCGCGGCGGCGATTCTGGCTACCCAGCCGGTGATTCGCGCCGATCAGGAACGCGCCACGGTGGCGGTGGCCGGCGTGGTGCTGTTTGGCACGGTAGCGATGCTGGCTTACCCGCTGCTGTATGCGCTGCTGACCAACCACGGTCTCAGCCAGCACGCTTACGGCATCATGGCCGGCTCGACTTTGCACGAGGTGGCGCAGGTGCTGGCCGCCGGAAAGGCTGTGGGCGAACAAGCGGCCAACAGCGCGGTGATTACCAAGATGATGCGGGTGATGCTGCTGGCGCCGTTCTTGCTGCTGTTGGCCGCATGGTGGCAGCGCCGCCAGCCGCAGACCGAGAACACCGCCGCGGTCGGTTTTCCGTGGTTTGCACTGGGCTTTCTGGCGGCGGTGGCCGTCAACAGCAGCGGTGTGCTGCCGACGAGCCTCCTCGCCGGCCTGCGCCAGTTCGACAGCCTGTTGCTGGCACTGGCGATGGCGGCACTGGGCTTGGGCACCCGCTTTGCCAGCCTGCGCGCCGCCGGCTGGCGGCCGGTGATCCTCGCCGCCGCCTTGCTGGCCTGGCTGATGCTGGGCGGCGCAGCGCTTAACTGGCTGTGGCTGGGCTGACGGTTTCCGCAAAGCGCAGCGGCTGGCCAAGCGGCTGGCCCTGCAGCTGCCGGTCGCGCACCACCATCTTGCCGCGAATCACCGTGTGTTGCGGCCAACCTTGCACCTGTACACCGTCGTAAGGCGTCCAGCCACTGACGCTGGCAATCCAGTCATTGCTGATGACTTGCCGGGCCTGCATATCGACAATGCTGAAGTCGGCATCAAAGCCCACCGCAATTCTCCCCTTGCCGACGAGGCCAAACAGCCTGGCCGGCGTCTGGCTGCACAGCTCGACCAGCCGCGCGAGGCTGAGGCGGCCGGCGTTGACGTGATCCAGCATCAGCGGCAGCAGTGTCTGTACGCCGGTCATGCCGCTGGGCGAGTCGGGGTAAGGTTTGGCTTTTTCTTGCAAGGTGTGCGGCGCGTGGTCGCTGCCGATCACATCGACTAGGCCGCTGCGCACGGCCTGCCACAGCGCGGCCTGATGTCGTGCCTCGCGCACCGGCGGGTTCATCTGCGCGAGGCTGCCAAGCCGTTCGTAGCAATCGGGCGCGCACAGGCTCAGGTGATGCGGCGTGACTTCGACGCTGACTTGCTGGCGATGCGCGGCCAAAAACTGCATCTCCTCGGCCGTCGAGACATGCAGGATGTGCAGCCTGCGGCCAAGCTCGGCCGCCAGACCCACCACCTTTTGCGTGGCCAGCAGCGCGCTGTCGACATCGCGCCAGTGCGGATGATCGCGCACATCACCGCTGGCCTCGACCAGTGCCCGCCGCTGGCGCAGCCGCGCTTCGTCTTCGGCGTGAATCGCCACGCGGCGTTTGCCATGTTGCAGGATTTGCCGCAGCACCGCGTCGTCGTCCGCCAGCAAATCGCCAAACGAGCTACCCATGAAAACCTTGATGCCGGCGCAACCCGGCAGGTTTTCCAGCTCGGCCAGTTGCGTGGCGTTGGCCGCCGAACCGCCGATGTAGAAAGCATGCTCACACCATGCACGGCCCTGTGCCGCCTGCAGTTTTTCGGCAAGGTTGGCCGCAGTCAGTGTCAGCGGCGAAGTGTTCGGCATCTCGAAAATCGCCGTTACCCCGCCCAGTACCGCCCCGCGCGTGCCGGCCTCGAGGTTTTCCTTGTGCAGCAAGCCGGGCTCGCGAAAGTGCACCTGGCTGTCTATCACCCCCGGCAACACATGCAGGCCACGCGCATCCAGCACTTCGTCGGCGTGCCAGTGACGGGCCAGATCGCCAAGCGCGACAATGCGGCCGTCAAGGCAGGCGACATCGGCCAGCACTGCCTCGCCATCGATCAGCAGCGTACCGCCACGTATCAGCAGGTCTGCCTGCTGCCTGGCCTGCTTTTGCTGAATCTCGCTCATCATGCTGCCACCCCTGCTGATGCCACCGCGTCGTGCGGGTGCAGGCTTTCCAGATGGCGAACGTGCACGTTGACATCACGGTAATCCGCTAGCAGCGCGGCCTGCACGCGGCGGGCGGCGTCTTCGACGAACATCAGATTGCTGCCGTTCAGCCGCGCGAATTCCTGCTCGTCAAGGCGACGCACCGCCGTCTGCAGCGGCGTGGCCAGCGCGGCCTCGATGCGGTGAATCAGCGTCAACAAGCCAAAGTCCGGCGCCTCCGCCGGCAAGCTCACCTGCACCCGCGCCTCGCTGCGCTGACTGTGTGGCGTGGCGTGGCTGCCGTGCAGCAACAGCCATTCGGCCACGCTGTCCGGCGACAGACTGCTGACAGCTGCGAAATCCTCGCGAAAACGCTGCGCCAGCAGCTGGCGCGCCAGCGCGGCGGAACACGGGCAGGTAGACGAGTAACCGACGCCGACTTCGGCCGTCAGGCGAAATTCGCCCTCTTGCAACCTGGCCATGATTCGCACCGGGCTGGATTTCCAGCCCGAGAGATCGGGGCTGAGCAAGGCCGGCTCGCGGCGCAGCAGCTCGAATGCCAGCTCGATACGAGCGGCACGGCTGGCACAGTCGCGGTGGCTGTCGACCATGGCCTGCAGTTGGCCCAGCAGCAGACGCGGGCTGAGGGCTGCGCTGCCGATTTCATCCAGCAGCCGGTACAGCCGCGACATGTGGATGCCTTTCACCTGCGCATCCGGCAAATCAACCTGCACATCGGCACGTGCGTGCAGCTCGCGCAGGTAATCGCCTTCAGCCAGTTGCAGCGGCAAATCTATACCCTGCATACCCACCCAGGACAGGGGCAAAGGCGCAGCCGGTACATCGCTGCGGGAAATATCAGGCAAAACAGCATTCATCAGCATTCCTGTTCTTGTCATCCGGACGGCACTGGCAATCGGCAATCACCAACAAAGCCAAAATGTTATACCGTAACATTTTGAGTTGGCAAATCGTGACTGGAAGACGCAGGCTGTACGACCGGCAAAACATGCTGCACCATGAACGTCCACACACGACAAGGCGAAATGCATGAAATACCGACCACTAGGCAACAGCGGCATGGATGTCAGCCTGATTTCGCTGGGCACCATGACCTGGGGCGAACAGAACAGCGAAGCCGATGCGCACAGCCAGCTTGATATGGCACTGGCGCATGGCGTGAACCTGATCGATACCGCCGAGATGTATCCGGTGCCGCCGCGCGCCGAGACCCAGGGTCGCACCGAGCAATACATCGGCAGCTGGCTGGCGCAAGGCGGCAGCCGTGACAAGATCATCCTCGCCACCAAGGCCGCCGGCCCGGCCTCCGATCCGGCACGCCCCAGCCATATTCGTGGCGGTCGCACGCATTTCAGCCGAGAAAACCTGCGCGAGGCGCTGCACGACAGCCTGCGCCGCCTGCAAACCGACTATGTCGACTACTACCAGCTGCACTGGCCGGATCGCACCGTCAATATCTTTGGCGCGGCGCGCTATCCCTATGTCGATGACGCCGCCGGCAGCATTGCCATCGAAGAAACCCTGCAGGCGCTGCAAGAGCTGATGCAGGAAGGCAAGATCCGCGCGATTGGCGTTTCCAACGAAACGCCGTGGGGCGTGGCGCAATTTCTGGCGGCCGCACGCTATCAGGGCCTGCCGCGCATTGCCGGCATCCAGAATGCCTATAACCTGCTGAACCGCAGCTTTGAATCCGGCCTGTCCGAATTCAGCCATCGCGACGGCATCGGCCTGCTCGCCTATTCGCCGCTGGCGTTTGGCGTACTCAGCGGCAAGTATCGCGATGGTGCGCGGCCGCAAGGTGCACGGCTGACGCTGTTCGAGCGCTTTACCCGCTATCGCAACCCGCAGGCCGAGCAGGCAGCCGAGCAATACCTGCAGCTGGCGCAGGATCACGGCCTGTCCGCCACGCAAATGGCGCTGGCCTTCGTCAACAGCCGGCCTTTCGTGACCAGCAATATCATCGGCGCGACAACGCTCTCGCAGCTGGCCGAAAACCTCGCCAGCCTTGAAGTCAGCCTGAGCAGCGAGCTGTTGGCCGCGCTGGATGCCATCCACACCGCCCAGCCCAACCCCGCGCCGTAAATCCTGCCTCAGCCGGCAAGGTTGGCCGCAGCGCGGCCAACCTTGCTAGCCCACGCCATCCGCCCAAACTCGATGTGAATAGTTGCAAAACGGCACGGCATTAAAGGTGTTATCGTTTAAGGTTCTGCTGCATCTTGCGGCAGGCAACAGAACGACTCCACACCTTAAAGAAACATGAAGATTAATCTGCCGGTCAGCACCCACGAGCTGCACTTCGATGCGCGCCGTCCCATCGTGACCAAAACCGACCTCAAGGGCGTCATCACTTATGCCAATCCGGCCTTCATCGCCATCAGTGGCTTCAGCGCCGACGAGCTGATTGGCCAGTCGCACAATATGGTGCGCCACCCCGACATGCCGCCCGAGGCCTTTGCCGATATGTGGCGCACGCTGAAAAAAGGCATGCCCTGGCGCGGCCTCGTCAAGAATCGCAGCAAGAACGGTGATTTTTACTGGGTCGAAGCCTATGTCACACCGATACGCGAGCAAGGCGCGGTGGTCGGCTATATGTCGGTACGCACCCCGCCGACGCGTGACGCGATCCAGCACGCGAGCCAGCTGTACGCCGCCGTGCGCAACAAGCAGGCCACCCTGCCAGACAGCAGCACCGAGCGCGCGCCAAGCAGCACCCAGCAGCTGTGGCTGGCCGCCTTGCCCGTGCTGTTGCTGACCGTGGCGCAACTCGCCCTCGCTGAGTCGCCGCTGCAAAGCGCGCTGGCAGTGGCTAGCCTGCTGGCACTGGGCGGCATGATCATGGCTGTGCGTTTCTGGATGACCGGCGGCCTGCGCCGCGCCGCGCAAAGCCTCGCCACGCTGGCCGAGGGCAATTTCAAGCAGCCGGTGGCAATACGCGGCAGCCGCGAACAACGCGCGCTATTGCGCGAGCAGGAATCGCTGCGCATCCACCTGCGCGCGGTGATTGCCGACGTGCTGGATGCCAGCGAGGAAGTGCGCACCGTAGCGGACGACTCGCAGCAACGTGCGATTCACCTCGAGGAGCAAGCCATGCTCGGCGGCCAGGGCATGAGCCGCGTGGCCGCTGCGCTCGAACAGCTGGCGGTATCGGTTGACGAAATTGCCGGCCAGACCAGCGACAGCGCCCGCCATGCCGACCACGCCCGCCAGCAAACCGGCGACAGCCTGGCGCTGATGACGGCGGCCAACGTCAGCACCGGCAAGGTCAGCCAGCAAGTGCGACTGACCGCCGATGCCATCAGCCGACTCGAAAGCGAGGCCGGCACGATACGCCAGTTCACCGCGCTGATTCAGGACATCGCCGAGCAGACCAATCTGCTGGCACTGAATGCCGCCATCGAAGCGGCGCGTGCCGGTGAAACCGGTCGCGGCTTTGCCGTGGTGGCCGACGAAGTGCGCAAACTGGCTGAGCGCACCGCCGGTAACGCACGCGAGATCGAGCGCACCATCGCCAAGCTGTTCGGTTCGACGCGCGAGGCGCTGTCCTGTGCGCAGCAAACCGGCGACAGCGTGGGCGAGGCCGAACAGGCGGTGGCGCAGCTCGAGCAGCGGCTGCACAGCATTCATCAGGGCAGCGTCGAGCTGGAGCGCAGCGCGGCCGACATCGCCATGACCTTGCAACAGCAATCGGCGGCCAGTGGCGAAGTGGCGCAAAGCATGGAAGAAATGAACGCGCTATCCGAGCAAAACAGCGAGCGCATTCGTGAAACCCGCCAGATGGCCGACCAGCTGAATGCCACCGCCGGCCATCTCAATGCGCTGGTCGCGCAGTTCCGCCGTCATCTGTAAACCTGTCCGCCAAGCGTGGCCGCATGGCGGCCAACTGCCCTAGCCCGGTTGATGGCCGGCACGCTGTAATAGCCAGCGCTGCACCACCAGCACGCCGGGCGGACAATCCGGCCGCGTAGCGAGACCATAGGCAAAGCCGTTGGCGAACGGCGGCCCCAGCGGCGTCAGCACGCGGCCGCCGGCGATTTCGTCTTTCAGCAAGGTGATGTCGGCCAGTGTTACGCCAAAGCCCAGTACCGCCGCCTGCATCGCCTGATCCAGCGTGTCGAACACCGTGCCGCGGCGGTAGTCGACACTGCTTTCCTGGCGCTGCGCCAGCCACTGCCGCCAGTCGCGTTTGTCTAGCGAAGGATGCAGCAAGGGGAAGTTGGCGAGGTCGGCGGCACTGTGCAAGGCATGGCCATTGCGCACCAGCAGCTCTGGCGAAATCACCGGCGTCAACAGCTCGGCAAACAGCAGCGCCTCGCTGCCGCCAAGCAAGGCGGCCGGCTTGTAAACCACGGCCAGGTCAAAATCTTCCTTGGCAAAATCGATGTCGTGATCGTGGCTGCTGCTGAGCTGGATCGGGATATCCGGATGCTGCTCGTTAAAGTCGCGCAAGGCCGCCAGCAACCAGCGCACCACGCAGCTGGGTGCCTTGATATTGACCGGCGTGCTCAGCATCGCGGTGGCATCCAGCCCCTGCTGCAACATGCCAAAGGCGCGCTGCACATAGCCGTGCAGCATCTCGCCGCGCGGCGTCAGCCTCAGGCTGCGGGCAAAGCGCAAAAACAGCGGATAAGCCAGATGCGACTCCAGCAGCGCCACCTGTTTGCTGACCGCACCCTGCGTCAGGCACAGCTCTTTGGCGGCGAGGGTGAAGCTCTGGTGCCGCGCGGCAGCTTCAAACACCGTCAACGCATACAGGGGCAGATTTTTGTGCAGCATGGCTTCGCCTCAAGACTGAATTTTTCTCAGTCATAACATGCCAATAATTCGTTTGTCGCACAAGTCACAATCGCGTTGAATGGCAACACACAACAGCGACAGCGTGATAACAAGATGCAAACCCCTATCCTGCCCCAGTCCAAACTGCCGAATGTCGGCACCACCATTTTCACCGTCATCGGCCAGTTGTCTGCACGCCATCAGGCCATCAACCTGTCGCAGGGCGCGCCGAATTTTGCCTGCAGCGAGGCATTGGTGCGCTATGCCCACGAGGCGATGCAGGCCGGCCACAACCAGTACGCGCCGATGTCCGGCCTGCCGGCACTGCGCGAGGCGATTGCAGCCAAGGTCGAGGCACTGTACGGCCAGCGTTACGATGTGGATGAAGAAATCACGGTGATGGCCAGCGCCAGCGAGGCACTGTTCTCGGCGATTACCGCCCTGGTGCACGAGGGTGACGAAGTCATCGTGTTCGAGCCGGCCTTTGACAGTTACATCCCGATGATAGAGCTGCAAGGTGCCAAGGCCGTCAGCATCAAACTGAATGCCCCCGACTTTGCGATTCCGTGGGATGAAGTCGCCACCAGCATCACGCCGCGCACGCGCATGATCCTGCTGAACACCCCGCACAACCCGACCGGCACGGTGCTGAGCGCAGCCGACGCTGCAAGGTTGGCCGCACTGACCGCCGGCACCGGCATCATCATCCTGTCGGACGAAGTCTACGAGCACGTGACGTTTGACGGCGAGCTGCATCACAGCATGAGCCGCTATCCGGCGCTGGCCGAGCGCGCAGTGGTGGTGACCTCGTTTGGCAAGACCTTCCACGTAACCGGCTGGCGCGTCGGCTACTGCCTGGCACCCGCCGCACTGATGGATGAAATCCGCAAGGTGCACCAGTTTGCGATGTTTGCCGCCGACACCCCGATGCAATACGCACTGGCCCGGCTGATGGCCGAGCCGGAGCATTATCTGGGCCTGGCCGCGTTTTACCAGCAAAAGCGCGATCTGCTGTGCGAGGCACTGATCGCCTCGCCGCTCAAGCTGCTGCCAAGCAAGGGCAGCTTCTTCATGCTGGCAAGCTTCGGCCATCTGTCGGACGAGAGCGACAGCCAGTTTGTGCAGCGTCTGATTACCGAACACGGCGTCGCCACCATTCCAGTGTCGGCCTTCTACCGTGATGGCACCGACCAGCAGCTGATTCGCCTGTCCTTTGCCAAGGACGATGCCACCTTGCTGGCTGGCGCGGCGCGCCTGTGCCAGCTGTGAAAGGAGAGGCGATGACCCAAACCCTGACCGCCGCCGTGGTGCAGATGGTGTCCGGCGATGACCTTGCGGCCAACCTTGCCCGTGCTGAAGCACTGGTGGCCGAGGCTGCCGAACGCGGCGCACGCCTGATTGCCCTGCCCGAGTATTTTTACCTGATGCCGGCCGATGAATCGGCACGGCTGGCACTGGCCGAGCCTTTTGGCTGCGGCCCCCTGCAACAGCGCATGGCCGCCCTTGCCCGCCGCCACCACGTGTGGCTGCTGGCCGGCACCCTGCCACTGGCCGGCAGCGAGCCGACGCGCTTTTTCAACAGCAGCCTGCTGTTTGACCCGGACGGCGGCTATGTCTCGCGCTACGACAAGATTCACCTGTTCGGCTTTGACAATGGTGTCGAGCGCTATGCCGAGGCCGATACCATGCAGCCGGGCGAACAGATCTGCAGCGCCGACACCCCGTGGGGCAGCCTGCGCCAGTCGGTCTGCTACGATGTGCGCTTTCCGGAGCTGTACCGCCGCGGCACTGCGCCGGTGATGATCAGCGTGCCCGCTGCCTTTACCCACACCACAGGCGAGGCGCACTGGGAATTGCTGCTGCGCAGCCGCGCCGTTGAGAACCTGGCCTTTGTGCTGGCTCCCGGCCAGGGCGGCTACCACCCCGGTGGCAAGCGCACCTTCGGCCACAGCATGATTATCGACCCGTGGGGCAAGGTACTGGCCTGCCATACCGAGGGCGAAGGCATTGCCATCGCCACCCTGGATTTCGGGCAACAGCAAGACTGGCGCAGCCGTCTGCCTGCCCTGCAACACCGCCGTTTTTACAGCTGATTCCGTGCAGGCACTGGCCGGCACGATGCCGGTCAGCACTGAAAACGGAATAACAACAAAAGCACCAAAGGAGAACCCCATGAGACTGAAGCTTGCCCTCGCTACCCTGCTGTTGTCCCCGCTGCTGAGCCAGGCGGCCGAGCCACTGCGTATCGCTACCGACGCGACCTACCCGCCGTTCGAGTATGTCGATGCCTCCGGCAAGGTTGCCGGCTTTGAGGTGGACTTCGCCTACGCCGTGTGCAAGGCAATGGCCACACCATGTGAAGTGGTCAACCAGCCATGGGACGGCCTGATTCCCGGCCTGCAGGCGAAAAAGTACGACGCGATCATGTCGTCGATGAATATCACCGACAAGCGCCGCCAGGTGGTGGATTTCAGCCAGGTCTACTACCTGATGCAGAACCGCTTTGTTGGCCGCAAGGGCGCGGCGCTGTCGGCCGACCTGAAAGACAAGGTGATCGCCGTGCAGACCGGCACCCCGCAAGACAGCTATGTGACGCAGTACTTCAAGGCGGCCACCATCAAGCGCTATGTCAATGCGCAAGACCCGATGCTGGAGCTGACCTCCGGCCGCGCCGACTTCACTTTCGGCAACACCGTACAGCTGCAGAAGGGCTTTCTCGATACGCCGAATGGCAAGGCCTTTGCCTTTACCGGCCCGGTTTTCGATGGCCGCAAGGACAAGCTGCTGGGTGAAGGCGTCGCCGTGGCGCTGCGCAAGAGCGATAGCGAGCTGAAAGCGCGTTTCAACAAGGCGATTGACCAGGTCAAGCAAAGCGGCGAATACAGCGCGCTGCTGAAAAAGCACAAGCTGGACGGCCTGCTGGAAGACTGAGCATCAGCGCAGCCTGAGCGCACGCAATAAAAAAGGTTGGCCGCATGCGGCCAACCTTTTTGCTTTCAGACTCGCGATATCACACCCGCAAGCGGCTGATGCCCTGCTGGATGCGCTGCACGGTGACGTCAATATCCGCCGCCAGCTGATTCACCTCGGCCATCAGCTCGTCATTGCGCTGCGCCGAATCGGCAACCTCGCGCACTTGCTGGCCGATTTCGCCGGCCGCCTGCGACTGGCTGGAAAGGCCATCGGCAATCACGCTGACCACGCCGGCCGCCTCGCGTGCCGAGCCGGTAATCGCGCTGATGGAATCGCCGACTTCGCCGGCCAGCCCCGCACCGCGCTCTACCGAGCCGACCATCTGGTTCATGCTGCCGACCGCCACCTGCTTGCTGCTCTGGATACCCTGGATCACCTCCTGGATGCGCTTGGTTTCGCGCGCTGTCAGCTCGGCCAGCTTGCGCACTTCGTCCGCCACCACGGCAAAACCGCGGCCCTGCTCGCCGGCACGCGCCGCCTCGATCGCGGCATTGAGCGCCAGGAGGTTCGTCTGTTCGGCAATGCCCTGAATCACGTTGACGATGCCGGACACCTGATCGGTAGCCGCGCCCAGGGCGTCGATCTGCTTGGCCGTCTCGCGGATGGTGCCGACCATCTGGTTCATTTCGTCCATGGTGTGGCCAATCACGTCGCCGCCCTTGCGCGCAACGGTTTCGGTTTCGCTGCTGAGCTGGCTTGCACGCTGCGCACCTTCGCTGCTGCCGGCCACGCTGTCGGCCAGCCAGCTCGCACGTTCCTGCATCTGCGCCGACACCGCGCTCTGGCGCGAGGCCTGCTGTTTGACGGTTTGCGACAGATCCACCAGTTGGCCGCAATGGGCGTGGATGGCGGCGGTTTCGCGCGCCACGGTACCGATCAGCTCGGCCAGCGAGCGTTGCATATCGACCACGGTATCAAACAGCGGACTGTGCTCTTCGTCGTCCAGCTCGATGCGTGTTACCAGATCACCCTTGCCGATTGTCTCGGCCAGCATGGCCACCGAGGCGGCCTCCAGCGTTTCGCTGCGCATGCGGCGGGCAAACATCACCAGCACACCGGTTTCAGCCACCACAAAGCCGGCATGAATCAGCACCACCCAGAAATTACCGGTAGACGGATAGGCAAACACCGGCAGCTGATTCTGCTGCATGAAATAAAAACTCAGGTGATGCACGGCAATCACCCCGGCTGCCAGTACGATGGGTTTCCAGTCACGGTAATACAGCAGGAAAGCCAGAAAACAGAAAATGGCAAAGTGGAATTCGAGCATGCCATGCGCCTGATGAATCATCAGCGCCGAAAACACCATCAGCGATACGGCCACCGACAAGCGGGTATACAAGGCACCCGGCGCGGACAGGCGCATCAGCGCAGTCGGCACCGCAGCGGCCGGCACGCCAACCAGCAAGGCCTCAAGCCAGGTGCCATACCAGCCGGCCAGCAAAAAGCAGCCCAGCAACAATACCCACAAGGTAATCACCAGCGCCTTGTCAGCCTCGCCACGCAACAGGCCGATACGCTGCTGTATGGTCAGTACATCACTCATGATTCCACCCTTCTTAACTGCATAGTTTTACCCCGAACATGACGACTGCCTGCCAGTTCATCAGCAAGATGCCGGCCAGTGCATACAGCAGCCAGCCCCAGAACAAAAAACGACGCAACACAGCGACTCCTATTGCCTGCGACAGATATCAGGCTCTTTTAATAGTGATATTAACTGTTGGCCGCCTTATCAATAAATAATGGCATTGCACTGCAACATCCGGCCTTGCGCTGGCGCAAAAACGAAAAAACCGCCAGTCGCAACTGGCGGTTTTGTTACAGCTACACAGCTTATTTCAGATCGAAACGGTCAAGATTCATCACCTTCACCCAGGCGGCGATAAAGTCGCGCACCAGCTTGGCCTTGCCGTCGTGCTGGGCGTAAACCTCGGCCAGCGCCCGCAGTTGCGAGTTGGAACCGAATACCAGATCGACACGGCTGGCCTGCCACTTGACTGCGCCGCTAGTGCGGTCACGGCCTTCGTAGAGGTTGGCCGCAACCGGCTGCCACACGGTAGACATGTCCAGCAGATTGACGAAGAAGTCATTGCTGAGCACGCCCGGCAGACTGGTGAAGACACCGGTTGCGCTGCCGTCGTGATTGGCACCCAGTACACGCAGACCACCCACCAGCACGGTCATTTCCGGAGCGCTGAGAGTCAAGAGCTGGGCACGATCCAGCAGCAACTCTTCGGCCGCGACGCGGAAGTCCTGCTTCTGGTAGTTGCGGAAGCCATCGGCCTGCGGCTCAAGCACGGCAAACGATTCCACATCCGTCTGCGCCTGGCTGGCATCGCTGCGGCCGGCGGCAAACGGTACGCTCTGGGCAAATCCGGCGGCGGCAGCGGCAGACTCGACCGCGGCACTACCGGCCAGCACGATCAGGTCAGCCAGCGAGATGCGCTTGCCACCTTGCTGGGCGGTGTTGAAACGCTGCTGGATGCTCTCGAGCACGGCCAGCGTCTTGGCCAATTGCGCCGGCTGGTTGACTGCCCAGTCCTTTTGTGGTGCCAGGCGGATACGGCCACCATTGGCACCACCGCGCTTGTCCGAGCCGCGGAAAGTCGAGGCCGAGGCCCAGGCGGTGGAGATCAGTTCGCTGATGCTCAGGCCGCTGGCCAGTACTTCGGCTTTCAGAGCCGCGATATCGGCATCATTCACCAGTGCGTGGTCTACCGCCGGTACCGGGTCTTGCCAGATCAGCTCTTCGGCTGGCACTTCCGGCCCCAGATACAGCGACTTCGGCCCCAGATCACGGTGCGTGAGCTTGAACCAGGCGCGGGCAAACGCATCGGCGAAGGCTGCCGGGTCCTGATGGAAGCGGCGCGAAATCGGTTCGTAGATCGGGTCAAAGCGCAGGCTCAGGTCAGCCGTGGTCATCATCGGCGGATGTTTCTTGCTCGGATCGTGCGCATCCGGAATCAGGTGCTCGGGCTTCACATCCTTGGCCACCCACTGGTGAGCGCCGGACGGGCTCTTGGTGAGCTCCCACTCGTAGCCGAACAGCATGTCGAAGTAGCCATTGTCCCAAGTCGTCGGGTTCGGCTTCCACGCACCTTCGATACCGCTGGTGGTGGTGTGCACGCCCTTGCCGCTGCCCAACTTGTTGATCCAGCCCAGGCCCATTTCTTCCATAGGTGCAGCTTCCGGCTCGGGCCCGACCAGGGTCGGATCACCGGCACCGTGTGCCTTGCCGAAGGTATGACCGCCGGCAACCAGTGCCACGGTTTCTTCATCATTCATCGCCATGCGGCCGAAGGTTTCGCGCACATCACGGCCGCTGGCGACCGGGTCAGGGTTGCCGTCCGGGCCTTCCGGGTTCACGTAGATCAGGCCCATCTGGACTGCGGCCAGCGGGTTGTCCAGCTCGCGGCTGCCACTGTAGCGGCTGTTTTCCTTGTCGCTGGTGGCCAGCCATTCTTTCTCGCCACCCCAGTAGATATCTTCTTCCGGCTGCCAGATATCGGCGCGGCCACCGGCAAAACCGAAGGTCTTGAAGCCCATGGACTCCAGCGCCACATTCCCGGCCAGAATCATCAGGTCAGCCCAGGAGATCTGGTTGCCGTATTTTTGCTTGATCGGCCACAGCAGGCGGCGCGCCTTGTCGAGGTTGCCGTTATCCGGCCAGCTGTTCAGTGGCGCAAAACGCTGGTTGCCGGTACTGCCACCGCCACGGCCATCGGCGGTACGGTAAGTACCGGCGCTATGCCAGGACATACGGATGAACAGGCCGCCGTAATGGCCCCAGTCAGCCGGCCACCAGTCTTGCGAAGTGGTCATCAAGGCCTTGAGGTCGTTTTTCAGGGCGGCGTAGTCGAGCTTGGCAAATTCGCTGGCGTAATCAAAACCCTGATCCATCGGGTTGGATGCCGGGGCGTGCTGGTGCAGGATGCCGAGGTTCAGCTGGTTTGGCCACCAGTCACGATTGCCACGGCTGGCATGAGTGGTGCGGGCAGTCGCTTTACTGGAAAACGGGCATTTCTGTTCGGTAGTCATATGTGCTCCTCTTCGTTTGACTTGCTGCGGTTGATGAACACAGCTTAGTCGTTCGGCGCGATAGCTTCTACTTATATATTCCAATATCACCAATATGGATTAACTATTGCAATAAGTCATTCGCATGAGTGACGGCTATTGCAGCATAGCCAGATCGCGGCAAATTGCGCTGCGGCATTGCCCATCTTGCGCTACCCTACGCGGCTGATTGCAACGGGCACCTTGCGTGCCATCCGGACCGACGTTTTCTCATGCGCATTAGCGATTTTCACCAGTCTCTTTACCAGCTTGGCGCCCTGCCTTGCCATGTTGGCCGCATCAACCGCGCCTGGCTCAAGGGCCAGCCGCTGGGTATCGGCACCCGCCACCAGAAAGGCGAGAATTACTTTCCGCTATCGGTGCGCGAAGGCCTGCCGCCTATCGCCGCCCAGATCGACAATCTGGCGCGCATCCAGTCGCAACACGAAGGTGCCGACGGCTCGCTGCGCCTCCTGGTCGAGCTGGCCGACAAACAGACCGTCGAAAGCGTGCTGCTGCCGCGCGACGGCCTGTGTGTCTCCAGCCAGGTGGGCTGTGCCGTCGGCTGTACCTTCTGCATGACCGGCAAGAGCGGCCTGCTGCGGCAGCTGGGCAGTGCCGAAATCGCCGCCCAGGTGGCGCTGGCGCGACGCCTGCGCCCGGTGAAAAAAGTAGTGTTCATGGGCATGGGCGAGCCGGCGCACAATCTGGACAATGTACTGGAGGCAATCGAGATCCTCGGCACCGACGGCAATATCGGTCACAAGAATCTGGTGTTCTCGACCGTGGGCGACCCGCGCGTGTTCGAGCGTCTGCCGCAAGGCCGCGTCAAGCCGGCGCTGGCGCTGTCGCTGCACACCACCCGTGCCGACTTGCGCGCCGAGCTATTGCCGCGCGCGCCACGCTACAGCCCGCAAGAGCTGGTAGCACTGGGCGAAGAATACGCCCGGCAGACCGGCTACCCCATCCAGTACCAGTGGGCACTGCTGGCCGGCATCAACGACACACAAGAAGAGCTGGACTCAGTACTGGCGCTGCTGAAGGGCAAGTACGGCATCCTCAATATCATTCCTTACAACAGTGTCGAGGGCGATCATTACCAGCGTCCGACTGCCGAGCGCGTGCAGTGGATCAAGCGCTATCTGCATGATGGCGGCGTGCTGACCAAGATTCGTGATTCGGCCGGCCAGGATGTGGATGGCGGCTGCGGCCAACTGCGCGCCCGTGCGGCCAACATCATCGACCACAGCCGTTTGCTGCGCCGTCAGGGCAAGCCGGCCGAATAAGCCCTTGCGGCCAACCACAATGACAGCAGGGTTGCCGGCCGGTGCAGTTTGCTGCACCCTTTCGGCATCACCCCACCGGATACCTCGCCATGCTGGAACAACTGCTGAAATTGCTGGATAGCCCGCGCGACAGCGCCCTGCTGCGCTTTGGCATTGCCAACGAATACGCCCGCACGGGCGACTGGGCCAAGGTCGCCGCCTTTGCACGTGATGCGCTGGAACGCCAGCGCGACTTCTCTGCCGCCTGGAAGCTGCTGGGCAAGGCTCAGGCAGAATGCGGCGAGCAACAGGCTGCACTCGAGACTTATCAGGCCGGCATCGCCATCGCCAACAGCAAGGGCGATGTGCAGGCCGCCAAGGAAATGACCGTGTTTGCCCGCCGTATCGAAAAAGCCCTCGCCGCCAGCGAAGCGCCGTAAAGCAGCCAGATGCAAGGCGTGCCGCTGCAGTTCTCCTCGCAAAGTGACCGTGCCGAGTTTCGCCAGCTGGGCGAGCACGCCGGTGCCGAGCTGTATCGCGCCCACATCGTGCATCATGCTTTCGAACCGCACACCCACGAGGCCTATGGCTTTGGCGCGATAGCCAGCGGCGTCGAGCGCTTTCGCTGTGGTGGTAGCGACCATCTGGCCGCACCCGGCAGCATCGTACTGATGAATCCTGACGCCCTGCACACCGGCCGCGCCGAGACCGACGGCGGCTGGCATTACCAGATGATTTACCTCGAGCCGGCCCTGCTGGCTGAAATCAGCGGCGAATCCGGTTGGTGGTTTGACGAGGCTGTCTGCCATGACCCGCAGCGCAGCCATGCGCTGGGCCGCATTCTGGCCACGCTGTGGGCCGGGCCGGACAGCCTCGCCAGCGACTGCCTGTTGCTGGAACTGGCCAGCCTGGTTCAGCCGCTGGCGAGCCAACGGCCACAGCAACTGGCCGAAGGCCGCCAGCGCTTTGAGCGCGTCATCGACTATATGCACAGCCATCTGGCCGAACGGCTGCAGCTGGAAGAGCTCGCCGCCATCGCCGGCCTCAGCCGCTTTCACTTCTTGCGCAGTTTCAAGGCGCAGTTCCATGTCACGCCACAGCAGATGCTGATGGCGCTGCGCCTGCATCGTGCCAAGCAGGCACTGGCCGCCGGTGCTCGCCCCGCCCAGGTGGCGGCGGACTGTGGCCTCAGCGATCAGGCCCATCTGAGCCGCGCCTTCAGCAAGCGCTACGGCGTCAGCCCCGCACGCTACCAGCAGCAATTGCGCGCCTGACCGCGCAAAAGCGCAATCTGGTACAAGCCTCGCCCCGTCACTGCTGGCATGCTGCCTCCATCGTCAAGGAGCAAGCATGATGTTGAGTGGAGTGTTGTTCGCGCTGGCCGCCGGCCTGTTGTGGGGGCTGGTCTTTGTATCACCTTTGCTGTTGCCCGATTATCCGGCCGCCTTGCAGTCGGTTGGCCGTTATCTGGCGTTTGGCCTGCTGGCGCTGCCGCTGGCCTGGTTTGACCGGCGCGAGCTGTCGCGCCTGCAGAAAAAAGACTGGTGGCTGGCGCTCAAACTCGCCGCCATCGGCAATCTCTTGTACTACCTGTTTCTGGCCAGCGCCATCCAGCGCGCCGGCGCACCGCTACCCACCATGATCATCGGCACCCTGCCGGTAGTCATCGCCATTGCGGCCAACCTGTTGTACCAGCAAAGAGATGGGCAGCTGCCGTGGCGTCAGCTCTTGCTGCCGCTGACCCTGATTGCTGCCGGCATTGCCTGTGTCAATCAGGCCGAGCTTGGCAGCCTCGCCACCCAGGGTCATGGTGCGCTGATGCAGCACGCCGGCGGCGCCTTGCTGGCCATCGGCGCTGTGGTGTGCTGGACGTGGTATCCGCTCAATAATGCCCAGTGGCTGCGCAGCCACCCTGATCACAATCCGCGCAGCTGGGCCACCGCCCAGGGTGTTGCCACACTGCCGCTGGCCGTGTTCGGTTATCTGCTGTTTATCGGTTGGCAGTCTGCGGCCAACCCGGCTTTCGATCTGCCGCTGGGGCCGCGTCCGCTGGTCTTTGTCAGCCTGATGCTGGCCATCGGCCTGCTGGCCTCCTGGCTGGGCACCCTGTGCTGGAACGAAGCCAGTCAGCGCCTGCCAACCGCGCTGGCCGGCCAGCTGATCGTATTCGAAACCCTGGCCGCACTGATTTACGCCTTCATCTTGCGCGGCGAGTTTCCGGGCCTGCTGACGTGTGCCGGCATCACACTATTGCTGCTTGGCGTGCTGATTGCCACCCGCATCAAGCCACGCGCCACCGTGGCCGCGTCTGAGGCTGAGGTCGCGCTGTAAAACACTTGTTTTTGCGATGGCGAGGTGGCTGGCCCTACACTGTCAGGCCAGCCACCTTGCGAGTCACCACGATGAATCCTGCCCAGACCAGCCCGCTGCCCCGCTTTCAGGACCCGGCTTTTTTCCGGCTGCTGTGCAGCAGCTACCAGCGCCTGCTTGGCCGCCCGCTGCTGGATGCTTCGCTGCCGGAAGCCGACGCCATGCACTGGCTGTATCAGCAGGCACCGTTCTGCGTCCTCGCGCATGACACGGCGGCCAGCCCGGTATTCATCTACGCCAATCGCTGTGCGCAGCAATGCTTTGGCTATGACTGGGCTGATTTCACCCGTCTCGAATCGCGGCTGTCGGCCGAAGCGCCTAATCGCGAAGAACGCGCCGCGCTGCTAGCGCAAGTGCAGAATCAGGGTTTTGCCGAGGGCTATCGCGGCCTGCGCATTGCCGCCGATGGCCGCCGCTTCTGGATTGAAGACGTCACGGTGTGGAATCTGCTTGATGAGGCTGGCCACTACCACGGCCAGGCGGCCACTTACCGCCAGTGGCGCGATGCCTGAAAACGAGCAGCCTTGTTAGTTTGCCGCCAGCAAGGCTTTGACCTGCTGCCAGCGCGCCAGTAGCCGTGGCTGCAGAAAACCGCGCAGCAGCTGCGCCAAGGTGCCCGCCGCCCGCCGATCGGCGCAAATCAGGTACAGGGGCGCCGGCTCGCCCAGCCAGCCCGTACATAGCTGCACCAGCCGGCCGGCTTGCAGATCATCGGCCACATCCAGCGCCGACTTGTAGGCTATGCCCTCGCCGGCCAGCGCCCAGCGCCGCACCACATGGCCGTCATCCACCATCAGCCGGCCATCCAGCAGCACGCTTTCCTCGCGACCATCCCGGCTGAAATGCCAGCGCTGATGCAGGCTGTCGCCCAGCATATAGGCAAGGCAGTCATGCCCGCGCAGATCCTGCGGCTGTTGCGGCCAAGCTCGCCGCGCCAGATAAGCGGGCGAGGCACACAGCACGCGGCGGTTGTCCGGCACCAGCGGCAAGGCAATCAGCGCCGAATCGGTGGGCGTGCCATAACGAATCGCCAGATCAACCGGCTGGCGATAGACATCGGCCAGCCGGTCTGCCACCTGCAGACGCAAGGTCAGTTGCGGATGCTGCTGCATGAATTCGCCCAACCACGGCAACAGCACCTCGCGCCCGAGGTCCGACGGCAAGGACAGCTGCAGCAAGCCCTGCAATACCTCCTGCCCCTGCACCGCCTGCTGCGCCCCCGCCCACAGGGCCAGCATCTGCTGTGCCTGCGGCAAAAACTGCTCGCCCTGCGTGCTCAGCCGCATGCTGCGGGTCGAGCGCACAAACAGCCGGCAGCCCAGCTCCGCCTCCAGCCGTTTCAGCGCGGCACTGGCGGCAGCCGGCGTCAGGCCGAGTGAATGTGCGGTAGCCGTCAGGCTGCCGTTTTCGGCCGTTCTCACCACAATCTCGAGGGCTTGCAGGGATTTCATCATCAAATTTCCTTTGATAGTCCTGCAAATAATACGCTGTTTATCAAAAAAATATTCGATGGCACCATGCGCTCACTAGCCCCAAGGAGCCACCATGAACATCGCCGACATCATCCAGACCCGTTACACCACCAAGGCCTTTGACCCGACATTCAGCCTCAGCGCCACGCAGGCAGCCGACATCGAGACCCTGCTGCGCTTCAGCCCTTCGTCCACCAATGCCCAGCCCTGGCACTTCTTTGTCGCAGGCAGCGCGGCCGGCAAGGAAACCATCGCCAAGGCAACGCAAGGGTTTTACAGCTTCAACGAAGCCAAAGTACTGAATGCCGCACAGGTCGTAGTGTTCTGCACCCGCGCCAGCATCGATGACAACCATCTGGCCACCGTGCTTGAGCAAGAACAGCACGACGGACGCTTTGCCAACGCCGAAGCCAAGGCCGGCCAGCATCGCGGTCGCAGCTACTTCGTCAATATGCACCGCTATGAGCTGCGCGATGCCGCGCACTGGATGGAAAAACAGACTTATCTCGCCGTCGGCACCCTGCTGCTGGGCGTGGCGGCCATGGGGCTGGATGCCTGCCCGATCGAAGGCTTTGACCAGCAAGCGCTGAGCGAAGCGCTGGGTCTGCGTGACAAGGGCCTGCTGCCTTCGGTCATCGTGGCCATCGGCCGGCGCAGCGACAGCGATTTCAATGCCACGTTGCCCAAATCACGCCTGCCGGCCGGCAGCATCATCACCCGGCTGTAAGCACGGTCGCTGCGTTATGATGGCTTCATTCCACACCCCGAAGCCATCATGCACACCATTACCGACTGGCCTGCCATCCGCCACACGCCACCCCTGCTCAACGCACAAACCTTGGCTGCATTGCAAGCCGGCAGCGCGGCTGTTGCCCTTGCCGCCACGCCACGGCTTTATCTCGACAATCGCTACTACCGCGACGGCCATGCCGGCACGCGGCCGCAAATCTATCTGCGTGCCGCCGTCGCGCAACAATTGCAAGCCGCCTTGCAGCTGCTGCCGGCCAATCTTGGCCTGTGGCTGTTTGATGGCTGGCGCAGCCGCGACACCCAGGCTGCACTGTTCAGCCAGATTGCCGCCGGCTTGCGCACACAGCATCCGGCGTGGAGCGAAGCGCAGCTCCTGGCTGAGACGCGCAAATTCGTTGCCCACCCGCACGATGCCGGCCGTTTTCCAGTAATGCCGCATCTGTCCGGCGGCGCGGTCGATATGGCAATCTTCCGGCTGGACAGTGGCGAGCTGCTGGATTTCGGCACGGCTTTTGACGCTGCCGAAGCCGCCTCGCAGACCGATTACTTCGAGCAGGACGCCGGCACCGACAGCCGCTTCAGCCCCACGCGCTGGCTGCAGGTGCGCCAGCATCGCCGCCTGCTGTTTGGCGTGATGCAGGCGGCCGGCTTCAGCAATTACCACGAAGAATGGTGGCATTACGATCTGGGCGACTGCCTGTGGGCCGAGGCCTGCGGCAGCAACTGGTACTACCCGGCCATGTCGCCCGACAGCGACAGCTGACACCCTTGCGGCCAACCTTGTCAGCCAAGGTTGGCCGCAAGCCTGGTTCAGCCATGTACCTGCAACGTCGAGCAGCCGAGGCCGCTGCCTTTTTTCACCACGATCTGCACCGGGATGCGCTGTTTCAACGCCTCGACATGGCTGATCACACCTATGCTCTTGCCGCTGGCGTTCAGCGCATCCAGCGCATCCAGCGCCACCTCCAGCGTGTCGGCATCCAGCGTGCCAAAGCCTTCATCCAGAAATAGCGAGTCGATCGAGGTCTTGTGGCTGACCAGATCGGACAGCGCCAGCGCCAGCGCAAGGCTGACGAGGAAGCTCTCGCCACCGGACAGCGTGCGCGTGTCACGACTGGCATCGGCCTGCCAGGTATCGACAATCGCCAGCTCCAGTTCGCCACCGGCCTTGCGCTGCAACTGGTAACGGCCATGCAGCCGCAGCAAATGGCGGTTGGCAAGGTGGATCAGATGATCCAGCGTCAGGCCTTGGGCAAAACGGCGGAATTTGTCGCCCTCTTTCGAGCCGATCAGGCTGTTCAAGCGCTGCCAGATATCTGCATCGGCGCTCTGCCGCGCCATCGCCGCCAGCAAATCCTGCTGTTGCCGGCTGCGCTCGGCATCATCGGCCAAGCGCGCCTGCAAGCCGCCATGCTCGTGCTGCAAGCTTTGCACCGTGCTTTCCAGTGCGGCCAACTGCGTCGCCAGTGCCTCAGCACCGAGCGGACTCAGCGCTTGCGCCTGCAAACCGGCCAGCGTCGCCGCCGTACTTTGCTGCAAGGCCTCGTCCCGCGCCAATTGCTGCTGCAAGTCCTGCAACTGCTGCTGCAGCGCGGCCTTGTGCTCAGGAGTCAGCAAGGCCTGCTGCCAAGCGGCCACGTCGGCAAACTCGCTGGCGGCCAGGCTGTCTTGCCAGATTTTGGCTGCGGCCTCGGCTGCCGCGCTGGCCGTTTGCCACTCCTGCGTGTGCTGTTCCAGCTGCGCGCCCAGTTGCAGCAGGGATTCGTGACTGGCAGTCAGCTGCATTTGCGCTGCCGCAAAATCCTCAAGCGCCAAGGCTGCCGGCGTAGCCAGCTGCTCGCCCTCGCCCCTGGCCTGCCACTGCGCAAGGCTTTGCTGCGCCTCGCTCAGGCGCTGTGCCGCCCGTTCCTGTGCAAGCATGACATCAGGCAGCTGCGCATTTTTTTGCGTCCACGCCTGATAGTCCTGGCTTCTTGCGGCCAACCACTCTTCGGCTGACTCCCCATCCTGCCAGCCGGCCAAAGCCAGATCTTGCTGCAAGCCTTGCCAGTCGGCCAGCTGCTTGCTGGCCAGCGCTTGCGCCTCTCGCTGTATTTCCTGCAACGCGATTTGGGCGCTATCCAGCGCCTGCTGCTGCAATTGCTGCTGCGCCTGCAAGGCTTCGCAGCGACGCACGGCGGTATGGTCTGCCTCACTGGCCACGGAGACCTGTTGCGCCAGATCTTCAGCGTTTTGCAGTCGCTGCTGGCTGGCGTCGGCCAGCTGCTGCGCCTGCTGCCAGTCTTGCTGCAGCGCCGCTGCATCCTGCCAATCGCTGTTGGCAGCACATTCCTCTGCGGCTTGCTGCCACGCCGCCAGCTCACGGGTAAAGCGGTCAGTCAGTGAGGACAGCTGCTGCTGTTGCTGCCCGATGATGGCTTGCAACCGGGCCTGTTGCGCACGAGCGGCCTGGCCGGTAGCGGTCAGTGCCTCCAGTGCTTTCTCTTTTTCAGCCAGCGCCGCTGCCGTCGCATCGCTATCGAGTGCCTGATAATCGGCAATCGCCGGATGCTCATGACTGCCGCACAGCGGGCACGCTTCGCCAGGCTGCAAGGCCGCGCGATGCTCGCTCAGGCTGCGAATCAGCTGCTCTTGCTGCAACAGCTTGCGCTTGTCGTCGAGCTGGCTCTTGAGCTCGCGGTGCTGACGCAGCAAGTCAGCCAGCGTTTGCTCCATGCCTGGCAAGTCGGCAAGGTTGGCCGCAAGCTGCCGCTGCAGCGCGTCTTCCTCGGTCTTGAGCTGCGCCAGCGGCAAGGCCAGCTGCCACAGCTGCTGACGCGATTGCGCCTGCTGCCGGGCCTGCTGGCTGATCGTGCGCAGCGCGGCCAGACTCTCGCCTCCAAGGCAGGTATCCAGCGCCTGCTTCGCCGCGTGTTGCCTGTTCTGGCTTTGTTCGCGGGTAGCAATCGCTGCTGGCAGCTGCGCGGCGATAGTGGCAAGCGCTTGCTGCGTCTGTTGGGCGATTGCTTGTTGCGAGCCGACTTTCTGCTGTTGGCTATCCAGCGCCTGCTGCCCCGCGCGCCAGTTTTTGAGGCGCACTTTCCATTCACCCAGCTGATCGCCCAGCGTGGCAAGCTGGCTGTTTTGCGCCAGCCAGTGTTGCAGGCTTTGCAATGCGCGGGCTGCTGCGGCCTCGTCCTGCTGCGCCGATGTGAATCGCGCTTTGGCGGCTGCCCAGACACGGCTTAGCTGCTGATGGTAAGCACTGGTTTGCGCCTGCACGGCGGCCTGGCTGTCCTCTCTGGCCGCAACTCGCTGCGCCAGCGCCTTGTGGCTTTGCTGCCAGACCTGCCATTGCGGCAGGATCAGCTCTGCCGGCAGGCTGACGGCCAACTGCTGCCGCTCGGCCTCGGCCGCTTGCCAGGCTTGCCTGCTGCCGGCGAAGCTGGTCTCGGCGCGCGCCGCGGAGCTGCCGGCCTCATCCAGCCGCTGCCGCCACTGCCACTGCTCGCGCACCGCTTGCGTGCCGGCCTGCTGTGCAGCCAACTCTGCTTGCAACACCGACAACCGCGCCGTCATCGCCTCGCGTTCGTCAGCTGGCAGCAAGGCCATCCCTTCGGCGCGGGCCTGCAGCTGCTCGACCTGCTGTCGCGCCTCGCGTGCGCGCTCGAATACCTGCGCCGAAATCTGGCCGTAGATATCGGTGCCGGTCAGCTCTTCCAGCAGCTCGGCGCGTTCGTTGGCACCGGCATTCAGAAAAGCGGCAAAGCCACCCTGCGCCAGCAGCATGGACTTGGTGAAGCGGCCAAAGTCGAGGCCGGTAATCGCAGCGATACGGCGCAGCTTGTCGTTTACCTGGCTACTGAGGATGTTGCCGTCGCCATCGGCCAGCTCGACGCGCGGGGCCTGCAGTGCGCCGTCCACCTTGTCGCGTGCGCGGCGCTGGCTCCAGAAGGCGCGGTACACCTGACCTTTGACTTCGAAAGTCACTTCTGCCAGACAGTCGCTAGTGTGGCGGCTCATGATGTCGTTGGCCGAGGCCGACACCGTTTTCAGCCGCGGCGTCTCGTGATACAGCGCCAGACAAATCGCGTCGAGCAAGGTCGATTTGCCGGCACCGGTGGCGCCGGTAATCGCAAACAGGCCGTTATCGCGAAACGGTGCCTCGCGAAAATCTATCGTCCACTCGCCCTGCAGCGAGTTCAGGTTTTTCAGTCGCAATGCCAGGATTTTCATGCTTCGCTCTCCGTCAGGCTTTGCACCACCTCTCGGTAACGCTGCTGCAGGGCTTCCCGACTCGCCTCATCCAGCGTCTCCAGTGCCAGCCGGCGCGCAAACACATCGTCCGGGCTCAGCTCATCCAGCGTTTCATTCAAAGTGGAGGCCATTGCCTGGCCTTGTTGGCCGCGTTCGCGCCGCAGGCGCAGCACCTCGACCGGCAAGCCCTCGCACAGCGCCAGCACCCGGCTCTGGATATCACTGAGGTAATCGTCTTCCTGCACCAGCACCTCCAGCCACACCGGCTGTTGCTCGCGGCCCAGGCTGGCGGCTTCACGAATCTGGCTGGCGAGACTGGCAAGATTGCCGCGTACACTGCGTAAATGCTGGAAACACGGCACTGGCACTGCAGTCACGGTCTGCAAGCCATCCTGATTAACCTCGACCAGCAGCATTTCCTTTTGCTGCGAAGCCTCATCAAAACCCAGCGGAATCGGCGAGCCGCAGTAACGGATGTGTTCGAAACCGCCGACTTTTTGCGGGCGGTGAATGTGGCCAAGCGCGATGTAGTCGGCCGGCGGAAAGGCCTTGGTCGGAAAGGCATCGAGACTGCCGACGTAAATTTCGCGCACCGACTCGCTGCTGCTGGCACCGACCGTGGTCAGGTGGCCGGTGGCGATGATAGGCAGCCGCACACCGGATGCCTCGCGCCGTGCCAGCGCTGCCTGATGAACCAGCTGGTATTGCATCTGGATCGCCTGTTGCAGCGATTGCTGCTTTTGTTCGGCACTCTCGCCGGCGCGGCTTTGCAGCACATCGCGCGGACGGATGAAGGGCAAGGCGCAGACCAGCGCGCCGGCACTGCCATCCTTTTGCTTCAGGCACACCACCATGTCCTCAGGCGTGGCCGACAGCGCCGGCATCACCGTCACGCCCAGCTCGGCCAGCAAGGCACGGCTTTCGTCCAGCGTGGCGACCGAATCATGGTTGCCACCGAGGATCAGCAGCGACACCGACAGATTGCGCAGACCCAATACCAAGCGGTGGTAAAGCTCGCGTGCATAGCTGGGCGGCGCTCCGGTATCGAACACATCGCCGGCGATAATGACCGCGTCGATTTGCTGACGCTCTACCTCGGCCAGCAGCCAGCTGATCAGTGCCTCATGCTCGGCGTGGCGGTTCTTTCCCATGAAATGCTGGCCCAGATGCCAGTCGGAGGTGTGCAGGATGCGCATTGGCCTTACCTGAAATGCAAAACGCCATTTTAACTGGCTTGCGTCCGGGCTTGAACCTGCCATTTCGGCACTATCATGGCGATGCCATTTAGATTGAGCGCAGGATTGCTTGAAACTGCATTTAAAATACTTGAACCCCGATGTCCTGAGGTAAGATCAGCGTTTGACGCAAACAATAATGTGGTGGAGATATGTTCGGACAAGGCAAAAAAATCGCCGCACTGGAACAGCAGCTATCGCAGGCTGCCAATGACAACGCCAGACTGCAGGACGAAATCGGCAAACTGCGCGAGCAACTGAGCGCACGCGAACTGCAAGTGCAGGAAATCAGCAAGGAACAGGACAAGCAGCAGGCTTATCGCCAGCCGTTCGGCCACTTCTGCGACAGCACTGCCTCGATTCGCGCCTCGTTCGCCGAGCTGGCCAATATGCTGGAAAACCGTTTTGTCACCGCTACCGAGGCCGTTTCCAGCCTGCACCACACCCGCACCGCGGTAGACACCCTGTCCGACAGCTTCCGCAATATTGCCGACGCTCAGCAGCAGACTGCCACACAGATGGATGTGCTTAACAGCAAGACCGCGCAGATCCGCCAGTTTGTGCAGCTGATCAAGGACGTGGCCGACCAGACCAATCTGCTGGCGCTGAACGCGGCAATTGAAGCCGCGCGCGCCGGTGAACAGGGTCGCGGCTTTGCCGTGGTGGCCGACGAAGTGCGCAAGCTGGCCGAACGCACCGCCGTGGCGACCAACGAGATTGCCAGCCTGGTCACCGAGGTGGAAACCGCCTCGACCTCGACCAAATCCCAAGTCGAAGACGCCGCCGCCAAGGCCGAGCACTATCGCCACACCGGTGAAGAAATCGCGGTATCGATCAAGAAGCTGGTGGCCGACAGCGAGGATATGGCCAATACCATCGCCACCGGCACCAATACCAGCTTCATGGAAGTGGTAAAGCTCGACCACATCGTGTTCAAGCTGGACATCTACAAGGCCTTTATCGGCTATCACCAGCTGTTGCCGGACAGTCTGGTCGGCAACCGTAACTGCCGTCTGGGCAAATGGTATTACGAAGGCCGTGGTCATGAAGAGTGCCGTGGCAGCAGCGCTTTCGCCAGCATCGAAGCGCCGCACGAGCGCCTGCACGAACACGGCCGCAAGGCACTGGAAGCCTTCTACGCCGGCCGGCTGGATCAGGCAAGCCAGGCGCTGCAGGCAATGGAAAGTGCGTCCGACGAAATCATGCATCACCTGACCGTGCTGGAAAAAGAACAATGCCAGCATCGCCTGCACAAGGGCTGAGTCGGGTGAGTAGCTTAAGATGACAAGGCGGCAGAACAGAATGTTCTGCCGCCTTGTGCTTTTATGCCCGGCAAATGCCACCACCTGCCAGCCATGACCCGGCCCCTTGCGGCCAACCCGGAGAAACCCATGAGTGATCAAGCGACCCCGTACACCCCGCCAGCCGTGTGGCAATGGGAACAGGCCAATGGCGGCCAGTTTGCCAGCATCAACCGTCCGATTGCCGGTTCCACCCACGACAAGGTGCTGCCGCGCGGCAAGCATCCGCTGCAACTGTATTCGCTGGCCACGCCCAATGGCCAGAAAGTCACCATCATGCTCGAAGAGCTGCTGGCGCTGGGCATCAGCGCAGCCGAGTACGATGCCTGGCTGATCCGCATCCACGAGGGCGACCAGTTTGGCAGCGACTTTGTCGAGGTGAATCCCAACTCCAAGATCCCTGCCTTGCTCGATTGCAGTGGCGGCAAGGAACAGCGCGTATTCGAGTCCGGCGCCATCCTGCTGTATCTGGCCGAGAAGTTTGGTGCCCTGCTGCCGCAAGATCCGGCGGCGCGCACCGAGTCGCTGTCATGGCTGTTCTGGCAGATGGGCAGCGCCCCTTATCTGGGCGGCGGTTTTGGCCACTTCTATGTCTATGCACCGGAGAAATTCGAGTACGCGATCAACCGTTTCAGCATGGAGGCCAAGCGCCAGCTGGATGTGCTGAACCGTCGTCTTGCCGACAACGACTATCTTGCCGGCAGCGAATACAGCATTGCCGACATCGCCATCTGGCCGTGGTATGGCGCGCTGGTGCTGGGCAATCTCTACAATGCCGCCGAGTTTCTCAGCGTGCACGAGTACCCGCACGTCTTGCGCTGGGCACAGCAGATTGCCGCGCGCCCGGCGGTGCAACGCGGCCGTATGGTCAACCGCACCTGGGGAGACGTACACGAGCAGCTGCACGAGCGCCACGATGCCAGCGACTTTACGCTGCGTACACAAGACAGGTTGGCCGCACAGTAGTGCGCTGCCTGCCTTGCGGCCAACCTTGGCAGCAAGACGCAAAAAAAGCCGGTGCGCTGCACCGGCTTTTTTCATTACAGCCCTGATCAGGCAGTCTCTTCGACCTTCAGCGTGCCACGGATGATCTGGTCGCGTTCCAGCGATTCGAACAAGGCCTTGAAGTTGCCTTCGCCAAAACCGTCATCGCCCTGACGCTGGATGAATTCGAAGAACACCGGGCCCAGTGCCGGCTGCGAGAAGATCTGCAGCAACAGGCGCGGCTTGCCGCCTTCGGTAGTGCCATCCAGCAGGATGCCGCGTGCCTGCAGCTGATCTACCGGCTGGCCGTGACCCGGCAGACGGGTTTCCAGACCCTGATAGTAAAAGTCGTTCGGCGCGGTCATCAGTGGTACGCCAGCCATCTGCAACTGATCGATGGTGTCCATCAGATTGTCGCTGAGCAGTGCAATGTGCTGGATACCTTCGCCGTTGAACTGCATCAGGAATTCTTCGATCTGGCCATTGCCCTTGGACGACTCCTCGTTCAGCGGGATGCGGATCTTGCCGTCCGGCGCGGTCATCGCACGCGAAGTCAGGCCGGTGTATTCGCCCTTGATATCGAAGTAGCGAATTTCGCGGAAGTTGAACAGATGCTCGTAGTAGTGACCCCAGAACGCCATGCGGCCACGGTAAACGTTGTGGGTCAGGTGGTCGATCACCTTCATGCCGTAGCCCACCGGATGACGCTCGACGCCTTCGATGAACTCGAAGTCGATGTCGTAGATGGACTTGCCATCTTCGAAACGGTCGATCAGGTAGATAGGCGCACCGCCGATACCCTTGATGGCTGGCAGACGCAGCTCCATCGGGCCGGTCGGGATCTCGATAGGCTGGGCACCGAGTTCCAGCGCACGGGCATAAGCCTTGTGCGCATCACGCACGCGGAAAGCCATGCCACAAGCGCTCGCGCCGTGCTCGGCCGCAAAGTAGGCGGCGTGGCTCTTCGGCTCGCGGTTCACGATGAAGTTGATGCCGCCTTGACGGTACAACACCACGTCTTTGGAGCGGTGACGCGCCACCAGGGTGAAGCCCATTTTTTCAAACAATGGCTCGAGCACGTTGGCCGCCGGCGAGGCAAACTCAACAAATTCGAAACCCATCAGGCCCATTGGATTGTCAAACAGATCGGCCATGCTTCTCTCCTGTCGTGATGTGTGATGGCTCATTAGCAGTTTTTGCCGCCAGGTCATGCCTGGCAGTCATGTGTCTGTGGGCGCGTCATGCAGCCCTGTTGCGAGCAAAAGTATATGCCGGACATGACAAGATATTGTTGCGTTTTTCGGCAAATTTTGTCGGTAAATAAGTTAAACAATCTTTAATTTTCAAAAATTGAAGCATAAAGTTTCATAGCCATCACATCGCAGTGCAGCAAGTGGCAACATTAGCCCTTTGCCGGGGCTCGGATGAGCACCTCTGCCGAGCCTACCCCCTGAATCTGCCTGCCCGTCTCAGGCCGCAGTACCCTTGCGCCCGCTTCACAATTTTATGATGTGTATATTTGCATCAATTCTCATTAATGTTTACGTCATTAATTTTTCTTTTCGATCAATAATTTAAAACATATAAATTTAAATTTAAATGTTATTTCTATAGGTTAATCTTGGAATTTGATTGCCTACATTCGCCATAAAACTCTAATCTGATTGCGCACATTGTCAATGTGCATACAACACTCAAAATAGAGGAAAGAATGAAACCACATTCAACTGGCATGGCCGTCGCCCTGGCGCTGGCTGCACTGACGGCCCAGAGCGCACTGGCCAATACACCACTCCCGGCTGGCGATCCGCTGGCCAACCAGCAATGGTTCTTGAAAAATACCGGCCAGACCGCGTTTTCCGGCAGTGCCGGTGTCGCCGGCATTGACCTGAATCTGGCAGCCAGCCACACCCGCAACATCCTGGGCAGCGGCGTGACCATTTCCATCATTGATGACGGCCTGGAAATCGCCCATCCCGACCTGGCAGGCAATATCGTGGCCGGCTCGTGGAACTTCCTGACCAATACCGCCGACCCGACGCCCACCGCTGCCTCCGCGTCACACGGCACAAGTGTCGGTGGCATTGCCGCCGCAGTGGCCTACAACAATCTCGGCGGCCGTGGCGTGGCACCTTCTGCCCGCCTCAAGGGCTACAACTATCTGGACGCACAGGACAACGAATCCTTCCTCCATGCCCACGGCCGCAAGAGTGGTGACCCATTGCCCAATGGCGTAAACGCCAGCCGCGTCTTCAACCAGAGCTACGGCGGCAGCCCTACGGTTTCCCGCAGCGGCGATGTCAGCAGCGACCTGACCCTCGCCCTGCGCGAGCAGCTGTATGAAGATGTCACCCGTCTCAGTCACGCCGGTCGCGGTGGCCTGTATGTGAAATCCGCCGGCAACGGCTACACCCGCATCAGCTCTGGCGGCAATCGCCTGTCCGGTGTCTCCGGCAATAACGGTCTGCCATTCCAGAATGCCAACATCGACCCGGGCAACAGCAATTACTGGAACCTGGTTGTATCGGCGCTGAATGCCAGCGGTGTGCGTTCGTCCTATAGCTCGGTCGGCAGCAATGTCTTGCTGACCGCCCCGGGCGGCGAATACGGCACCACCTCGCCGGCGATGGTGACTACCGACCTGCGCGGTTGCGCCCGTGGCTATAACGTCAACACCGCCGTCTCGGCCAACACCCTGCATGGTGGCGGCGCACTCGACCTGAACTGCGACTACAACGGCGTAATGAACGGCACTTCGTCTGCCGCTCCGGCCACCTCCGGTGCAGCAGCGGTGGTGATGTCGGCCAACCCCAACCTGACTTCGCGTGATGTGCGCAATATCCTGATCCGCACCGCACGCCAGGTAGATGCCAACCGCGCAGCCATCAATCTCAGCTTCGCCTCGCTGACCGGCGTCAGCCAGACTTACCAAGCCATTCCGGCCTGGCAGAACAATGCTGCCGGCCTGCCCTTCCACCAGTTCTACGGCTTTGGTCTGGTTGATGTTGACCGTGCGGTGAATCTGGCGCAGAACTACACGCCGCTGCCGGCACAGGTACAGACAGCCTGGACCCGCACCACGGTTAACCGCGCGATTCCGGACGCCAATGTCAACGGTCTGTCCAGCACTTATACCTACAACGAAGACCTGACTGTCGAGGCGGTACAGGTATTGGTGGATGCGACGCATCGCCGCGTCAACGATCTGGCCGTCGAGCTGATCTCGCCGTCCGGCACCCGCTCGGTACTGATGACACCGCGCAACCACATGGTTGGCGAGACCCGCGGTTTCAACAAGCATCGCCTGCTGTCCAACCAGTTTTACGGCGAGCCGGCGCGTGGCGTGTGGACGCTGCGCGTGATTGACACCAATGGCGGCACCTACCAGTACACCACCCAGGCTGGCAGCAATGCCGCCCAGACCGTCACCCTGAACAACGCCAGCGGCAGCCTGGTCAACTGGTCGATCCGCTTTATCGGCCATCGGAGCGCACAATGAAAACCCTGACCCTGATCGCCCTGTTCGCCCTGGCGGCACCGGCCATCGCCAACCCTAACCTGACTCCGAGCGGCACGCCGGTCGTGGTTAACGGCAAGACCTTCTACAAGCAGACGGCCAAGCCGACCCAGCAAAACGGCGTCAACACCCGCAGTGCACGCAGCCTCAACGCCGGCCTCGCGCGTGGCGATGTGCTGCTGGCACAAGGCGAACTGGTGGCATCCACTGTCAATGGCAATGTCTTGCTGCGTCTGGCCAAACCTGCCGACGAGGCAGCCGTGTTCAAGACCTACGGCTTCACCATCAAGCACCGCTCGGGCGGTATCCTGCTGTTGGCCGCACCGGCCGGTGCCGATCTGCAGCAACTGCAGACCCGGCTGGCCGCCGACAGTCGTATCAAGCAAGCCCAGCTCGAGCTGGTAACGCCTGATGCGCAACCGCAGTAAGTCAGCACCCGGCAAACGCTGAGTGCCGGACGAAAAATGCCGCCCTTTCGGGCGGCATTTTTTGCCACATCACCACACGCAATCAGCGCCCCAACATCAGCCGCAGCAGACAGTTCACCACCTTTCCATACGGCGCACGGGTCAAAGCCGTTGCGGCCAACCTTGACTGGTAAAACACCGGCTTGAGCTTGCTGAAAGTCACAAAGCCCTCGTAGCCGTGGTAATGCCCCATGCCCGAGGCGCCGATGCCGCCAAACGGCAGCTGATCTTGCGCCACATGCAGCAAGGTATCGTTGACCGTTACCCCGCCGGCGTGGGTGTGCTGCAAGACCTGCTCGATCTCGCGGCGGCTGCCACTGAACAGATACAGCGCCAGCGGCCGCGGCCGGGCATTGATATAAGCCAGCGCGCCCGCCAGATCACGATAGCTGATTATCGGCAACAGCGGCCCGAAAATCTCGTCCTGCAGCAAACGGCAATTGTCAGGCGCATCCTCAACCAGCGTCAGCGGCAGCTTGCGGCTGGCCGCCAGCGCCGCTGCATCATCACGGGTCAGCTCGGTAATGCGCGCGCCCGCGGCCCTGGCTTCATCGCGCCACTGACACAGGCGCAGATAATGGCCGTCACTGATGATGGCGCTGTAGTCAGGGTTGGCCGCAACAGTCGGATAAGCCTGCAAGGCTTGCCGTCCGATCTCCGCCAGCAGCGCGGCACGATCATCCTCGTGCACTAGCAGATAATCGGGTGCCACGCAGGTCTGACCGGCATTAAGCAACTTGCCGGCGACAATCGCCGCCGCCGCGCGTGCCGGATCAAAACCCTTGCTGACCAGCAAGGGCGATTTGCCGCCCAGCTCCAGCGTCACCGGCACCAGGTTGGCCGCAGCCACCTGCATGATCTTGCGGCCAACGCTGGTCGAGCCGGTAAACAGCAGATGGTCGAAAGGCAAGCCGGCAAAAGCCTGCGCCAGCGTCACATCGCCGTTGTAGACGCGCACCACATCCTCGCCCAGATATTGCCGGCACAGGCGCTGCAGCAAGGCCCCGCTGTGTGGCGACAGCTCGGACATCTTGATCATCACGCGATTGCCGGCCGCCAGCGCCGAAGTCAGCGGGCCGATGGCGAGGAAAATCGGGTAATTCCACGGCACCATGATGCCGACCACGCCCAGCGCCTGCGGCCGCACCTCGGCACGCGCCGGCCAGAACCAGTGTGACACGCCACGCCGCTGCGGCCGCATCCAGCGCGCCAGTTTACGTCGCGCCAGTTTTACGCCTTCGAGCGCCGGAAACAGCTCGGCCAGCCGGGTTTCGACACTGCTGCGCTGGCCAAAGTCGGCGGCCACCGCGGCTACCCATTCTTGCTGATGTTGCTGAAGCATGCTGGCAAGGCCGGCGAGCCAGCGCCGGCGCGTAGCAAGGTCTGCAGGCTGCGCCAATTGGCGCAAGGTTTCGAGGTCGGCAAGCAGGCGGGGCTGATCTTCGGCAACGGGATTCATGGCAGGATTCAAACAGTCGTTCATCGGCTGACTGTAAACTCCGCCACGCAAATTGTCAGCAAGACTAACGCTGCTCGGCGTAGAGAAAGCCCGGCAGCGCGTCTTCGCCACACAGTCGTGCGGCCAGAATATCGGCACTGCCGCAAGCCATGGTCCAGCCCAGTGTGCCGTGGCCGGTATTCAGCCACAGGTTGGCCGCAGCATGGCGGCCGATATACGGAATCGCCGAGGGTGTCACCGGGCGCAGGCCGGCCCAGAATTCGACCGGTGCACGATCATTTAGCTGCGGAAACAGCTCGCGGCTGCGTGCCTCCAGCAAGCGGCAACGCACCGGATTCAGGCTGCGGTCAAAGCCGTTGATCTCGGCGGTGCCGGCCACCCGCAGGCGATCGCCCAGGCGCGAGAACACCAGTTTGTATTCGTCATCAATCAGACTGACCTGCGGCGCGATACTGTCCGCGCCAAGGCTGAAGGTTGCCGAATAGCCCTTCACCGGATACAGCGGCAGGCGCACGCCAAGGTCTTGCAGCAAGTCCGGACTGTAGCTGCCGGCCGCCAGTACGAATTCGTCGGCCACCAGCCGCTCGCCCGCCACCGTGTGTACGGCTACGATGCGGCCACGCTGATGTTCCAGCCGTGCAAATTCGCAATCAAAGCGGAACTCGACGCCGGCCTCGCGACAGCGTGCGGCCAACTCCCGGCTGAACACATGCGCATCACCCGACTCGTCGGCACAGGTGAAGTCGCCGCCCACCAGCCGGTCCGCTATCGCCGCCAGCGCCGGCTCGGTGGCCACGCATTCGGCGGCATTCAGCGGTCGCCGCTCGCAGCCCTGCGCCACCAGCAATTGTGCGGCTGCCAGACCTTTGTGATAGGCCGCGGTATTGGTGTAAATGTGCAGGATGCCGCGCTCGAGCTGGTGATAATGCAGGCCGCCGTGCTGCGCCAGTTGCTGGCGCAGCTGCTTCAGGCATTCGCGGCTATGCAGCGCCAGCCGTACGATATGCGGGATATTGGCACGATAGCGGCTGGCGCGGCATTCGCGCAGGAATTGCCAGGTCCAGCGCCATTGCGCGGCGTCAGCACGCAGCCGAAACAGCAGCGGCGCGTCCTCCTTGCCCAGCCAGCGCAGCGCCTGCCACGGCGCACGCGGATTGGCCCACGGCTCGGCATGCGACACCGAAATCTGCCCGCCATTGGCAAAGCTGGTTTCCATCGCCGCCTGCGACTGACGCTCAAGCACCGTCACGCGAAAGCCGCGCTGCGCCAGATACCAGGCGCTGGTCACGCCCACCACGCCCGCGCCGAGCACCATCACCTGCTTGTTCATGCTTTAGCCGATCTCGCCATCCAGATAGCGCCACTGACCATCTTCGCGAATGAAACGGCTGCGCTCGGCCAGCTTCAGCGCGCGGCCGCTAGCCTTGTAACGTGCGACAAACTCGACCACGCCTTCGCTGTCCGCCTCAGCACCCGCTTCGCGGCCAACGATGTCCAGACCCAGCCACTTGACCGGATCTTCGGCCAGATTCAGCACTGGCGGGCGCGTGGCACTGGCCCAGCTGGCCAGCAGATACGCTTCATTACCCTGCACATAGGCGGTGTAACGCGAGCGCATCAGCGCCTCGGCCGTCGGCACGGCAGCACCGGCGTGATAGCGACCACAGCAAGCTTCATAAGCCAAAGGTTGGCCGCAAGGGCATGGCGTCGGCGATGACTTCTTTTTCATGACTGTCTGACAAGATGCAAAGCGGTGGTTTTAAGAGATTGCGGCCAACTTGTCCAGCCACAAAAGCGCAAGGGCCTGTCAAAGACAGGCCCTTGCGGCGTTAAACAGCGGATGGCTAATGACAGCTGCCGCCCTTGCACTTGCTGCAACTGCCGCAAGCCGACGCGGCTTCGCGCCGTTTGGGCAGATAGCGCCTCAGCAGATACAGCACCGCCACCGCGCCGATCAGGCCGACGATGGCCATTTGCAATGTTTCACTCATCTCGATTCCTTTCCTGAGCAAGGCTTATTTGAGCCAGCCCGCTGACAACTGGTGCACCAGCAAGGCCCCCAGATAAGCGAGCACGAACAGATGCGTCGTGAACATCACGGTTGCACGGCGCGAGTTGGTCTCGCGGCGCACCACGGCAATGGTCGACAGGCATTGTGGTGCGTAGACAAACCACGCGAGATAGGCGAGCGCCACCGGCAGACCCCAGTCATGCGCCAGTGCCGTACCCAGCGCCGCCTCGCCGCCAACCGCGTACACCGTCGCCAGCGCACTGACGGCCACTTCGCGCGCGGCCATCGCCGGAATCAGCGCGATACACATCTGCCAGTTGAAACCCAACGGCTCGAACAAGGGCTGCATGAACTTGCCCAGCATGCCGGCGAAGCTGTACTCGATGGCCGGCAGCGTGGCATTGGCCGGCGCATGCGGAAAGGTCGCCAGAAACCACAGCACGATGGACAAGGCCAGAATCACGGTACCGACGCGGCGCAGGAAGATCCACGCCCGCTCGCGCAAGCCCAGCAGGAAGTGATACAGATTGGGCCAGCGATAATTCGGCAACTCAAGCAACAAGGGAAATGCCGCTTCGGCTGATTGCTTCTTGCGCACCACCCACGCCACCAGCGCGGCACTGGCAATACCGGCCACATACAGTGCAAACAGCACCAGACCTTGCAGATTGAACATTCCCCACACGGTTTGCTGCGGGATGAAGGCGCTGATCACCAGCGCGTACACCGGCAGCCGCGCCGAGCAGGTCATCAGCGGGGCTGTCAGAATGGTAACCAGCCGCTCTTTCGGGTCGGCAATGCTGCGGGTGGCCATGATACCGGGCACCGCGCAGGCAAAGCTCGACAGCATCGGGATGAACGAGCGGCCGGACAGGCCGACGCCACGCATCACCCGATCTAGCAGGAAAGCCGCGCGCGGCAGATAGCCGGAGTCTTCGAGCGCCAGAATGAAGGCAAACAGGATGATGATCTGCGGCAGGAAAACCAGCACGCCGCCCACGCCAGCAATCAGCCCATCCACCACAAAGTCATGCAGGATGCCGGCCGGCAACAAGCCGCCCACACTCTCGCCCAGCCAGCCGATGCCGGCATCAATGCCATCCATCACCGGTGCCGCCCAGGCAAACACCGCCTGAAACATCATCAGCAGGGTCAACGCCAGTATCAGCAGACCCAACACCGGATGCATGACGATGCTGTCTAGCTTGTCCTGCCACTTTGGCGTTTGCGAAGAGCCACTGACGCACAGGTCTATCAGCTGCTCGACCCGACCATACGCCGCCTCGATACTGTCCTGACGCTCGGGCAGAACCAGGGTTGCCGTGTTGCGATCAACACCTCTGTCCTGCACCTCCTGCATGGCGGCCAGCAAGTCCTGACAACCGTTCTTGCGCACGGCGATAGTCTCGACCACCGGCATGCCCAGCTGCTGCGACAGCATGGCAGTGTCGATCACCACGCCACGACTACGCGCCACATCGGCCAGATTGAGTACCAGCAACATCGGCTGGCCCAGCTGCTGCAGTTCGAGCACCAGACGCAGGCCAAGGCGCAGATTGCTGGCGTCCACTACCGCCACCAGCACATCGGGGCGCACCTCGCCGGCCATTTCGCCCAGAATCACGCGCCGTGCGACCTGTTCGTCAGGCGAGGCCACATAGAGGCTATAAGTGCCCGGCAGGTCGATCAGCTCGGCCGCGCCACCTGTCAGCGCTAACGGGCCGCTGCGGCGCTCGACCGTTACGCCGGCGTAGTTCGCTACTTTGGCGCGAGAGCCGGTCAGACTGTTGAACAGTGCGGTCTTGCCGCAATTGGGGTTGCCGATCAGCGCAAAGCGCAGCCCCGCGCTCATGCGGCGCTCACCGGACGGGTCATGATCTTGGCGGCTTCATCACGGCGCAGGCCAAATTTGGTGCCATTGATGCTGACCGCAACCGGGTCGGTGCCAAACAAACCAAAGCCGATCACCTTGAGCACGGCACCTGGCAGAAAGCCAAGCTCTTTGAGACGCAGGCTGACATGCTGATCCATCTCGCCAAAAACGCTTGCTTCCAGCAGTTCATGCACCTGTACCACTGCGCCCTTGGCCAGTTGATGCAAAGGTTTGATTGCAGGATCTGCCAATTTGTTGGATTTTTCTGGCATTTTTACACCGCTAAACGAAAGTAATTATTGTTAGCGTATCAATTGACGTAATGATTTACAAGGGACTTAATTGAGCCAGGACAAACCCGCTAACAATTCCGCACCCGCTCACTCTGCACTGTCATGTGCACGCAACCAAACCGTCATACGTTCGCCATCGGTTAGCGCAATCATGGCGGGATGAGTGCTCACACCCCACCTCCGCCCCGTCACCCCCTGCACGGGACACAAGCCCGTGTCGAAGCGATTGGCGACAGCAGCAAGCTCTACAAGAACGGCCTGCTGACCCGGCTTGCCTGCGATATTGGCGGCCAACGTTTGCTATCCGCGCGACAGGATACTTTCAGTGAGCTGGACAGCCCGCGCTTCAGCCTGCGTGCCGAGCTGTTAATGCTGGCACCCTCCGGCAGCGATCGCGAAGCGCTGGCCGCCATTTGTACTGCCAGCCGCCTGGATCGCAGCATCCTGCTGGATAGCCCGCTGGCCGGGCCTGATTTGCATTCAGATGCGCTTGTCCGTCATCTGCCGCTGCTGACTGCTGCTCATATCGAGACGCAGGATGGTCTGCCGCTGGTGCTGCGCCATCTGCATCCGCAGCTGCAACCGGCCTTGTGCACTCAACTGGCCAATCAGGGCTGGCAGCTGGCAGCCGCCGGTGCCATGCACGCAGCCAATGCCACCGAGCTGCATACGAGTAACAATCTTTATCTGCGGCACGACCTGACACTGAGCAATGATGACTGCCAGCTGCTTGGCAAAACACTGCTGGACGAAGACGATCTTGCACGGCTGCACTGGCTGAGCAGCCAGAGCCAGATCAAGTCCATGCGCCAGTATTTACCGGGTTTCCTTGATTACTGCATGCAGGACGCGGACTGCCAGGTATATGCCTTGCGTCTTGGCCGCAAACTGGTGGCAATGATGATTACCCGGCGTGCGGCCAACCTTGTCAGTCTGCTGGCGCTGGCTTGCGACCCCACCCTGTCGCCGGCTTATGCCGCCGAGCGCCGCCTGTTGGCACGCATGTATCTGGATGCGCTGGAAAGTGACGCCACCCTGTTGTATCCGCTGGAACTCGAAAACTATTGCCGTTTGCGCGGCATTGGCACGCTGCCGATGCAGCATGCCTTTTTGCTGAATCATTTGCCCGCACGGCAAAGGTTGGCCGCAGCAGGCTTGCTCGACTACCTGCGCCAGCAAGCTGCCACGCCAACAGCCAGATCTGCCGGCAAATAAAAAAGGGTGCCTAGGCACCCTTTTTTATTTGCAAACCACTCTTGTCGATCAGGCCGACTCGGCTTCTGCCTTGCCATCCTGATAGATGAACAGCGGCTTGTCGCCCTTCTCGATAACCTTCTCGTCGACCACCACGCGGACCACATTGTCCATCGACGGCAGTTCGTACATGGTATCGAGCAAGGCCCGCTCGAGAATCGAACGCAGGCCACGCGCACCGGTCTTGCGGATCATTGCCTGTTTGGCAATCAGGCGCAGCGCCGACGGGCGCACTTCCAGCTCAACCTCTTCCATCGAGAACAGGCGCTGGTACTGCTTGATCAGCGCATTCTTCGGCTGGGTCAGGATGTTGACCAGCGCTTCTTCGTCCAGCTCTTCCAGCGTCGCCACTACCGGCAGACGGCCGATCAGTTCCGGAATCAGGCCGAACTTGATCAGGTCATCCGGCTCGACATCCTGGAACAGCTCGGTCAGCGACTTGCCGTCTTCACGCGAGCTTACTTCGGCGCCAAAGCCGATGCCACCCTTTTCGGAACGACGACGAATCACCTTGTCCAGGCCGTCAAATGCGCCACCGCAAATGAACAGGATGTTGGTGGTGTCAACCTGGATGAATTCCTGGTTCGGATGCTTGCGGCCACCTTGCGGCGGTACCGAGGCAACCGTGCCTTCGATCAGCTTCAGCAAGGCCTGCTGCACGCCCTCGCCCGATACATCGCGGGTGATGGACGGGTTTTCCGACTTGCGGGCAATCTTGTCGATCTCGTCGAGGTAGACGATGCCACGCTGCGCCTTCAGCGGATCGTAATCACACTTCTGCAGCAGTTTCTGGATGATGTGCTCGACATCCTCGCCCACATAACCGGCTTCGGTCAGTGTAGTGGCATCGGCAATCACGAACGGCACATCCAGCAGCTTGGCCAGAGTTTGCGCCAGCAAGGTCTTGCCGGAGCCGGTCGGGCCGATCAGCAGGATATTGCTCTTGGTCAGCTCGACATCGCCTTCTGCCGGCGGGTTGTACAAACGCTTGTAATGGTTGTACACCGCCACCGACAGGGTCTTCTTGGCAGCTTCCTGACCGATGATGTGCAGATCCAGCGTTGCGCGGATTTCCTGCGGCGTCGGCAGGCGCTGGCCATTACCGGTGCCATCAGCGTTCTCGCCGATCTTGGCCTGCAGCTCTTCACGAATGATGTCGGTGCACAGATCAACACATTCATTGCAGATGTAAACCTGCGGACCGGCAATCAGGCGCTGCACTTCATGCTGGCTCTTGCCGCAGAATGAGCAGTACAGCAATTTGTCGCTGTTCTTTTCAGCCATTATTCCTATCCCGCTTAGGCTGCTTCGCCGCGCGAAGTCAGCACCTTGTCTACCAGACCATAGGCCATTGCCTGTTCGGCAGACATGAAATTGTCACGCTCGGTGTCCGCCTGGATCTGCTCCAGCGGCTGGCCGGTATGTTTGGCCAAGAGCTCGTTCATCAGCAGCTTGGTCTTGACCAGCTCGCGAGCGTGGATCTCGATATCGGTCACCTGACCGCTCAGACCGCCACCGTACAGCAGCGGCTGGTGAATCATCACACGGCTGTGCGGCAGGCTGAAACGCTTGCCCTTGGTACCTGCCGACAGCAGGAAGGCACCCATGCTGGCCGCCTGGCCAATGCACAGCGTGGAGATGTCCGGCTTGATGAAGTTCATCGTGTCGTAAATCGACATGCCGGCGGTAATGGAGCCGCCCGGAGAATTGATATACAGATGGATATCCTTGTCCGGGTTTTCCGACTCCAGAAACAGCATCTGAGCAACCACCAGATTGGCCGACTCATCGGTGACTGGCCCTACCAGGAAAATGATGCGTTCCTTCAGCAGGCGGGAAAAGATGTCATAGGCGCGCTCGCCACGACCACTCTGCTCCACCACCATGGGCACCAGCCCCAAATTTTGCGGTGCAATCATCGAATTCATCGACCTCTCCGGTAATCGTTCAATATCAGCCGTTGTTTGCCATCAGGGCATCAAACGACAGTTCCTTCTCGACAACATTGGCACGAGACAGCACAAATTCAACCACGTTGTCTTCCAGAACCATGGAAGTCGGGCCTTCCAGACGCTCTGGGCTGTCGTAGTACCACTGCACCACGTCGGACGGCTGCTCGTAGCTGTCGGCAAACTCTTCAACCAGTGCCTTCACTTGCTCGGGCTTGGCTTCCAGCTGGTTGGCGGATACCACTTCAGCCAGGATCAGGCCCAGAGCCACACGGCGCTCGGCTTGCTGGGTGAACAGGTCGGCCGGCAGCGGCAGATCGCTGACCTTCATGCCACGCTGCGCCAGATCCTGACGAGCCTGGTCCATCAGGCGGCCAACTTCCAGCTCGACCAGTGCCTTAGGCAGATCGATCGGAGTAGCATCCAGCAGCGCCTGCATTACAGCTTCCTTGTTGCGGGCGGTCAGGCGACGCTTCACTTCACGCTCGACGTTCTTGCGGATTTCAGCACGCATTTTCTCGATATCGCCATCAGCGATACCCAGTTGTTTGGCCAGCTCTTCGTTGATTTCCGGCAGAACGGCTTCAGCCACGTTCTTCACGGTGATTTCGAAGGCAGCAGTTTTGCCGGCTACGTCCTTGCCGTGGTAGTCCTCAGGGAAGGCTACGGTCACGGTAGCGGTTTCGCCTTCTTTCAGACCTTTAACGCCGTTTTCGAAGTCAGCCAGCATCTGGCCCTGACCCACAACAAACGGGAAGTTATCGGAGGAACCGCCTTCGAAGGCCACGCCGTCGATGGTACCCTTGAAGTCGATGATGACGCGGTCGCCTTCGGCAGCAGCGCGCTCAACGCGGTTGAAACGGGTACGCTGCTTGCGCAGGATGTCGATGGTCTTGTCGATCTCGGCATCAGTCACTTCGGTAGAAGCTTTTTCGATTTCCTTGCCAGCCAGCTCGCCTACCACGATCTGCGGGTAAACTTCGAATACGGCAGCAAACTTGAACTCTTCTTCGGAAGCTTCGCCTTCGGCGGCTTCAAAGCGCGGGTAGCCGGCTACGCGCAGCTTCTGTTCGACAACGGCCTTGTAGAAGCTCTGCTGAACCTGTTCGCCCAGTACTTCTTCACGAATCTGGAAACCATACTGCTGCTCAACGATCTTGGCCGGAGCTTTGCCTGGACGGAAACCCTGGATCTTGGCGGAGCGAGCAACGCGCTTCAGGCGCTCGGCGATCTGGGTGTCGATAGCTGCCTTAGGCAATGCAATATTCATGCGACGCTCGAGGCCGCTCAGTGTTTCCAATTGTACTTGCATGTCCAATCCTTAGATGAAAGGGGTGGGAGATTAACCTGAGATTGCAGGCAGAAGCACCGGCCTGAGCCACGCGGCTCAAGGTCTTCCGCACCGATTCCGGAGTAAACCTGACTGAATAAAACTGGCAATACGGCCAGCATTACTGGCAGGACAACCAAACAGGCGGCCAGTATAGCACGCAGATATCAAATGAACAGTGCAACGGACGGGCTGCCAGCCGCCTGCAACCTTGCGGCCAACATGATAAGCTGCGCCTCGTTGCCTACATTTTCCGCCTCATGTTTCTGCCTTTTTTGCATGCACTGCGCCAAGCCGGCATTCCGGTTTCGATACGCGAACACCTGACTCTGCTCGAGGCCTTGTCCCATGATCTTGGCACCGGCTCGCTGGACGATTTTTATCACCTGTCACGCACGGTGCTGATCAAGCACGAACAGCACTTTGACCGCTTCGATCGCGTCTTCGCCCATTGCACGCAAGGCCTTGCGCTGGAGCTCGAAGACCTGCAAACCGCCATTCCGGAAGAATGGCTGCGCAAGCAGATCGAGAAGTATCTGAGTGAAGAAGAGAAGCAGCAGCTGAATGCATTGCCGTGGCAAGAGCTGATGAACAACTTGCGCCAGCGCCTGGCCGAACAGCACGAACGTCACCAGGGCGGCAACAAGTGGATAGGCACCGGCGGCACCAGCCCGTTTGGCGCCTACGGCTACAATCCGGCCGGCATCCGCATCGGCCAGGATGGCTCGCGCCATCGGCGTGCGGTCAAGGTCTGGGACAAGCGCGAATTTCGCGATCTGGATGGCGAGGCGCGCCTGAACAAGCGCAATCTGCAAATGGCGCTGCGCCGCATGCGCGAGTTTGCTCGCGAAGGCGCCAGCGAAGTTCTCAACCTGCCGCAGACCATACGCGACACCGCCAGCAATGGCGGCATGCTGAAACTGGCGATGGAACGGGAAAGGCATAACAGCACCAAACTGGTCGTGCTGTTCGATATCGGCGGCTCGATGGATGACCATATCCACGCCTGCGAAGCCCTGTTCGGCGCCATCCGGCTGGAATTCAAGCATCTGGAATTCTATTACTTCCACAACTGCCCCTATGAGTCGCTATGGCAGGAAAACCAGCGCAGGCACGACAGAACCACCCCGACCAGCAGCATGCTGAATACCTATGGCAGCGATTACAAACTGCTGATCATCGGCGACGCCTGCATGAGCCCTTACGAAATTGCCTACCCCGGTGGCAGCGTAGAGCACATGAATGAAGAGTCAGGTCAAGTCTGGCTGCAGCGGATACTGGCACAATTCCCCAGGGCTGCCTGGATCAACCCGCTGCCAGAAACAGAATGGCGCTATTATCAATCGGTCGACATGATTCAAAAAATCATGCAAAACCGGATGTTCAGCCTGAGTACTGAAGGCCTCGACAAAGCCGCAGCCTGCCTGCGCCAGCCCGTCCATGCCAACAAGACCTGAATCCTGACGTGTCCGCCCCTATTCACCGCAGAGTGGCTTATGAAATCTGGCAAGACTGTTGCCGCCCTTCTGGCAACCGCACTATTGATTCTGGGCAGTAGCACTGTCGCCGCAGCGACTGCCAAATGCAGCAAGCTGATTGCCTCGGGCAACCCCGAGTACCCGCCCTTCCTGTGGCAAAGCCCGGGCAACGATAGTGTGCTGATCGGCGCAAATGCCGAGCTGATGCAATTGCTGTCCAAGGAAATCGGCATCCCGATCGAGACCCGCTACGTCGGGCCATGGGGACGGGTGCAGGAGACCGCAAGGGTTGGCCGCATCGACCTGATTGCCGGTGCTTTCCTGACCCAGCCGCGCCTGCAGTATCTGCGCTATATCAATCCGCCGATCCACGATACGCAATCGCTGGTCTGGGTTGGCCAGAACAGTAAGATCGACTATCGCGGCTGGCACGACTTGATCGGCCTTGAAGGCATTACCGTGGTCAACAACAGCTTTGGCCAGGCTTTTGATCAGTTTGCCGCGCACAATCTCATGATCCAGCAAGTCGGCAGCGTCAGAAACGCCATGAAGATGCTGCAGCTTGGCCGCGCCGATTATCTGATCTATGAAGATGCGCCCGGCTATGCCTACGCGGCCAGTATGGGCATCAACAATATCAAGACCATTGCCGCACCGGTCAGCAGCGAAAAGCTGTACCTGACCATGAGCCTGAACTCCGGCTGCAATCAGGATCAGCTGAGCCAGCAGATCACCCTCGCGATGAAAAAACTGACCGAGCAGAATGTCATGGCAACGCTGCTGCCAAAATACATCCAGCTTTGGCAGCAACAATCCCGCGAGCGCAGTCGATAAAAAAAGCCCCGCACAGCGGGGCTTTTTTTTCGAGCAGCAAGCTTAGCCTTTCAGCACTTCGGCCATCGCATCGGCAACATACTCGACATTGCGGGTATTGAGGCCAGCCACGCACATACGGCCGGAGCGCACCAGGTACACGGCAAACTCTTCACGCAGACGATCAACCTGCTCCGGCGTCAGGCCGGTATAGCTGAACATGCCGCGCTGCTTGATGAAGTAGCTGAAATCACGGCCCGGCACTTTTGCGGCCAACACTTCATACAGCTTCTGACGCATGGCCTTGATGCGTACGCGCATCTCGGTCACTTCGCCTTCCCACTCGGCGCGCAGAGCGGCATCGTTCATCACGATGGCGGTCACCTGGCCGCCATGAGTCGGCGGGCTGGAGTAATTGCGACGCACAGTCGCCTTCATCTGGCCCAGTACGCGGCCGGCCTCTTCGGCATTGGCGCATACTACCGACAAGCCGCCACAGCGCTCGCCGTAGAACGACAGATTCTTGGAGAAGGAGTTGCTGACCACGAAGCTCACACCGGCAGCCGTCATCGCGCGGATGGCGAAAGCATCCTCTTCCAGACTGTCGCCGAAGCCCTGATAGGCGATATCCATAAATGGCAACAAATCACGCGCCTTCACCACCTCGACCACCTGCTCCCACTGCGCCTGATCCAGATCGACACCGGTCGGGTTATGACAGCACGGATGCAGCAGCACGATGGTCTTGGCTGGCAGCTGGTTGAAGCAGGCGATCATCTCGTCAAACTTCACGCCACCGGTGGCCGCATCGTAGTACGGGTAATCATGCACGGCAAAACCGGCACCTTCGAACATCGCGCGATGGTTATCCCAGGTCGGCGCACTGACCCACACTTCGGACTGCGGGAAGTAGCGCTTGAGCAGATCGCCACCGATTTTCAGCGCGCCGGAGCCGCCGATAGTCTGGATGGTAGCAATCCGGCCAGCCTTCACCGCCTCGTGCTCGGCACCCCACAGCAGCTGCTGCACGGCAGTACGGTAGTTGGCCGCACCTTCCATTGGCTGGTAGCTGCGCGGACCGGCTTCGGCTACGCGACGCGCTTCGGCCTTCTGCACCGAAGGCAGCAGCGGGATACGGCCTTCTTCGTCGTAATACAGGCCGATGCCCAGATTGACTTTAGGGTTGCGGGTGTCTTTGTTGTAAGTCTCGACCAGGGTCAGAATCGGGTCGCCGGCGTAGGCTTCTACATGCTGGAACATGATGCAGCTTCTCTCTTGTGGTGGATGTGCAAGGGGAAAACATAAAATTATCACAAGCCGGCATAACAAGCACTCTGCAAATACTCCACCGCCACAAAGAGGCATTTAATTTTTCAAAACCAGAATATCAAGACATTTGGCACTCACAGCAACCTGATATCCACCAGCAAGCACCAGCACCCCATGCGTAGCCGTGACGCAACAGTCACCACCTTGATTGCCAACATTTTTTCAGCCGGAACTCCAGCGCGCATCTGTCATGTCGATAAAGCGTATAAGCCCGTCATCGCTGGAGCAGCATCATGAAAATCGAACAATACGCCATGAAAATGGAGCAGCAGCATGCGCTGCAACAGGCAAGCCACATCAACGAAAAAATCAGCATCTGGCACGCCAACCGCCCTGCCCCTGCTGCCGCGCCTGCCCAGCACGCTGCGGCCAACCCGCCACCGGCCAAGCTGGCGGCCAGCAATGCCGGCCTTGACGATGTAAACATCAGCCCCGCCGCCCAGAAAGCCATAGACGAAGAGCAGCAACTCAAGCCCAGCCTCAGCCTGATGAAGCAGATTCTCGAAAGCACTTTCGGTATCAAGATGCAGGAAGGCTCGATTTCCTGGTCGCTCAATCAAAGCAGCAGCCAAAGCGTGTCATTGCAGCAGACCAGCCAAGGCAGCAGCAATACAGACAGCAGTAACAATGCTGACAGCGCCAGCGACCTGGCCATGCGGATCGAGCGCGAGTTTGTCTATCAGGAGCAGGAAAGCTGGCAGTTCAGCGTCAATGGCCAGATCAAGACCGCCGACGGCAAGGACCTGAGCTTCAGCCTGGACGTGTCACTGAGCCGCCAGTTTGAAATCCGCCAGAGCGAGGTATTCAATTTTGGCGCAGCCACCAAAGACCCGCTGATGTTGACACTCGACCAGAGCGCGGGCGATCTGGCCGGTGCCAAGGTGAGATTTGATCTGGACGGCGATGGCAAGGAAGACTGGCTGCCGATGGCCATGGGCCAGCGTGGTGGCTGGCTGGTGCTGGACAAGGATCAGAACGGCAAAGTTGACGATCGCAGCGAACTGTTCGGCCCGCAAACCGGCAACGGTTTTGCCGAGCTGGCCCAACTCGATAGCGACAGCAATGGCCTGATCGACAAGCGCGACGAGCTGTTTGCCCGACTCAAGATGTGGCAAGGCCGCAGCGACGGGCAAGACACCCTTACCCCACTGCAAGACCTCAATATCAGCGCCCTGCTGCTGCAAAACACCGATGCCAATTTCCGCCACGCCGACGAGCAAGGTCAGACTCTGGCCCAGCTGCGCAAGGCCGGCGTGTATCTGGACGGTGACGGCAAGGCCGGGCTGATCTCCCAGCTGGATGTCAATGCCTGAACCCGCCTGACAAATCAGCTCTGGACAAGACAAGGCCTGCCGCCAGGCAGGCCTTGCTCAGCTGGACAGTCGCTTTTGCAGCATCAACAGCCGCTTGTCTCGCTGCACAAACTGCTGCTGACCGTGCAGGAAATCACTCAGCAGTGCATCACGCAGATTCTCCAGCGACTTCACCCGCTGCGCACCATTCGGCAACGGCATCAGCATGGCCTCGATGCCCGGCCATTGCGACTGCAGCAGCTGCTCTTGTCCGCTGATCGCCAGCAAACCTGCTTGCGATTGAGCCAGCGTCTGATTCAGCTGCGGGTCAGCAGGATTGGCCGCCGGCATAGCCGCCAGCAGGGATGACACAAATTGGCCACGCCACAGCGGGGACGGCAAAGACAGGATGCGGCCAACATCGGCAACTTCACCCAGCCAGTGCTGATTGGTAAACAGCTTGGCCACCGCCTCACGCTGCGCCGCGGCGTTTTGCGTACGGCCAGCCAGATCCGCCAGCTCGACCAGCACCTGCCGCAACAAGAGATGATCCTGCGCGCCCCAGGCTACGGCCTTGGCATCCAGCTCTGCGTACAGCGCCTCCACTTCACCACGCAGGCCGCGCGCGGCAAACTGCGACGCAGCTTGCAGACGAGCCATCGCATGATGCGCCAGATGGGCACGCAGTACACCGTCAGGCAATGCCCCCTTGGGCAAGCCTTTACCCAGCTCATCCGCCTGATTCAGCAACTTGCGCCAGTCAGCTGGCGCGACTTTTGCGCCACTGGCCAGAATCACCGCCAGCTCACCCAGCAAGCGCACGCGATCTTCCGGCAAGGCCAGATAGCCCAGCGGCGCCAGATCCAGGCCGGCCACCTCACCACCACCATTGGAGATCACCCAGGCCTGCGCCCTGAGGCTGCTATTCACCCAAGCAGGGTCGTGCACATCCTTGGGCGATTGCAACAGGGCATTGGCCTGAGTCAGCTGCCCTTGTCGCGCATAAATTTCGGCCAGCAGCCAGCCACGGCTATCGGCCTGCATGCCGGCTGGTGCAAATGTGCCGTCCGAGGCTGCCATGGCGGCACCGGCCGGCGACTGCAGGAAGGTCTCCAGCTGGGCAGGATCACTCACCGGCAGTTGCCCGCCCGTTACTTGCATCAGCACACCTTGCGCCAGCATGGATTTCTGCTCGGGTGTCAGACGATTGCCGCCATCGGGCGAACCCAGCCAGTGACCGCCAAAGAAAGCCCCTACCAGCAAAGCACTACTCAGCGCGATCTTGCCGGCCATACCCAGCTTGCCCAGCATGATGGCGCCCTTGCCCGGTGCGAGGCCCATTTCCTTTGCCAGCTCGGCGCGGATTTCTTCGCGCAAACGCGCTTCGAGCTCTTTCTTTAGTGACTCGGCGCTTTGCTGGCTCTCTCTGTCCAGCCGGCTTTGCAGCCGCAGTCGCTCTTCTTCGCGAATGCGCTTTTCCGCCATGGCCTTGGCGTCAAACTTGGCCAGCACGATGCCACAATGCGGGCAGGCACCCTCGGGGGTTGGCCGCATCAGCCGGTCGCAGGCAGGACAAGTCTGCTTGCCCTGCTCGTCGTTCGCGGCCTTTTCCACCAGCCCCAGCGCCAGCTTCATATCGGCCCGAAAGCCGGCCGCCCGCCAGTCGTCCACAATCTTGCTGGCGTTTTCCGCCGCCACGCCGCTACCGATGCGCGCAGCACCCTTCTCCGCCAGTACGCCCATCAGCTTTTCGATGCGGGCGTCATCTAGCCTCAGCCGCTCTTTCGCTTCGTGGCGCAAGGCCGCCATATCTGCCGCCGGCGGCAGCATGATCACGATATCGTAGCCGCCTGAATTTTCTTGCTGTGCCATAACAACTTGCCACCATGACTGACATTAAAATCAGATGCCATTATTCCATAGAAATTACATCCCATACCCATTCAGCTTGATAGGCAAGGCTTTGCACTGCCGCTATCATCGTCAACTCTAGTCATTGAATGCAGACAAGCCATGTCCTCTCTTACCCATTTTGACCAAGGCGGCCAGGCACATATGGTCGATGTCGGCGACAAGAGCGAAACCCGCCGTGTTGCCATCGCCACCGGCCATATCAGCATGCTGCCGGACACCTTTGCCTTGCTGATGGCCGGCAACGCCAAGAAAGGCGATGTAATCGGCATCGCCCGCATCGCCGCCATCCAGGGCACCAAGCAGACCGCCCAGCTGATTCCGCTGTGCCACCCGCTGGCGCTGACGCGCGTTGCGGTCGATTTCACACCCGAGCCAGAACAATATCGTCTGCATATCGAAGTGCGCAGCGAAACCGTTGGCCGCACCGGCGTTGAGATGGAAGCGCTGTCCGGCGTGATGGCTGGTCTGCTGACGGTGTACGACATGCTGAAGGCAGTCGACAAGGGCATGCGCATTGATGGCGTGCGCCTCTTGGAAAAACAGGGCGGCAAGAGTGGCCACTGGCAAGCCGACTGAGCCGGCACTGCCCAATCTCGGGCCGGCCAGCTGGCGCATGCTGCAGGCTGCCGGCATTGCCGATGCGGCCAAGCTGCGTGAAGTCGGCGCGATAGCCGCCTATCTGGCGGTCAAACGCAGCGGTCAGGCCGCCAGCCTGAATCTGTTATGGGCACTCGAAGGCGCATTGAGCGGCCGCCACTGGCAGGAAGTAGCGCAAAGCGACCGCCTGCGCCTGCTGTTGCAACTGGAAGACGAGGAAAACCGCCATGACGGCGATGAAACGCTGTGGCTGGTGCGGTGACGACCCGCTGTACGTCGCCTACCACGATGAAGAATGGGGCAAGCCGGTACACGACGACCGCAAGCTGTTCGAGATGCTGATACTCGAAGGCGCGCAAGCCGGCCTGTCGTGGATAACCGTGCTGCGCAAGCGCGAACGCTACCGCGAGGTGTTTCACCAGTTTGATCCGCAACGCGTGGCCGCGATGGATGACAGCGATGTCGAACGGCTACTGCAGGACGCGGGCATCATCCGCAACCGCGCCAAGGTCCTCAGCACCATCCGCAATGCCAAGGTGTTTCTTGCGCTGCAGGCCGAGCATGGCAGCTTTGCCAACTGGCTGTGGGCACACGTAGACGGCCAAGCGGTAATCAATCACTGGACCAGCCTGACCGAATGCCCGGCCAGTACGCCGTTGTCCGACCGCATCAGCAAGGCGCTGCAAAAAGCCGGCATGAATTTTGTCGGCAGCACCATCATCTACGCCTATCTGCAGGCCACCGGCGTGGTTTGCGATCACCTGACATGCTGCCCGCAACACCCTGCCAACTTGCGCTGATTGCCGCGCTGGCCTGCTCGCCACTGGCGCTTGCGGCCAACTGCGGCAGCTTGCCGGCGCTGGATGCTCCGGTCGCGCCCGGCCTGTGCGCCAGCATTGCCCTCTCTGGTCTCAGCCTGCCGCGTGGTCTCGCCAGCCTGCCCGATGGCCGCCTGTTACTGACCGAGCTGGTGCGCTGGGATGCCGCCAAAGGCCGGCTGTGGCTGATCGAAACGCAAAACGACCGCTGGCAAAAGCGCCTGCTGGCCAGCAACCTTGACCGACCGCATGGCGTAGCCGTGCTGGCGAACGGTCAGATTCTGCTGGGTGAGGTTGGCCGCATCTCGCGCCTGAGCCTGCAAAACCCGCAGCAGCGCGAGGTGGTGATTCGCCTGCCGCTACGTCAACGCCACCCGCTGACCACCTTCACCCTGGCGGGCGACAAGCTGTACGTGAATATCGGCAGCAGCTCGGACAACTGCCAGCAAGATGCCGGCAAGCCGCGCTGCGACGAGGCCGAAAACCATAATCCGGCTGGTGTGGTGCGTCACTACCAGCGCCGCGCCGATGGCAGCTGGCAAGACCTGGGCATCTTCGCCCGCGGCCTGCGCAACAGCATGGCGATTGCCGTACACCCGCAATCAGGCCAGATCCTGCAGGTCGAGAACAGCCGTGACGCGATTCACATCCCGCTGAAGCTGCCCAACGACAACAGCCTGCCGCATGACGAGCTGAACCTGCTGCAAGCAGGCCGGCACTACGGCTGGCCGTATTGTTACGACAACGCCGTCAACGCCCCCGAGTTCCCGCGTTACGCCTGCAAAGCCACGCAAAAACCGTGGTTGCTGCTGCCCGCGCACAGCGCACCACTGGGCATGACGTGGTGGCAAGGCAGCAAGGCGCCGGCTGCGTATCGTGACTGGCTGGTCATCGGCCTGCACGGCTACCGCGCCAACGGCCAGCGGCTGATTGCCTACCGTACGGGCAAGGACGGCCTGCCGCAAGGCAAGTCGCTGACCCTGCTCGGCCCATGGCGTGGCAAGCACGGCCCGGCCGGGCCGGTGGAAATCCGCAGCACGACCGACGGTGCGCTGTGGTTCACCGACGACCGCAACGGGCAGCTGATCAGGCTGGCCGCAAAGCCTTGAGCGTCGAGCCCTCGCGGCTATCCAGCACCTCGTAGCCGGCTGCGGCCAACTCGGCTTTCAAGCGATCAGCCTCGGCCCAGTCTTTCACCGCCCGCGCCACATTGCGTGCCGCCAGCAAGGCGCTGACTTCATCCGGCAAGGCCAGCTCGACAGGCTGTGCCGGACGATCGAGCTGCAAACCCAACACCGCATCGAGTGCCAGCAAGGTCGCGCGCTTGACTTCAGGCGGCAGCTCGCCACGCACCAGCGCCCACACTACCGCCAGCGCGCGCGGCAGATTGAGGTCGGCATCGATCTCGCAGCCAAACGCGGCCAACGTCGCCGCATCCGCTTCGCCGCCTTGCGGCCAACCTTGCACCGCCTGGCGCAAACGCTGCAGCGCCTTGGCAGCGGCATCGAGCGCATCCCAGTCGAATTGCAGCTGGCTGCGGTAATGCGCGGTCAGGCACAGATAACGGTAAGCCAGCGGATCGTAGCCTTTATCGAGCAAGGTCTGCAGGCGCAAGAAGTCACCCGACGACTTGGACATCTTGTCGCCAGACAGCTGCAAGAACGCACCATGCAGCCAGAAGTTGGCCAGCCGCGTACCGTGGCAGGCTTCGTTCTGTGCAATCTCGTTGCTGTGATGCACGGCAACGTGATCTTCGCCACCACAGTGAATGTCGAACCAGTGGCCGAGATAACGCGCCGACATCGCCGAGCATTCGATATGCCAGCCCGGAAAGCCACGCCCCCACGGGCTGTCCCACTCCATCTGCCGCTGCACGCCCGGCTCGGCAAACTTCCACAAGGCAAAGTCGGTCGGGCTGCGTTTTTCACCCATCGCCACGCGCTGGCCTGCGGCCAAGCCTGCCTTGTCCAGCCGCGCCAGATAGCCGTAGCTGTCCTGCCGGCTGGTATCAAAGTAAATGCCGTCGCTGGTGCGGTAGGTGTAGCCGCCCTGCTCGAGCTTGCCGACATCGGCAATCTGCTCGGCGATGTGCTCGGTGGCACGACACCAGATTGCCGGCGGCAGCAGATTCAGCGCCTGCCAGTCAGCCTGAAACGCAGCCGTGTAATGGGCGGCGATGTCCCAGGCGCTCTTGCCGCTCTTGCGGCTGCCCTTTTCCATCTTGTCCTCGCCCTCGTCGGCATCGGACACCAGATGGCCCACATCGGTGATATTGACCACATGGCGCACATTCAGACCATGCCACTGCAAGACGCGCCGCAGCAGGTCTTCAAACACATAGGTGCGCAGATTGCCGATATGCGCGTAGTCGTACACCGTCGGGCCGCAGCAATACAGCCCGACCTCGCCGGCACGAATCGGTTCGAACGGGCGCAAACTGCGCGACCAGGTATCGTAAAGCTGCAAAGCCATGGGCAAACTCCGGTGGTCCAGACAATGAAAAAGGCCGCCGGCATCAGCGTGCGGGCGGCCTTGGCTAAGGTGTGTGATCGGCGCTGACTAGCAGGCGCGCACCTCTCCCGGCCAGGCTGGACAACAGCAGGCTGGCGAACGGGTGAAGGTGCAAATGGCGATCAGCATCCGGCCATCGTAGGCGGCTTGTGACAATCGGGTCAAGCGCCATGTGCGCACGGCGGCCGCATCCGCTCACAGCCAGCCTGCTTACGGCGTCTTAACGCGCTTCGCTGACATCAAACTCGCCAGCCTGAAAATTGATATGCATGCGGCGGTTTTTGGCGATATCGACACCCAGCCGGCCATCGCAGCGGCTATGCGTGCAATCCTGATGGCCAGTGCGCACGGTCAGCTGTTCAAAATGCCCGGTGTAAGACGGAAAACGGATCTGAACCGGTCCAAACTTGCCGATCTTCTCGACCGCGCCCTTGCCACCCAGCCCGCCAAACTGTTTTTCATCCCACTTCAGCGCCTGCCGCTCGCTCTCATCCAGATACTCGCCGGTAATCAGGCTGCGGCCCGCACCGGTATCCAGAAACCACAGCCGGGGCTTGCCGGCCTGATCGCTGATCACCATCGGGTCATCAAACAGCCAGACCAGATTGCCGCGGCCAGCCTTCTTCTGCGGCTGCCGGATCTGCAGCTTGTTGGCCGCAAAGTCTATGGTCAGGTCCAGCTGCTTGATCAGCGGCCAGCCCAGAATGCCGTCGAGCTGATACCAGTTGAGACCAAGCACACGCTGCTCCAGTGAATCGCGTGCCACCACCACCGCCAGCTGGTTTTCGGCGACGGCAGGCCCAAGCCGGAAAGTCGGCAAATGCACGAGGCCGGCCTTCACCACATTGTCGGTGGCAGTGTCGATCTCCACGCCAGCATCCGGCACAGTGCGCAAGCCTAGCTCGCTGACTACCCTGTCCGTAACCAGACTCTGCGAGGCCCCGGTATCCAGCACAAAGTAGTAACTGCGGCCATTCAGCTGCAGCCTGACTCTCGGCAGCGCAATCATGAAATGCCCTTGCATTGCCAGCTCGCCCTGTGCCGCCTCGAAACGCACGGCCGGCTGCCCGACCTTGGCGTAGGCACGGGCAATCACCGCGCTATTGTGCGAGGCCGGCAGCACGCCGGCAGCCACCAGCTGGCGCAACTTGGCAAACTGTTGCTGCTCGGTCAGCAAGGCCAGCCACAAGGGCTGCACTGCCGGATTCTGGGCATGCAAGGCGGCCAGGGCTTGCTCCGCCTCGTCCGGCTTGCCGGCCAGCATCAGCTGATACACCGTGCGCAGCTGTGCCTGCTGTGGCGCAGTCAAGCTTGTTGGCAGCGGCATCCAGCTATCCAGTGATTTATCCGGCCCAGCCTCACTCATGGCAGCTCCCAGCAGCAAAGTAGTCATTAACAGGTATTTTCTCGGCGACATCACGTCCTCCGGCAGTTTGACGATACGACTGGCTTGTTCATCCGCTGCCTGACCGGGCACGAAACTGACCTCATCGCACCAAAGCGGCATCACTCATGAACATGGCATCACCGTATCCGCCAAAACACCGCCTGTCGCCTGACATTCGGCCAACAGCGCCTTGCTGTCGGTGAATGACGAAAGCAACGCTGCATCCGTCGGACCGCGGCATTGCCGCCCGCCATCACAGGCGAAGCCGCTGACAAAAATAACCCCTGAAAAGACAAAAGGTTGGCCGCATGCGGCCAACCTTTCACATCACATCTCCAGCTACGGTCTTTTGCGCGGATCAGGCCACGCGGACTTTCGCCTCGCCCTCGGCCAACGAGCCGATGATGCTGGCGTAGCCGAAGCCAGCCGCCTTGAAACGCGCCAGCACGTCGTCAGCCGCTTCCGGCGATACCGCCACCAAGAGGCCACCGCTGGTCTGGGCATCAGCCAGCACGCGCAGCTGCCAGTCGGCCACGTTGGCCGCACGTTCGACGTCGTGGCCGAAGCTCGCCAGATTGCGCTCGATCGCGCCCGGACCGATGCCCTGCTCGGCAAAACCTTGTGCCTCGCGGATCACCGGCACCTTGGTCATATCGACGTCTGCGGCCAGGCCAGCACCACGACAGATTTCCAACAGATGGCCCAGCAGGCCAAAGCCGGTGACGTCAGTCAGCGCATGCACGCTATCGAGTGCGGCCAACTCGCTGCCAACCTTGTTCAGCTGGGTGGTCGAGGCAATCAGCGCCTGATAGCCGGCTTCGTCCAGCAGGCCTTTTTTCATCGCCTGCGCGAGGATGCCGACCCCCAGGCCCTTGCCCAGGATCAGCACATCGCCGGCCTTGGCATCGCAATTGCGCTTGATCTGATCCGGGTGCATCAGGCCCATCACCACCAGGCCATAGATCGGCTCCGGCGCGTCAATCGAATGGCCACCGGCAATCGGGATACCCGCCTCACGGCAGACCGACTCGCCGCCTTGCAGGATGTCGCGGATGGTTTCGACCGGTAGCGTGTTTACAGGCATGCCGACAATCGCCAGCGCCATGATGGGCGTCGCGCCCATGGCGTAGATGTCCGAAATCGCATTAGTAGCGGCGATGCGGCCGAAGTCGCGCGCATCATCGACAATCGGCAGGAAGAAGTCGGTGGTCGCCACCAGTGCCTGACTGTCGTTGAGTTTGTAAACGGCCGCGTCGTCGCTGGTTTCCGCGCCGACCAGCAGGTCCGGATAGGGCAGCTTGTCCTTGACGCCGCCCAGAATCGCCTGCAATACCGACGGGGCAATTTTGCAGCCGCATCCGCCCCCGTGCGACAATTGCGTCAATCTGATTTCCGCCATGGCTAAAGCCCCTTTCCTACTATGTTTTTCAAACTCGCGACCGTAGCACAGCGCCAGCAATTTGACGAGATCATCGATGTGCGCACCCCGGCAGAATTTGCCGAAGACCACATCCCCGGCGCCATCAATTGCCCGGTAATGAGCAACGAAGAGCGTGTGCGCGTCGGCACGCTGTACAAGCAGGTATCGCCATTCGAGGCGCGCAAGGTCGGCGCGGCAATTGCCGCCCGCAATATCGCACAACATCTGGACGACCATTTCGCCGGCAAACCCAAATCGTGGCGACCACTGGTGTATTGCTGGCGCGGCGGCCAACGTTCCGGCTCGATGGCCATCATCATGGCGCAGATCGGCTGGGCTGCGCATCAACTGGAAGGCGGCTACAAGGCCTACCGTCATCAGGTGCTGGCCGACCTTGCCACCCTGCCCGGCCAGTTCCGTTTCAAGGTGGTCAGCGGTGCCACCGGCAGTGGCAAGAGCCGGTTGCTGCAGGCACTGGCCGAACAAGGCGCACAAGTGCTGGATCTGGAAAGGTTGGCCGCACATCGCGGCTCGGTGCTGGGCCGCCTGCCGGATCAGCCACAGCCGTCGCAAAAGCGTTTTGACAGTCTGGTCGCGCAAACCTTGCAAGGTTTTGACGTGAACAAACCGGTGTTTGTCGAAGCCGAAAGCAAGAAGATCGGTTTTGTCAGCCTGCCGGACGCGCTGTACGCCGCCATGCATGACAGCGAGTGCCTGCAAGTCGAAGTGCCCTTGGCCGAGCGAGTGAAGTTCCTGCTGCAGGATTATGACTTTTACCTGCAGGAGCCAGAGCGGCTGGTGACCCAGCTGGGATTCTTGCGTAATGTGCACGGCAAGGCACAGCTGGATGCCTGGGCAAGCATGGCGCGCGATGGCCAGTTCGAGCAGCTGGTGGGCGAATTGCTGGCCAGCCATTACGACCCGCTGTACCAGCGCGCACAGGGCCGCCACTATCAACAAGAAGCCCGCATCATTACGGTACCCTCGCTGGATAGCGACGAACTTGGCCGCATTGCACAGGCATTAATGGCGTAATCGCGAAAAGAAATGGCGCTAAATCTACTTTTAGCGCCATTTTTATCTCGTTAATATACGCCATCAAAAATTGACATCATTCGATAATATGCGCCCCGATCTTGCCACCATCTACCTGACCCAGTTTTGCACCTTTGCACTGGTCACCTTTGCGGTGCTGGGTATCGGCTTGCGCTACCCGCGCGATGCGGCGCTCAAGCTGTGGGGTTGGGCTGGCGTAACCGCCACTATCGGCGTCTGCCTGATCTTGCTAAGAAGCAGCATCCCGCTGTGGATATCGGTAGATGTCGGCAATATCCTGATTTTTTGCTCGCTGGCACTGACCTGGCTGGGTGCGCGCGCGCTGGATGGCCGCAAGCTGCCGTGGACCAGCGCCAGTTGCCTGATGCTGTCAGCCTCGGCCCTGATGGTGCTGATCCCCAATCATGATGGCTATTTTTACGCCCGTAGCCTGCTGTACAGCACCAGCTATCTGGTGTTCCACCTGCTTACGCTGGCCACGTTGCTCAAGTCACCCAATAGCCGCCTGCCCGGCTATCGCGTCGCCACTGGCCTGATCCTGGTGCTGATTGCCGGCCAGCTTTATCGCGTATACCTGGCGCTGACCCTCGACAATAGCGCGCAGATGCTGAGCACCGCGCTCGCCATTCACAATTTTGCTACCACCTTGCTGGAAATGGCCAAGTTCCTCGCCTTCGTGTTCATTTTCATCGAGAAACTCGAGCTGAAACTGTACTTCCAGGCCATGCATGACGAACTGACCGGACTCTACAATCGCCGCGCGTTTTACGAGAAAGCCGCCCAGCATCTGGCCGACAGCCCGTTTCCGCGACAAGCGCTGCTGGTGATGGATCTCGATTTCTTCAAGAAGGTTAACGACACCTACGGCCACCAGACGGGAGACGTGGTGCTGGTGGCCTTTGCCGATGTGCTGCGCAAGGTGTTGCGGCCGTTTGATGCGGTCTACGCCCGCAGTGGTGGCGAGGAGTTTGTCGTCTTGCTGTCTGGCGACGCTGCCACGCACGCGCGGCTGATTGCCGAAGAAATCCGCCAGGGATGCAGTGCGATGCTGCTGCACACCCCCGAAGGTATGCCATTCAAACAAACCGTCAGCATCGGCATCTGCAACGGCGCGGAAAGCAGCCCGGATCTGCGCCAGCTGTTCATGCAGGCCGATATGGCGCTGTATCACGCCAAGGATAATGGCCGCAATCAGGTCTGCCTGAGTGCCAGCAACAACGCCGGCGAAACCGGCAGTGCCGACCCGCTGCTTGCTGCTGCCAGCACCGGCCGCTAGCGCCCTACTGCCCTTCGCCCAGTTGGCCGCGCATGCGCTCAAGCAATTGCAGGCGCTCGTGAATATTGTCCCAATGCCGCGTATTGATGGCGGCAATCATCGCATCTACCAGCATCAACAAGGGCGTATTGCTGTCCCAGCCGGCCGGGCCAGCGGTGTGCGCGGCCAGGGTAAAACGGGCGCTGCGTGAAATCGGCGACAACCACTGGTCGGTAAACAGTACGATCTGCGCCTTGCGCTCGGCCGCCATCTCGGCTGCCCGCTGCGCATCCTGCCAGTAGCGGCGGATATCAAACACCACCAGCACGTCATTCTTGTCCATATCCACCAGATGATCGGCCCAACTGGCCGGCAAGGCCCGCAACTGATGCACCTGGGTGCGCACCACTTTCAGGTGATGCGCCAGATAAGCTGCCAGCGGCTCGGTCAGCCGGCCACCCAAAAGCCAGATACGCCGGCGTGGATCCGCCAGCAAATCCACCGCACCATCAAACTCGGCACTGCTGACGTTGGTCGCGGTCTGCTGCATCAGCTCGGTCTGCCGGCGCACGAAATTACCGAGAAAATCATGCTCGTCCTCCTCGGCAGCTGATTCGCGCCGCACCAGCGGTGATTGCAGCCGCGCCTCCAGCTCGGCACGCAAAGCCGCCTGAAAAGCCGTGTAGCTGTCAAAACCCAGCTTGCCCACCAGGCGCAGCACGGTCGGGCCGCTGACTTCCACCCTTGCGGCCAACTGGGCGATGGTTTCCAGCCCGGCCACCGGGTAGTTGGCCAGCAGCACCCGCGCGATCTTGCGCTCGGTCGGTGTCAGCCTGTCCATTTCGGTGCGCAGCATTTCCGCAACAGAGCGGTTTTCCGCCATGACAACTCCTCTCATCCAGCATTTACGGCCATTGGCGTCAGTTTGGCCCATGCACCGCTGCAGTGCAACGTAATTTTTATTACATATTACAGTTGCAGAGAGCAAATCTAACATTTACTACTATCGTCAGAGAGCGAAAACGCTCCGGCCAACACAGACGAAGAGAGAGGACATCATGGAAGCGCACAAGGTGAAGAATGCCGACGATCTGCGCACGCTGATACGCGAGCGTGACCTGAAGCAGATCAAGGTCGGCCTGTACGATCTGGACGGCGTCATGGCCGGCAAATACATGTCACGCGACAAATTCCTGTCCGCGCTGGATGGCGGCTTCGGATTTTGTGACGTGGTATTCGGCTGGGATGTCGGTGACAAGCTGTACGACAACACCACCCTTACCGGCTGGCAAAAAGGCTATGCCGACGCCCAGGTGCGGGTAATCCCCGAGAGCTGTCGCGAGTTGCCGCTCGAAGACAATATGATCCTGCTGCAGGGCGAGGTGGTTGGCCGGCTGGAAGGTCTCTGTCCGCGCGCACTGCTGCGCCGGGTGTGCGATCGTGCCAGCCGCATGGGTTTCGAGGCGTTGGCCGGCATCGAGTACGAGTTTCTCGTCGCCGACGAAAACAACACCGAGCTGCTGTCACGCAACTATCAGGCCATCAAGCCGCTTGGCCACGGCGCCTTCGGCTACTCGGTGCTGCGCAACTCGGTGAATACCGAGTTCTATCACGGCCTGATCCAGCTGTGCGAAGCGATGAATATGCCGCTGGAAGGCTTTCACGAGGAGACCGGCCCCGGCCAGCTCGAAGCCGCACTCGGCGTCGAAAAAGCCCTGTTGGCCGCAGACAATGCCGCCTTGTTCAAGACCTTCGCCAAGGTGCTGGCGCAAAAACAGGGCCGCACCGCCAGCTTCATGGCCAAATGGCATCAGGAATACTCGGGTCAGGGCGGCCATATCCATATCTCGCTGAAAGACCGCGACGGTCACAACATCTTTCACGATGCCAGCCAGAGCCAGCATATCAGCCGCCAGATGCGCCACTTCATCGGCGGCCTGCAAGCCCTGATGCCGCAGATCACCTGTCTGGCCGCGCCGACCATCAACAGCTTCCGCCGTCTCGTACCGGGTTACTGGGCACCGACCACCGCGCTGTGGGGCATAGACAACCGCACGGTGTCGCTGCGTGCCATCCCCGGCAGCAGCAAGTCGCAACGCGTCGAATACCGCCTGCCCGGCGCCGACTGCAACCCTTACCTCGCGCTGGCCAGTGCGCTGGCCGCCGGTCTGCACGGCATCGAAAACGAGATCGAGCCCGATGCGCCAATCAGCGGCAACGGCTATCTGCTGGAGCCGACGCCCGAGCGTCGCCTGCCGCGCACGCTGTGGGAAGCCGCCCAGCAGCTCAAACACTCTGCGGTGATGCGCGATTGGCTGGGCAACGATTTTGTCGACCACTTTGCCGCCACCCGCGAATGGGAAGAGCGCGAGTTCCAGCGCCACGTCACCGACTGGGAATTGAACCGTTACTTCGAGATCATCTGATATGAGCCAGACTTTCAGCGTTACCTCCCCGATTGATGGCAGCGTGCTGCTGCAACGCCCTTATCACGACAGCACCGCCGTCGCTGCCACGCTGGCTGCGGCCAACCTGGCCCGCAAAGCCTGGCGTCATGTCAGCCTCACCGAGCGCAAGCTGATGGTTGGCCGCGCCGTGGACGAGCTGGTGGCGCGCAAGGAGCGCATCGCCGAGGCCATTACCCGCCAGATCGGCCGGCCGATCAGCCAGAGCCCCGGCGAAGTGCGCGGGCTGGAAGAGCGCGCCCGCACCATGCTGGCCCTGGCCGACGAAGGGCTGGCCGACATCCGCCCCGCGCCGAAACAAGGCTTCGAGCGCTTTCTGCGCCGCGAGCCGCTGGGCACCGTGCTGGTGCTGGCACCGTGGAATTACCCCTTCCTCACCGCCATCAACACCATCGTGCCGGCGCTGTTGGCTGGCAACACCGTCATCCTCAAACACTCCAGCCAGACGCCGCTGGTAGCCGAGCTGTTCGACGAGGCGTTCAAGGCTGCCGGACTGCCGGCCGGCGTGTTCCAGATCCTGCATCTGGACCATGCCGCCACGCTGCAGCTGGTCGCCAGCGAAGGCATAGACTTTGTCGCCTTTACCGGCTCGGTCGAAGGCGGCCGTACCGTGCAGCGCGCCGCGGCCGACCGTTTCATCGGCCTCGGACTGGAGCTTGGCGGCAAAGACCCGGCCTATGTGCGTGAAGATGCCAATCTGAATGCCGCCATCGAGAATCTGGTCGACGGTGCCTTCTTCAATAGCGGGCAGTCCTGCTGCGGCATCGAGCGCATCTATGTGCATCAGCGCCACTTTGATGCCTTTGTCGAAGGCATTGTCGAACTGACCAAGGCCTATCGCTTTGGCAACCCGCTCGACCCGAACACCAATCTTGGGCCGATGGTGCGCGCCAGTGCAGCCAGCTTTGTGCGGGCACAAAGCGCCGAAGCCATCGCCCAGGGTGCCCGCGCGCTGATTCCGGCCGGCCACTTTGCCGCCGATGCACCGGGCAGCGCTTATCTCGCGCCGCAGGTACTGATCAACGTGAATCACGGCATGCGGCTGATGAGCGAGGAAAGTTTCGGCCCGGTGATCGGCATCATGCCAGTAGCCGGCGACGAGCAGGCGCTGCAGCTGATGAACGACAGTCGCTACGGCCTCACCGCCTCGATCTGGACCGCAGACCGCGATGCCGCGCTGCGGCTGGGCGAGCGACTGGAAACTGGCACCGTATTCATGAACCGCTGCGACTATCTGGACCCGACCCTGGCCTGGACCGGCGTGAAAGACACCGGCCGCGGCGTGTCGCTGTCGGTACTCGGTTACAGCCAGCTAACCCGCGTCAAATCCTTCCACTTCAAAGACTGATGCCAGTGCGGCCAAGCCTGGCCGCCGCCACCCACTGCACAAGGACTGCACCATGCAACTGAAAGGTAACTGGAACTACCCTACGGCCATCCGTTTTGGCGCCGGCCGCGCCAGCGAACTGCCGGCGCTGTGTGCCGAGCTGGGCATCAGCCGGCCACTATTGGTCACCGACCCTGGCCTTGCCCGCCTGCCGCTGGTACCGCGCCTGCTCGATTATCTGGCAACAGCCGGCCTTGCCGCCGGCCTGTTCCATGATCTGCGCCCCAATCCGGTTGGCCGCGATGTCGAGGCCGGCGTCGCCGCCTACCATGCCGGCCAGCACGACGGGGTGATTGCCGTCGGCGGCGGCAGTGCGCTCGATGTCGGCAAGGCGATTGCGCTGATGGTCGGCCAAAACCGTCCGCTGTGGGATTTCGAAGACGTGGGCGACAACTGGACGCGGGTGAATGTCGCCGGGGTCGCGCCGACCATCGCGATTCCGACCACCTCCGGCACCGGCTCGGAGGTTGGCCGCGCCTCGCTGATCATCGATGAAGAAGGCCATCGCAAGGTCATCATCTTCCATCCGGCCATGCTGCCCAAACTGGTACTGGCCGACCCGGAACTCACCTGCGGCCTGCCACGCCACCTGACCGCCGCCACCGGCATTGATGCCTTCGTGCACAACCTCGAGGCCTACTGTTCGCCGTTCTACCACCCGATCGCGCAAGGCGTGGCGCTGGAGGGGATGAAGCTGGTGCACGATCACCTCGAGACGGCCTGCGACAACGGCAATGACATCACTGCCCGCTCGCAGATGTTGGCCGCATCCATCATGGGGGCGACCTCGTTCCAGAAAGGCCTCGGCGGCGTACATGCGCTGGCACACCCGATCGGCGCGCATTTCGACACCCACCACGGCCTCGCCAACGCCATCCTGCTGCCTTATGTGCTGGTGAAAAACCGCCCGGCGATTGAAGAGCGCATCGTCGCCGCCGCGCGCTATATCGGCCTGGCCGATGCGAGCTTCGACGGCTTTTTGCGCTGGATCCTGCAGCTGCGCGCCCGTCTCGGCATTGCCCACACCCTGGCCGAGATCGGCATCGAGCAAAGCCATGCCGTGATGATAGCCGCCGCTGCCAAGCAGGACCCGAGCGATGGCGGCAACCCGCTACCGCTGTCTGCCGATGATTACGCCGCCATCTTTGTGGCTGCCTGCGAGGGACGCGTCCATGACTAGACCGTTGATCGGCCTGACCACCTACCCTCCAGGGCCGGGTCATGGCCACTACACCCCGGAGTTGTATGTGCAGGCGGTCGTACGCGCCGGCGGTGCGCCGGTGCTGCTGCCGCATGTCGGCGGCGAGATGGTGGAAAGCTGGCTGTCGCGCCTCGATGGCGTGGTGCTGATCGGCGGTGGCGACATCGCACCGGCACGCTATGACGGCGGCCACCACGACACCATCTACAACCTCAACCCCGAGCGCGACGACACCGAGCTGGCGCTGACCCGCGCCGTGCTGCAAAAGCAGCTGCCGACGCTGGCGATCTGCCGTGGCCTGCAGCTGGTGAATACCGTGCTCGGCGGCACCCTGCACCTCCATCTGCCCGATGTGGTTGGCGAACAGACCTTGCATCGTGCCCCGCCACGCGAGCCCATCCTGCACAAGCTGGAAATCGCACCCGACTGCCAGCTTTCCGCCCTGCTTGGCCGCCACAGCGAGACAGCCAGCTGGCATCACCAGGCGATAGACCGGCTGGGAGATGGGCTGATTGCCACTGCCTGGGCACCGGACGGTGTAATCGAAGCGGTCGAGATGCCGGCCAATCCGGCACTGCTGGCCGTGCAGTGGCACCCCGAAATCACGGCCGCCGGCGATCCGCGCCAGCAAGCCTTGTTTGACTGGCTGATTACCCTCAGCCGCTAGCGCCGCGACCGGCCGCAGAGCCGGCACGGCATGGCCGTTACCGTCGTAACGGCTGCCAACACAGAGGAGAAAACAAGATGGAAAAAGGCAAAGTAGTGCGAGAGCTGCAACCCAGCCTGAAGACGATACACCTGTGGGGTATCGCCGTCGGGCTGGTGATCTCCGGCGAGTACTTCGGCTGGAGTTATGGCTGGGCCAGTGCCGGTACGCTGGGCTTTCTGGTGACGGGGCTGATCATCGCGCTGATGTACACCACGTTCATTTTCAGCTACACCGAACTGACTACGTCGATTCCGCATGCCGGCGGCCCGTTTGCCTATGCGCGGCGTGCCTTCGGCCCGACTGGCGGCTTTATTGCCGGCGCGGCCACGCTGATCGAGTTCGTGTTTGCGCCACCGGCGATTGCGCTGGCCATCGGCGCTTACCTGAATGTGCAGTTTCCGGCGCTGGATCCGAAACTCGCCGCGGTCGGGGCTTATCTGGTGTTCATGACGCTGAATATTCTCGGCGTGCAGATTGCGGCCAACTTCGAGCTGTTCGTCACGGTACTGGCGATTGGCGAGCTGCTGGTATTCATGGGCGTGGTCGCGCCGGGCTTTTCGATGAGCAACTTTGTCGCCAATGGCTGGGCCGGCTCCGATACGCTCAATCACACCGCCTTGGTCGGCATTCTGGCGGCCATCCCCTTCGCGATCTGGTTTTTCCTCGCCATTGAAGGCGCAGCCATGGCGGCCGAAGAGGCCGAAGATCCGCGCCGCACCATCCCCAAAGCCTTCATCGGCGGCATTCTTACCCTGGTGGTGCTGGCCATTGGCGTGATGATCTTTGCCGGTGGCGTGGGTGACTGGCGCCAGCTGGCCAATATCAACGATCCGCTGCCGCAGGCAATGAAGGCGGTAGTCGGTGACAACAGCGGCTGGCTGCACATGCTGGTGTGGATTGGCCTGTTCGGCCTGATTGCCAGCTTTCACGGCATCATCATGGGCTACTCGCGCCAGATTTTTGCGCTGTCGCGTGCCGGCTATATGCCGGGCTGGTTTGCCAAAGTGCATCCGCGCTTCAAGACCCCGCATCGCGCCATTGTGCTGGGTGGCGTCGTCGGCATCCTGGCGATTTTCAGCGATCAATGGATCAGCTTTGGCGGCCAGACGCTGACGGCCAACATCATCACCATGTCGGTATTCGGCGCGCTGCTGATGTACATCATGTCCATGCTCAGCCTGTTCCGCCTTCGCCAGCAGGAGCCGGATCTGGAACGCCCTTTCCGTGCCTGGTGCTATCCGCTGTTCCCGCTGATTGCACTGACCATCGCCGGCCTGTCGCTGGTGACCATGGCGTGGCTGAACCAGCTGGTGTTTGCCGTGTTTGTTGCGGCGATGCTGGCCGGCTATGCCTACTTCCTGCTGACCGGCAAACAGCGTGATGCCGCGCCGGAAGACGATATGCTGCAAAGCCGTCACAGCAGCACCCCACCAGTCAGTCAGGCGGTATTCGGCAGCGAACGCTGATCAGGCGTCCAATTCGCGAGTCGGCTCGGCCAGAGCCGGCTCGCACGGCAACCAGACGCTGAAACAGGCACCGCCAGACGTAAGGTTGGCCGCAGTCATGTGGCCACCGTAACGCTCTACCAGACCGTGACACACCCATAGCCCGAGGCCGGTGCCGTCGTGCTTGCGGGTGAAAAACGGATCAAACAGCCGCAGCAGATCATCGTCATCAATGCCGCTGCCGCTGTCGCTGACCGACAGCATCACCCCCGCCACCCCATGCTGGTCCTGATCTGCACTTGCCAGCTGCAGCATGCCGCCATCCGGCATCGCCTGCATGGCATTGACGATCAGATTGATCAGCACCTGCTGCAGCTCGTAGCGGTTTACCAGCAGGCTGCCACGCGCCTGCATTTCGCTGGCGACAGCCACATTGGCGCGATTGAGCTGATGCTGCACCAGCAAGAGGCTGTCCTGAAACACCTCTTGCGGCCGCACCTGCTGCAGATAACCGGCATACTCGCTGGGCTTGGCATATTGCAGCAGTTTGGCGACGATCAACCGAATACGCTGCACTTGCTCGCGCAAAAGCCGGAATTCCGGCTCGACCGGCGCACCGGCTTCGCCCAGTAATTCCTGCATCAGATCGAGGTTGCCCTGAATCACCGCCACCGGGTTATTGACCTCGTGCGCGATGCCGGCGGCCAGCTGACCAATGGCGGCGAGCTTTTCCGATTTGAACAGCTGCTGCTGCGCGCTGATCAACGTATGGTTGGCCGCGGCCAACTCGCGCGTGCGCGCCACCACCTTGTCGTCAAGCTCGCTGGCCAATGTGGTCAACGCCTCGTTCTGGCTCTGGATGCGTGACAGCAGATCATCAAAATGCCAGGCCAGCATTGCCAGCTCATCCTGATACGGCAGCTTGCCGACACGGGCGGTCAGATCGCCGGCAGCGACTTGCTGCATGGTGTGGCGCAGGCGTTCCAGCGGCTGCATCACCGAGCGCGCCACCTGCCAGCTGACCCAGGCCGCCGCAGCCATCGCCAGCGCAAACAGCACGAACAGCACCGCCAGCGCCAGCCACTTCACCCACTGGAAGGGCTGCTCGGGAAAACCGACATATAGCATGCCGACACGTTGGCCGCCGCTATCGAGCAAGGGCTGATAGCCCGATACATACCAGTCGCTGAGTACCTGTGCGCGATCCAGCCAGTTTTCGCCGCGACCCAGCACCTGATCGGCCACCTCGGCCGAGACGCGGGTGCCGATTGCACGGCCGCCCTGCGGCAAAGACAGCGTGGTGGCGATGCGCACATCATCCAGAAACAGCGTGGTGGCCCCGTGCGAGCCTCCGGGCAGCGAACCCGGCGGATACACCAGATGCTGGATGCGGTCGACAAAACCGATATTGCGATTGAGCAACATGCCGCCGATCAACACCAGCGAGCGCGCCGGAATGGCATACGCCGCATGCAACACCAGCCCCTGCTGGCTGACCGTCGCCGTGGTGGGGCGCGAATTGGCCGTTGGCCGCAAGGTAATGCCGGCCTGATCATGCAGACCCGGCGACAGCTGTTGCAGCTCTTGCGGGGTAAAAGTATCGAGCACCGCCTGACCCTGGCCTTGCAGGGCACGGTGTATCAGACCCTGATGCGGATAACGGCCAGGCGAGCCTTGCAGCAAGGAGCTGGCCAGCACCCGCCCCTCCTCGTCCACCAGCAAGAGATAATCAAGGCCTATGCTCTGCGCGCGTTGCTGTAGCAGCACCTCCAGCGCTTTTTGCTCGCTCTGGCGCTGGGCACTGGCCAGCGCTTCCGAGCTGGCGACCGCATCGACACTGCGGCCGATCTCACCCTTTACCCGTCCGAAGTAAGTCTCGGCGACAGCCAGATCGCTGCGCACCTTGAACACCAGCAATTCGTGAAAAGTCGCACCGCCCCAACCCACCAGCAGCAAGAGCAGCACCGGAAAACCGACCACCAGCGGCAACAGCGCCAGCGCGACGAAGCGGTTGCGGATAGAACGCTCCAGCGGCGACACCAGCCTGTGCCAGCCGCGCGCTACTCTCCCCAGGCAAGGCATTTGCGCTCCAGTGTCTTGCGGGAAATACCGAGCCGGCGCGCAGCCTCCGATTTATTCCCCTCACAGGCAGCCAGCACGGCGCGGATGTGGCGGGTTTCGATTTCTTCCAGGGTACATTCTTCGCCGGCATTATCGACAGGCAGCGGCTCGTCACGACGCACGACCCGGGTACAGGGCAAATCGCGCGGCACATAACCCATGATCAGCGAACGTTCGACCAGATTTTTCAGCTCGCGCACATTGCCCGGCCAATCGTAGGCACGCATTGCGGCCAACACATCGGCCTCGACCTCGAAAGAATCCACCCCTAGCGATGGCCCCAGCAGGTCCATGAAATGTTGCACCAGTGCCGGTACGTCCTCGGTGCGCTCGCGCAGTGGCGGCAGTGCCAGCTCCAGCACTTGCAGCCGGTAATACAGATCGGCACGGAAACGTCCGGCTGCGACCTCGTCGGCCAGCGGCTTGTTGCTGGCGGCAATCACCCGCACATCGACCTTGATTTCCTGCTCGGAACCTACCGGCCGGATACGACGCTCTTCCAGCACGCGCAACAGCTTGGCCTGGATGGGTAGCGGCAAGTCGGCAATCTCGTCCAGAAACAGCGTACCGCCACGCGCGTAGTAAAACAGCCCTTCGCGACTGCCACTGGCACCGGTATAAGCGCCCTTCACATGACCGAACAGCTCGCTTTCGATCAGCTCTTGCGCAATCGCCGCACAATTGACCGGCACAAAGCTGGCCGCCGCACGCGGACTCAGCTGATGCAGGGCGCGTGCTGCAACCTCCTTGCCAGTACCGGATTCGCCCTGAATCAGCACGGTAGACGGCATCGGGGCGAAACGGCGCAGCAAGGTACGCAAGGCGGTGATGCTTTCGGAGTCGCCAATCAGGCCATCGGCACTGACCCGGCTACGACTGGCATGCGAGGCAACTTCACGGCGCAGCACCCAGTTTTCGGCTTCAAGGCGCGCCCGTTCGAAGGCACGCTTGGCGGCATTGATCAGCTGGGCCAGCGAGAAAGGCTTGAGCAGAAAATCGGAGGCACCGGCACGCAGGGCATCAATCGCCGTCTCGACATCGGCAAATGCGGTCATCAGCATGACTTCGCTATTCACCCCGCGTTCGCGCAGCTGTTTGAGCCAGTTCACCCCGCTCATGCCGGGCAGCGAGATATCGAGCACGATCAGGTCAAAACGCTGCTGGGCCAATAGCGGCTCGGCCTCTTCGACGCTGCCGGCAGTCACCACGAGGCCGCAACGGGCCTCCATCGCACGCTTGATGAAATTCACCATACCGGGTTCGTCATCGACAACCAGCACACTGTAGCTGGCCCATGGTTTGCCTGTTTCTTCGCCCTGTCTTGTTTCCTGCTGCAAAACCCTGCTCCCCGTATGGACAAAATGACCCAATAACCTTTGAGGTTTTGGGACTATTTGTCCCACCTCCTGCGGCCAACCTTCAGGCAATACACGGCAAGTCATTGATTTACATGAACTGACATGCAAAACGACTGCCGGGCATGGCAAATGCTTTGCAAGGGTATTGTGCGATCTGCATTGCGTCAAACGGCATATGACACAGAGGAGAGTAAATATGGAAGTCAACCGGAGGCAGTTTTTCAAGCTGGGTGCGGCCCAGCTTGGCGCTTCCAGCCTGGTTGCCATGGGCTTTTCGCCCAGCATGGCACTGGCTGAGGTCCGTCAGTTCAAACTGATCGGCACCCGTCAAACCCGCAATATCTGTACCTACTGTTCGGTCGGCTGTGGCCTGATCATGTACAGCATGGGCGATGGGGCCAAGAATGCCCATTCGGAGATCATTCACATCGAGGGCGATCCGGATCATCCGGTCAGCCGTGGCGCCCTGTGCCCGAAAGGCTCCGGCCTGCTTGACTTCATCCACAGCCCCAATCGTGTCAAATATCCGGAAGTGCGCGAGCCTGGCAGCAAGGAATGGAAGCGCATCAGCTGGCATGAGGCGATCGAGCGTATCGCCAAGCATGTGAAGAGTGATCGTGATGCCAACCTGCTGGAAAAGAACGCAGACGGCGTGCCAGTCAATCGCTGGCTGACCACCGGCGTGCTGACCTGTTCGGCCGCGGCCAACGAGACCGGCATCCTGACGCAAAAAGTCATCCGCTCGCTGGGCGTGCTGGCCACCGATACCCAGGCGCGTATCTGTCACTCGCCAACCGTGGCGGCGCTGGCGCCATCGTTCGGTCGTGGCGCGATGACCAATAACTGGGTCGACATCAAGAACGCCGATATGGTGCTGGTAATGGGCGGCAATGCCGCCGAAGCCCACCCGGTCGGCTTCCGCTGGGTGATCGAGGCGATGAAGCAGCGTGGCGCGAAACTCGTGGTTGTCGACCCGCGTTTCAACCGTACTGCATCGGTTGCCGATCTGTACGTGCCGATCCGCTCCGGCTCCGACATTGTTTTCCTTGGCGGCATCATCAACTGGCTGATCAGCAATGACAAGATCCAGTGGGAATACGTCAAGGCCTACACCAATGCGACCTCCATCATCAGCGAGGGTTATCACTTCGAAGACGGCCTGTTCAGCGGCTATGACGAAGCAACCCGCAAGTATGATCGCAGCAGCTGGAATTACGAGCTGGACGAACAAGGCCTGATCAAGACCGACCCGACACTGCAACACCCGCGTTGCGTCTGGAATCTCTTGAAAGCGCACTATGCGCGCTACACGCCGGACCTGGTGGCCAACCTGACTGGCAGCCCGAAAGAAGGCTTCCTGAAAGTCTGTGAACTCCTGGGCAGCACCTCGGTGCCGAACCGCGTTGCCACCGTGTTGTACGCCCTGGGCTGGACCGAGCACACCGTCGGCACCCAGAACATCCGCACCATGGCCATCATCCAGCTGATGCTGGGCAATATCGGCATGGCGGGCGGCGGCATCAACGCACTGCGTGGCCACGCCAACGTACAGGGCATTACCGATCTGGGTCTGCTGTCTACCCACTTGCCCGGCTACATGAACCTGCCGAACGAGAAGCTGCACCCGACCTTTGCCGAGTACATCGAAAAGGTCACGCCAAAACCGCTGCATGAAGGCCAGATGAACTACTGGGGCAATACCTCCAAGTTCTTTGTCAGCATGATGAAGTGGTTCTGGGGCGACAAGGCTACCGCCGAAAACAACTGGGGCTTTGACTGGTTGCCGAAGTGGGACAAGAGCTATGACACCCTGCACATTACCGAGCTGATGATCCAGGGCAAGATGAATGGCCTGATCGTACAGGGCTTCAATGCCATGGGTGCCTTCCCCGACTCCGGCCGCGTGACCGAGGCGCTGTCCAAGCTCAAGTACATGGTGGTGATCGATCCGCTGAAAACCGAGACCGCAAGCTTCTGGCAAAACCAGGGCGAGGTTCACAATGTCGACAGCGCCAGCATCCAGACCGAAGTCTTCCGCCTGCCGTCTACCGTGTTTGCCGAAGAAGACGGCTCGACCGTCAACTCCGGTCGCTGGATCCAGTGGCATTACAAGGGTGCCGAGCCACCAGCCGAAGCCAAGCCGGACGTGGAGATCCTCGCCGAGCTGTTCATGAAGCTGCGCGAGATGTATGCCAAGGATGGCGGCAAAGGCACCGAGCCCATCCTTAACCTGGCCTGGCCATACCGTAATCCGTACAACCCGTCCGCCGAAGAGCTGGCCAAGGAAATGAACGGTTATGCGCTGGCCGACATCGTCGACCCGAAAGACCCAACCAAATTCCTCGCCAAGAAAGGCGAATTGCTGTCGAGCTTTGGCCATCTGCGTGACGATGGCAGCACCAGCAGTGCGTGCTGGGTATACACCGGCAGCTGGACCCAGGCCGGCAATATGATGGCGCGCCGCGACAATACCGATACCGGCCATGGCTGTACGCCGGGCTGGGCCTTCTCCTGGCCGGCCAACCGTCGCGTACTGTACAACCGTGCCTCTTGCGACCCGGCTGGCAAGCCGTGGGATCCGAAGCGCAAGATTATCGGCTGGAACGGTGAAAAGTGGACCGGCGCTGACATCCCTGACTTCAAGGCTGATGAGCCGCCAGGCAGTGCCATGTCGCCATTCATCATGACGGCCGAAGGCCAAGCACGTCTGTTCTCGGTAGACAAGCTGATTGATGGCCCGCTGCCGGAACACTACGAGCCGGTCGAATCGCCACTGGGTACCAACCCGCTGCATCCGAAAGTGGTCATCGGCCCTACCGTGCGTCTGTTCGAAGGCGAGAAGGCACGCATGGGCACCGCCAAGGACTTCCCGTATGTCGGCACGACCTACCGCCTGACCGAGCACTTCCAGATGTGGACCAAGCAGGTACGATTGAATGCCATCGTCCAGCCGGAACAGTTTGTCGAAATCGGCGAAGTACTGGCCAACGAAAAAGGCATCAAGATTGGCGATATGGTGCGCGTGAGTTCCAAGCGCGGCGCCATTGTCCTCAAGGCCGTGGTCACCAAGCGCATCAAGCCGATGACCGTCAATAACCAGACGGTTCACCATATCGGCATTCCGATTCACTGGGGCTGGGAGTCGGTGGCCAAGAAAGGCTATCTGACCAACACCCTGACGCCATCGGTGGGTGACAGCAATACCCAATGCCCGGAATACAAGGCCTTCCTCGTCAATATCGAGAAAGCGTAAGGAGAAGACATGGCTCTGCAATCCCTGGACATCAAACAGCGCTCTGCCAGTCCGACCCCGCCACCGGGCGAGCGCCAGCCTATCGAGGTCGCCAAGCTGATCGACGTCACCACCTGTATCGGCTGCAAAGCCTGTCAGGTGTCCTGCTCCGAATGGAACGACATTCGTGAAGACGTCGGCAGCAACGTCGGCGTCTACGACAACCCGACCGATCTGTCTTCCAGCGCCTGGACGGTGATGCGCTACAGCGAAGTCGAAGAAAACGGCAAGCTGGAATGGCTGATCCGCAAGGATGGCTGCATGCACTGCAGCGACCCGGGCTGTCTGAAGGCTTGCCCGTCGCCGGGTGCCATCATCCAGTACAAGAACGGCATCGTGGATTTCCATCAGGAAAACTGCATCGGCTGTGGCTATTGCGTCTCTGGCTGTCCGTTCAATGTGCCGCGCATCAGCAAGAAGGACAACAAGGCCTACAAGTGCTCCTTGTGTTCCGACCGCGTGGCTGTCGGCCTCGAGCCTTCCTGTGCCAAAACCTGCCCGACCGGCGCGATCCGTTTCGGCAGCAAGGACGATATGAAGGACTACGCCGCCCAGCGGGTGGCCAACCTCAAGGAGCGCGGCTACGAAAACGCCGGCCTGTACGATCCGGAAGGCGTGGGCGGCACCCACGTGATGTATGTACTGCATCACGCCGACAAGCCGGAGCTGTACGCCGGCCTGCCGAAAGACCCGGCCATCAGCACCACCGTGAAACTGTGGAAAGGCATCCTCAAGCCACTGGCAACACTGGGCATTGCCGCCGCCGGCCTGTTCGGCTTCTTCCACTACATCACTGTCGGCCCGAACCGCGCCGATGAAGACGACGACAGCCACACTGCGGCCAACGTTGGCCGCAAAGAGGAGGACAAGGCATGAAAGAGAAACTGATCCAGCGCTATTCGGCGCCCGAGCGTATCAATCACTGGATTGTCGCCGTCTGCTTCATCTTGCTGGCCATCTCCGGCCTGGCCTTTTTCTACCCGGCCTTCTTCTGGCTGACCGGCGTGTTCGGCACGCCACAGCTGGCACGCATCATTCACCCCTTTGTCGGTGTGATCATGTTCCTTGCCTTCTTGCGGCAGTTCTTCCGCTACTGGCATCACAACCTGATCAATGGCGAAGACATCAAGTGGATGAAGTCGGTGAAAACCGTGATGCAAGGCCATGAGGTCGGTGACATCGGCAAGTACAACGGTGGCCAGAAATCCATGTTCTGGATCATGTGCCTGTGCATGCTGGTCTTGCTGGTCAGCGGCTTCATCGCCTGGCGGCCTTACTTCGCGCTGTACTTCCCGATTCCGGTGATCCGCATCGCCTTGCTGCTGCACGCCTGCGCCGCCATCGGCCTGATTGCCAGCATCATCGTGCATGTCTACGCCGCCTTCTGGGTCAAGGGCACCATCCGTGCCATGGTCGAAGGTGTGGTTACCCATGCCTGGGCGAAGAAGCACCATCCACGCTGGTATCGTGAAATGACGGGCAAGGAAAAATGAGCGATTGCGCCCTGCCGGAAAACATCGTGCAGCTGCCGGCCAGCCAGGCTTTGCCTGTGCTGCGCCTGGGCGGCCAGCATAGCGGCACTACCCTCGACGAGCTGATTTGCGAAGTTCCGGTAGCCATGGTCTACAACGGCATCTCGCATGCCGTGCTGCTGGCCAGTCCGCAAGACCTGCAGGATTTCGCGCTGGGCTTCAGCCTCAGCGAGGGCATCCTGCAGCATGCGGGCGAGCTGTATGACTGCGAGATCTTCGGCAGTGCGCAAGGCATCGAAGTACGCATGGAGATCGCGACGGCGCGCTTTGCCGCACTGAAAGAGCGTCGTCGCAATCTGGCCGGCCGCACCGGCTGCGGCCTGTGCGGCGTGGACAGCCTGGATGCCGTCAGCCAGACCTTGCCAGCGCTGGCCCGCCGCCCTGTGCTGCAGCAGGTGGCCATTGCGCGGGCGCTGGCCGAGTTTCCACACTGGCAGCCGCTGCATGCGGCCACCGGCGCGGCACACGGCGCGGCGTTCTGCTCGGCCGATGGCGACATCCTGCTGGCCCGCGAGGACGTTGGCCGCCACAATGCGCTGGACAAGCTCATTGGCGCACTGCAAGCACGCAAGGCCGAACTGGCCGAGGGCTTTGTGCTGGTTTCCAGCCGCGCCAGCTACGAGATGGTGCAAAAGACAGTGATGGCCGGCGTGCCGGCGCTAATCGCCGTTTCGGCACCGACGGCCTATGCCGTCGATCTGGCGCAGCAAAGCGGCCTACTATTGGCCGGCTTTGCCCGCCCCGGCCGCATGGTGATCTACAGCCAGCCAGACCGTCTGCATACCTCCGCCTGAATAACAAGAGACACACCGACATGACACAGATTCTGACTCCCGAACTCATCAAGCAACAGGCCGATGCCACGGGCGAGCAACAAGGCAGCCGCCAGCTGCGCCGCCCCGCTGCCCAGCAGTTTGCGCGCCGCGGCCAACGTCTGCGCCAGCTCGCTGCCGGCCACAGCCTTGGTGACTATCTGCAGTTTTGCGCCACGATCGCCGATGCCCAGCAACAACTGCTGGAAGACAGCAGCCCCTTGCACAAATCGCTGTCCACCCTGCTGGCCAGCCTGCTGAAGCAGTGCGACGAGCAGCTCAATCACGCCAGCCGCGACGCCGTGCATTATCTGCTGCAGCTGGATGAATTCTCGCTGCAGACACTGGCAGGCGAGCTAACTGCCGGCCAGACCCCGGACAATGCCGCACTCTTGCCCGGCCTGCCCCTGCTTGGTGCAGCCATCCAGCTGAAAAAGCTGGCCGCCAGCCAGCAACAACTCGCCGAACATGGCGACAGCCAGAGCCAGCATTGCCCCTGCTGTGGCGGCCCGGCTGTTGCCACCGTACTGCGCCAGAACGAACAAGGCCATGCCGTGCGTTTTGCCTGCTGTGCGCTGTGTGCCAGCGAGTGGCCGCTCAGCCGCCTGTTCTGTCTGAATTGCGGCAACAGCAAAAACCTGCAATACCGCAGCCTGGCCAATCTGGGCGCAGCCTTGCCAAGCAAGGGTGACAGCGAGGCGGTGCGTCATCGTTACGAGCTGGAATGCTGTGACGAGTGCCATGGCGCGCTCAAGCAGTTCTCGGCACTCGGAGATGCCGCCATCGAACCGCTGGCCGATGATCTGGCCAGCCTGTCGCTGGACATGTTGGCCGCCGAGCAAGGCTATGGCCGCATCGGCTTCAATCCGCTTCTGCTGCACCCGGCACAGTAATGGCACGCAATTTGCGTTGATTTTTGCACTGACTCGCGCAGCCACTGTAAGACAGCGCGTGGTGACCACGACTTACCCGTGTCGCCGCGCGCTTAACCCCAAAGAGATAGCCGGTGTAACCCCAAAACCCGCTTTGCCAGTTGGCGAGGCGAGTAAAATGAAGCATTCCCGGTTTGCGGACAAATAAGGAAACATCATGTTGTCAGATCGTTTCGGACGCAGTATCGATTACCTGCGCATTTCGGTGACAGATCGCTGTGATCTGCGCTGCAGCTACTGTATTCCGAAAGGGTTCAAGGGCTTTGAAGAGCCGGAGAACTGGTTGACATTTGACGAGATGGAGCGCGTGGTCGCGGCATTTGCCCGGCTTGGCACCCGTCGTTTCCGCCTGACCGGTGGCGAACCGCTGCTGCGCCGCAACCTGACAACGTTGGCCGCAAGACTGTCCGCCCTGCCCGGTGTCGAAGACCTGTCACTGAGCACCAATGCCACCCAGCTGGCGCAATATGCGGCCAACCTCAAGGCCGCCGGTGTACGCCGCATCAATGTGAGTCTGGATTCGCTGCGCCGCGACTGCGTCAGCAAGATTACCGGCAGCGACAGCCTCGACAAGGTACTGGCTGGCCTCGCCAGTGCCAGTGCCGCCGGCTTTGACAGCATCAAGATCAATATGGTGCCGATTCAGGGCGTCAACGATGGTGATATCGAAGCCATGGTGGCCTTCTGTATCGAGCATGGTTTTATCCTGCGCCTGATCGAGGCGATGCCGATGGGCAGCACCGGCCAGCACACTGCCGGTCTTGATCTGCAACAGCTGCTGGCCAAGCTGCAGCCACGTTTTGAGCTGCAAGCTTCCGACCTGCCCTTGGGCGGTGGCCCGGCACGCTACTGGCGCACGCCGGATGGCCGTTTTACCCTCGGCCTGATTACCCCGATTTCACAGCATTTCTGTGCCAGCTGCAATCGCGTGCGCTTGTCGGTAGATGGCACGCTGTATATGTGTCTGGGTCAGGAAGAAAGCTTCGAGCTGCGTCCGCTTCTGCGCGCCGGCTGTACCGACGCCGAGCTGGAAGCCGCAATTCGCGCTGCCATCGAGCTCAAGCCGGAACGTCACGAATTCACCGAAAAACCCTCACGCATCGTACGCTTCATGTCGATGACCGGCGGCTGATATCAGTCGCCTCCAGCAAAACGCCGCGCCAGCACACTGCCAGCTCGGCGTTTCTCATTCTGCCAATACCACCGCCGGTTTTATCGTGACCCTCAATCGGCGGCATACTGCAAAGCAGCCATCCTGTGGAATGTCATCATGCACACCAGCCTGTCGCGCAGTTTTGCCGCTCTTTGCCTGTCGCTAAGCCTGTACAGCCACGCCGCACCCTTGCCTCTCGCTGACACCCGCACCGTAGCAGTGCAAACCGGCCAGCCGGCGGTGCTCAAGGCGCGCATCAAGGGCGATCACTACATTGATTACCTGTTTAATGCCCGTGCCGGCCAACTGCTGGATATCCGCCTCGCCAGCAATCATGCGGCCAACTATTTCAACCTGCTGCCGCCGGGCGAGCAGTATCAGGCGCTCTTCATCGGCTCAAGCGAGGGCGCGCACTATCAGGGTCAACTCACGCAAAGCGGTGATTACCGCATCCGCGTCTACCTGATGCGCGCCGCGGCGCGCCGTCATGAAAGCGCCAGCTTCAGCCTGCAGCTGAAACTGGCCGACAAGCCATACAGCAGTCACAGTCACGATGCGCTGGTAGCCGGCACGCCCTACCATGCCACCGGCAGTCTGGCCTGCCAGCCCCTGACACAGGCAACTGCCTTACAGTGCACGTTTGGTGTCAAGCGCAGCGGCAAGGCTGACGGCAGCGGCGAGGTGTTCATCACCTTGCCGGATGGCCGCCAGCAAATCATCCGCTTTCGCCACGGCCAGCCCTTTGCCGACAATCAGCTGCTGCGCAGCGAGCGCCAGCAAGACAACACCAGCATCACGCTGGGCGACATCCGGATCGAAATTCCGGATGCCGTGATTCATGGTGGCTAGGCCGGCCGAGCCTCGTCGCAGAGTGATGGCTCAGGCCAGTGCCTGCGCCAGATCGGCAATGAGCGCCTCGGCCGACTCTATCCCAACCGAAAGGCGGATCAGGTTGTCACTGATGCCGATGGCCTCGCGCCGCGCCTGTGGCACCGCTGCATGGGTCATCACTGCTGGCACGCACACCAGGCTTTCCACGCCGCCAAGGCTCTCGGCCAGGGTAAACAGCTTGCTTTTGCCCAGCACACGTTTGACGTTGGCCGCATCGCCCTGCAGATAGAAGGACACCACCCCGCCGTAGTGTTTCATCTGGCTGCGGGCCAGCTCGTGCTGCGGATGGCTCTCCAGCCCCGGATACAGCACGCCCTCTACCTGCGGCTGCTGCTCCAGCCAGCGCGCAATCGCCAGCGCATTACGGCTGTGCTGCTCGATACGCAAGGCCAGCGTACGGATGCCGCGCAACACCAGAAAACTGCTGAACGGGTCCAGAATCGCGCCGGTAGCGTTATGCAGATAGGCCAGCTTGTCGGCCAGCTCCGGCTTGTCCTTCGCCACCACGGCCACACCGGCAATCACATCCGAATGACCATTCAGATATTTGGTGGCCGAATGCAGCACGATATCGAAGCCGTAATCGAGCGGCCGGTGAATCACCGGCGAAGCAAAGGTATTGTCCGCCACCGCAATCAGGCCACGTCGCCGCGCCAAGTCACCCAGCGCCGCCAGATCGGCCAAGCGGTTCAGCGGGTTGGACGGTGTCTCCACCCACAGCAACCGCGTCTCGGGACGGATCGCCGCCTCCAGCGCGTCCAGATCATCCGGCGACACATAGCTGACACTCAGGCCGGCCGACTCGGCCCGCACGCGGTCGAACAGGCGGATAGAGCCGCCGTACAGATCATCAATCGCCACGATATGGCTGCCGGCCGGCAGCAGATCCAGCACGGTGGCAATGGCGGCAAGGCCTGAGCCGAAGGCATAGCCGCGCGCGCCGTTTTCCAGCTCGGCCACTGCACGCTCCAGCGCCTCGCGCGTCGGGTTTTGTGAACGGGAATACACGTAGCCGCTATGCTCGCCCGGCGCATACTGGCGATAAGTCGACGTCGCATAAATCGGTGGAATCACCGCGCCAAAAGCATCGTCATGCAGGCCGGCGGTGATGGACAAGGTATGAAAATCGGTAGTCATCGGGCTTTCCTTCTTTGTTCGATGTTGGCCGCAAGCCTTGCGGCCAGGCTTGTTATGGGCACTCAGGCCGCGCCAACTCGCTGCCGCCAGTAAGTCAGCAGATCACTCTGGGTAATCAGGCCCAGATAGCGGCGACCGTCACTGATAATGGCGATATGGCCGTTATTGAAAACCTGCAACAGATCCTGCAACGAGGCACGCGGCGACAAGGTTTCGACATTGCGCGTCATCGCGGTGTAAACCGGCTGGTGGAAGTTTTCCGGCTCGCCATGTACCGACATCAGCAAGTCCCACTCGTCGATCAGGCCAATCACGCGCTCGCCATCTATCACCGGCAATTGCGACACATCGTGCAGACGCATGCGTTGATACACCACGGTAAGCGGCTCGTCCGGCAGGCACACCACGCTATGGCCGCGCGCATGCTGGCGGGCAATCAGATCGGTGATGTCACCGACTTCGGGCGGCTTGTGCAGGCCCTGATCAAACAGCCAGAAGTCGTTGTACATCTTGGACAGATACTTGTTGCCGCTATCGCAGACAAAGGTCACCACCCGCTGGCGCGTGGTCTGTGCACGGCAATATTTCAGCGCCGCCGCCAGCAAGGTGCCACTGGACGAGCCGGCCAGAATGCCTTCGTGACGCAGCAAATCACGGGCGCTGTCGAAGCTCTCGCGATCGCTGATGCGATAGCTGCGGCCAACCTTGGCGAAATCGGCCAGCGGCGGGATGAAATCCTCGCCTATGCCCTCCACCAGCCAGCTGCCCGCCTGGCCAAAATGGCCATGTTCGATGTGATCGGCCAGAATCGAGCCGACCGGATCCGCCAGCACAAAAGTCGTGGCCGGTGACACCTTGTCAAAATAACGGCTCAGACCGCTGAGGGTGCCGCTGGAGCCAACGCCTACCACGATGGCATCGACCGCATGATCCATCTGCGCCCAGATTTCGGGGCCGGTGCCCTGCTCGTGCGCCAGCGGGTTGGCCGCATTATTGAATTGATCGATATAGAACGCGCCGGGCAAGCCGGCGGCCAGCCGCGCAGCACGGTCCTGGTAATAATCGGGATCGCCCTTGCCGACATCCGAGCGTGTCAGCACGACTTCGGCACCGAGTGCCTGCAGATGCAGTACCTTCTCGCGGCTCATCTTGTCCGGCACTACCAGAATCAGGCGATAGCCCTTTTGCGCCGCCACCAGCGCCAGACCGAGACCGGTATTGCCGGCGGTCGCCTCGACAATGGTGCCTCCCGGCTGCAGACGGCCATCGCGCTCGGCGGCGGCAATCATCGACAAGGCGACCCTATCCTTGATCGAGCCGCCAGGATTCTGATTTTCCAGTTTCAGATACAGCTCGCAAGGGCCGGTATCCAGATGCCGCACCCGCAACAAGGGGGTGTTGCCTATCATATCGAGCACACCGGTAGCCGGCTGGCTGAGGCTCATGCCTATGGAGAGATTACTCATGTGGTTTCCTGTTCAGGCTGCAAACTACTGGTAAGGCCAGCCCTCTGCCGGGGCCGGTCGCTTGAAACTGCTGCCTGCTCTCGCGACAGCTGCCGCGCAGTCTAACCATCATCCATAAAATCAAATAACAATAAAGATTGGCTTGTTTATCACCAATCAGAATATAGCAAGCAGCAAGTCCACCTCCCGGCGGCAGCGCAATATGTCATTTGGCATAGTTTTATTGAAATGTTAATGTCACTGATCATCACAACTGCGCATCATCTCCAAAAACCATGCCTTTGCTTACCCGCTTTAGCGCCTTGCTGCTGGCCGGCTTGCCACTACTGTCTCTGGCCACCAGCAGCGAAGCACTGCTGCAACAAACCGTACAGTGCCTGAGCAGCGGGCCATTCACGCTGACAGAAAGTACACCACGGCAATCTGCCGACAAATTTCGGCCAGTTGCCAGTTACAAGGGCACACAAAATATCAGCGTGCTGGCCGGCCGCCGGCTGATCCTTGCCACCGCCAACTGCCAGCCCTTCATCAATCTGAAAATCGAAATTTCCGACCCGGCCCAGGCCGAAGCCGACCGCGCCAAGCTGCGCCTGGCCATGCAGTCGCACGCCGAAAAACGTCCGGACGGCAATAACGGCCTGCGCGCCGACATCAATGGCCATGTCGAAACGCTGTCACTCGACCATGACACGCTGAAAAGTGGCCTGCCGGGCTACCACACGATGCTGGATCTGGCCGACAACCGCGTGATTACCCTGCACTTGCTGAATCAGAAAGACTTCCGCCAGTACAGCGACTACGCACGCGCGCGTGATGCCGCCCTGCAACTGGCGCAAGGCTGTCTGGCCGCCCCACGCTGAGCCCGTCACAACCATTCCCCGCGAAAAAAACACCATGCAAACACAGCAGCAAACCGCCGCCCCCACAACCACGGTCGCCAGCAAAAGCACCGGGCTGATCAACACACTTGCCGGCCTTGGCATGTCGCTGGGGCTTGGCCTGTTGGCCGCCGCGATCCGCAGACTGACTGCCGAAAATCCCGACTATATCGACTATCTGGCCTTCGTCGGCGGTGGCCTGCTGTTGGTGCATGGCCTGCTCTGGAAAATCAGGTGCATACTGCGTGAGGAAAGACAGCCACACTGAGGCCGTCAACACAACCGGAGAAACCGCATGAGCCACGCCTCGGCCGAGATGCAGCAGTACTATGCGCAGCGCGCCAGCTATTACGATGATGTGTATCTGAAGCCCGAGCGGCAGACTGATATCGCCTGGCTGCGTGACTATCTGCCGGCGCGCCTGCAAGGCCGGCAGATACTGGAAATTGCCTGCGGCACCGGCTACTGGACGCAATATCTTGCGCCGGCCGCCACGCGCATGACGGCTTGTGACCTGACCGCCGAACCGCTGGCGCTGGCACGACAGCGCCCCGGCGTGGCTGCGGTGGATTTCATGCAGGCGGATGCTTACCGCCTGCCCGTCACGCTTGGCGGTTTTGATGCTGCCTTTGCCGGCCTGTGGTTTTCGCATGTGCCTATCGAGGCGCGTCACACTTTTCTGCAAGGTTTGCATCGCTGCCTGAACACTGGCGCGCGCGTGATCCTGATCGACAACAACCACGCCCAGCTGCGTGACTTTCCGCTGTCCGAAACCGATGCGCACGGCAATACCTACCAGCAGCGCCCGCTGAAAGACGGCAGCAGCCACCGCGTGCTGAAAAACTTCCCGACTGCTGGCGAAATGCAGGCCTTGCTGGCCGCTTTTGGCGATGACATCAGTTATCGTGAGCTAGACAATTTCTGGCTGTGTGAATACACGCTGAAATAAAACGCGGCCGACCACCCGGCACAGCACAAGAAAAAAGGTTGGCCGCAGATTTTGCGGCCAACCTTTTTGCATGGCACGGCTGTCGGCTCAAGCCACCGCCGGCTTCTTGCGGCCCAGACCGTCAAACCACAGATACAGCACCGGCGTGATGTAAAGCGTGACCAGCTGCGAGAATAACAGGCCGCCAACCACGGCCACACCCAGCGGCTGGCGCAACTCGGCACCGGCCCCCAGTGCGAGTGCCAGTGGCAGCGCCCCCATCATCGCCGCCAGCGTGGTCATCAGGATAGGACGCAAACGCAGCAGGCAGGCAGTACGGATCGCCTGCTCGGGCGGCATGCCTTGTTCGCGCTGCGCATCGAGCGCGAAGTCGATCATCATGATGGCGTTTTTCTTCACGATGCCGATCAGCATCAGGATGCCGATGCCGGCGATGATGGACAGATCCTGCCCCATCAGCATCAGCGCCCCGAGCGCCCCCATCGCTGCCGACGGCAAACCGGCCAGAATGGTCAGCGGATGGATGAAGCTCTCGTACAGCACACCCAGTAGCACATAAATCACCAGCAGCGCCACGATAAACAGTGTCGCCTGACTGCTTTGCGACTCGGCAAAGGCCGCCGCATCGCCGGCATAGCTGGTCAGCACGGTATCGGGCAGGCCGATTTCCTGCTGGATCGCCTTCAGATGCTGATCCACCTCGCCCAGCGGCGTGCCGGCCGGCAGGTTGAACGACAGCGTCACCGCCGGCAGCTGGCCCTGATGACTGATCGACACCGGCCCCACCGTGCGGCGGATGCTGGCAACGCTGGACAGCGGCACCAGCTGGTTGGCCGCGCCGCGCACATACAGCCGCGCAAGGTCGAACTCGTTGACGCGGTAGGCATCATCCAGCATCAGCAATACCGGAAAGTTGTCGGTCGAGGTGTAAATGGTGGCCACTTGCTGCTGACCGAAGGCCGAATATACGGCCGAGCGCGCCGACTGCATACTGACGCCGGCCTGGGCGGCACGCTCGCGATCTATCACCAGCTCGGCCTGCAAGCCCTTGCGCTGCGCGTCGCTGTTCACGTCCTGGAACAGCGTGTCTTTGCGCATCACGCGTTCCATTTTTTCGCCCCAGTCGTACAAGCTGGCCGAATCGACACTCTGCAGCACGTACTGGTAACGGCTGGCACTGCTGCGGCCACCGAGGCGCAGGTTTTGTACCGGATTCACCGACACGGTCAGGCCGTTGGCGCGGCGCAGCTCCTTGCGCAAGTCATCAACCACCTCGCCAATCGCGCCACGTTGGCCGCGCGGCTTGAGGGTGACAAACATGCGCCCGTCGCCATTGCCGATCGACGAGGTGACATCCTTCACATGCGGGCTTTTCTGCACGATGTCGGCGGCGCGCTGATGCAGCGCCACCAGCCTGTCGTAAGACACATCCTGCGCCACGCTGGTGTTGATACTGAGCTGACCGGTGTCTTCAACCGGGAAAAACCCCTTGGGAATGGCCACGAACATCCACGCCGACAGCACCACGGTTGACAGCGCCGCCAGCAGCGTCAGCCGCCGGTAATGCAGCGCGGCGTCCAGCGTGCGCTCGTAAGCGGCCAGTACCGCGTCAAAACCACGCTCGAAAGCGCGGCCGATCGCGCCGTGGCCGGTGGCATGATGGCCTTCGCCCGCCTTCAAAAAACGTGAAGCCATCAGCGGAATCAACGTCAGCGACACCACCGCCGACACCAGAATCGCCAGCGACACCACCACGGCGAATTCATGGAACAGCAGCCCGATCACGCCATCCATATAGAAAATCGGGATGAAGATCGCCACCAGCGACAGCGAGATGCTGATGATGGTGAAGGTAATCTCACGCGAGCCTTTCAGCGCCGCCTGCCACGGGCTGTCACCGTCCTCGATGTAGCGCACGATGTTTTCCAGCACCACGATCGCATCATCGACCACCAGCCCGACTGCCAGCGTCAGGCCCAGCAGCGAGATATTGTCGATCGAGTAACCCAAGAGATACATCAGCCCCAGCGTGCCGATCAGCGAGATCGGCAGCGTCACCGCCGGAATCAGTGTGGCGGTCATGCGCTGCAGGAACATGAAAATCACCATGATCACCAGCGCCACCGTCAGCAGCATGGTCAGGTTCACATCGTGCACCGCCTCGCGGATGGACTCGGAGCGGTCAGACAGCGGCGTCAGGCGGATCGAGCCTGGCAGCTGCGCCGTCAGCCGTGGCAAGGCAGTCTTGATGGCGTCAACCACCGCCACGGTATTGGCGTCGGACTGGCGCATCACCGCCAGCACGATGGAACGCTCGCCATTCACCCAGCTGCCGGTCTTGAGGTTTTCGATGCTGTCTTCCACCGTTGCCACTTCCGACAGGCGTACCGGCGTGCCGCTGGCCGTCCGGCCAACTACCAGCTGCGCGAAGTCGGCGGCGTTTTTGCTCTGGCTGTCGGACTGGATCACCATCAGCTGGTTAGGGCCTTCCAGCGTCCCCAGGGGGCCGTTGACGTTGGCCGCACGCATCGCGGTGCTGATGTCATCCAGCCCCAGATTGCGCGCAATCAGCTTTTGCGGGTCTACCTTCACCCGCACCGCGTAACGTTTCTGGCCGAAAATCTGCACCTGTGCCACGCCATTGATGGTGGACAGCACCGGCGACACGATATTGTCGGCGTAGTCATTCAGCTGGGTCAGCGATAGCGAGGGCGAGTTGATTGCCAGCAGCAGCACCGGCGCATCGGCCGGATTCACCTTGCGATAGCTGGGCAGGCTGGTCATCTCGGATGGCAGGCTGCGCTGCGCCCGCAGCAAGGCTGCCTGCACATCCAGCGCCGCGCCATCGAGATCACGGCCGGGCACGAACTCCAGCGTGATCGAGGTACTGCCCTGACTGCTGCGCGAGCTGATGACCGCCACACCCGGAATGGTTGCAAACTGCTTTTCCAGCGGCGTGGCCACCGAGGTTGCCATGGTTTCGGGGCTGGCACCGGACAGGTTGGCCGAGACATTGATGGTCGGCGTTTCGTAGCTAGGCAGGGCGGCAATCGGGATACGGCCCAGTGCCAGCAGGCCGCCGACAATCAGCGACAGGCACAGCAGGATCGTCATCACCGGCCGGCGTATGCACAGTTCGGAAATATTCATCACTGTGCTCCGCTAGCCTGCTGTTTGCGACGCCATTCACCCTGACCGTCGCCACGCTTGCGGCTGGCCGGTGCTTCGCCGGCGGCGGCACTGCTGTCGGCCGCTGTGCGCGGCTTGCGCCCGGCGCTGTCAGCCTTGTCCGTGCCTGCCGGCAGCGGCGGGCATTCGGCCAGATTCTGCATCGCCTTGCCGCGGCCACCGCTACGGCCAGAAGCCGGCGCGCTGGCATCCTTGCGGCCAACCCTGTCAGCTTGGGCCTCGCTGGCATTGCGTGCCGATGGTACCTCGCCAGCCGCTGCACTGGCTGTGCGCGCTTTCGGCGTGAACACCTGTACCGTTTCGCCCGGACGGATGTTCTGGCCGCCATTGACCACTACTTTCAGCCCGGCCTGCAGGCCACGCACGATGGCTTGCTCGTTCTGCACCGCCAGCAGGGTCAAGGGCACGCGCTGCGCCTTGCTGGCGGCATCGACCACATAGGCAAACTGGCCATCCGGCCCGCTCTGCACCCCGGCCACCGGCAAGGTGGTCGCATCCTGATAGCGGCCGGCCTGCAAGGCCACGCTCACATACTGGCCGGGCCACATGCCGGCAGCGGCATTGTCAAAACGTGCCTTCAGCAGCACATTGCCGCTGGCGCTATCAACCGTGCTGTCGATGAAGCCCAGCTCGCCGCTGTGGCACTGGCGCGGGCCATCACCACTGCGTGCAATCACTTTCAGCGGGCCTTGCTGCTGCGCGCGCCGCACCGCATCCAGCTGGCGCTCGGGCAGATTGAAATTCACATTGAGGGTATCAAGACGGGTAATGGTCAACAGCGGCGTGGCCATCGCAGCGCTGACCTGCATACCCGGCGACAGCGCCAGCGCACCAATCTGGCCGGCAATACGCGCACGCACCTGTTTTTGCCGCAGGCTGACCTGCGCCGCCTCGATCTGGGCACGGTCGGCCGCCAGCGCGGCGATGAGGCTGTCTACCTTGGCCTGCTGGCCATCGAGTGCGCTTTGCGAGATGAATTGCTGCGCTACCAGCGCGCGATTGCGGGCAAGGTCAGCCTGTGCGCTTTTCAGCTGGGCGCTGTCGCTGGCCAGTTGGGCGCGTACCCGTGCCAGCTGTGCCTGTTCGGCCGCATCATCCAGCTGCACCAGCACATCACCCGGCCGCACACGCGCGCCTTCCTGCACCAGCACCCGTGCAATCACGCCGGACACCTCGGGTCGCACCTCGACGCGGTCTTGCGCGGTGACGGTCCCATTAGCCGTCAGAATGACGGGCAGCCGGTTGGGCTTGACCTCGGCCACGCTGACCACGCTACTGCGCTTGGGCCGCCCCTGCTCTGCCTCGGCACTTTTCTGCTTGCCCTGATACCACCACACGCCCCCGGCAGCCAAAGCTGCCATGACTGCCACCGTGACCTGCTTTCTCATCTCTCGCACCGGCTTGTTATGTCGATAGCAGAAGATTACGCAAAGGTTCCTGCCGTACAGGCAAAAAAATTCTGATTAATTGTAAAGAATCACTTTAAAAAGCGGCTTTAGATGCAATTTCACCACGCCTCAAACCAATGGCATGACAAGCCACCTGTTCAGCTGTGACGATATTGGCAAAACATCCCATCGCAATTTGCGCAGGCAAGGCGCACGCTCAATCCTGCCACGGCCAGCGCAATTGCCGTGGCAACACCACCTTCACCCGCAATTGCCGCACCATATAGTGCGCTGGCGGCGTATCCAGCAATTCGACCCGCACCACAATGCCCTGCTGCGCATCGCCAAACTGGCTGAGCGTTGTCGGGATGGCCTCGCTGAGCCGGATATTGTCGCGGATCACCGCCCGGCTGCGACGCTGATCCGGCCAGTGCACCTCTACCGCCTGACCGGCGTTGGCGAGACTGGCCAGACGCTCCGGCAATAACGCAACAATCTGCATATGCCCGCTTTGCTGCAGCTGCAACAGCGGCTCGCCCTCGCGCACGGCCATGCCGGGCAAGTGTTGCAACTGGCTGACCTGCCCTGCCAGCGGTGCCAGCAGCACACGGCCCTGTTGCTGTGCCAGCAAGGCATCCAGCTCGGTTTGCAGGCCGCGCGTATCCGGCTTCACCACCGGTGCCGCCGGTGGTGCCGGCGCTTCGCGCACCGCCGCCAATCGCGCCATCGCCTCGTTCAATTCGGCACGCGTTGCTGCCCCCGCCTTGAACAGCGCCTGATAGTCAGCCAGCGACTGCTGCAGATAACGCACATAGGCCGGATCCACCGTCGCCCGTGGCACAGGGTTGGCCGCAGGCGGCAGCGTCTGTTGCAGCTGGCTGATCTGCTGCTGCAACAAGCGGATACGCGTATCACGCTCGGGGTTGCGGATGCTCAACAGCACGCTGCCGGCCTTGACCTGGCTGCCATTACTCACTTGCAATTGCTCGATCACGCCGCTTTGCGGGCTATTGAGCGTATACACCGGCAACTCGACATAGCCGGGCGCATCCTGCTGCCAAAACATCCAGCCGGCGCTCCACAACACATACAGCAAGGGGCTGGCCACCAGCAGCAGGATCAGATACCAGCGCAGGCGATAAGCCTGACGCTTGGCCGGGGCGTAACTGACAGTCAGGCCCTGGTCTTCGCTGGGGTGCTGGCGTGGCGGGTTAAAGCGTATTTTCATGGAGACAAGGTCCGTAATGTCGCCCAGTCCTGGATCAACAGGCGCTGGCCGCCACTGGCCACCAGCACGCCGGCAATACCTTGCAGGCTGGCCAGTCCGTGGCGATAGTGGCTTTCTTGAGGTGACAGGGTTTTCTCGACACTCTGCACCAGGCTGAACGGCAGACTATCCAGTGCAGCGAGCGCGCGGCCAACGCCAAGACGCACGGTGTCCTGGCTGGTGCTGAACAGCATGATGTCGGCACGCGCCACACCTGCTTCGCGCAGCTGGCGCCCCAGTGCCGGCATCGCCAGATGGCGATGGTGAAAGGTGGCCGCCAACGGCCAGCGCACGGTCTGACTGGCCATCGTCAGCGTCGCCAGCCAGTCTTGCAGCAGCCGGGTCTGTCTTGCCTGCCAGTCCGGCAGCTGTTCGATTTCGAGATCCAGGCTCAGGCCGTCCATCGGCAGCTGCGCCACGCCTTGCAACAAGCGGCGCAATTTGTCGCGGCCGGCCGGCGCTATCCAGCTGGCGTCGCCCAACAACAGTTCGACGGCAATGCCTTTGCGGTGTGCCAGATCAAGTAGCCGGGTCATTTCGCTGACAAGGTTGGCCGCGGCCAACTGCCGCGCGTCCAGACCGATCAGCACACGATCGAGATCATAGCGCTGCCATTCGGCAACCGCCTCGGCCGGCCGTCGCAGCGCCGCACGACTATCCCACACATAGCTGCCGACACTCAGCTGCCGTGTCTGCGCTACCAGCGGTGTGACCGTGCTTGCGACAGGCCTGGCCGGCGCGGCGGCTGGCAGGGCCGGGCTGTCCTTCGACGCCGATATTCCGCTACGACCGACACCCGTACTCAGCTCGCGTGTCAGTGGCGCGAGCCAGTCATGCAGCGGCAAAGACTCACTGGCTACCACGCCATCACCCAAGGCTGCCAGCCTGGCCAGTGCGGCCTGCTCTTGCTGCCAGCCATTCAGCGCAGTCAGGCTTTGACGGTAATAACGGTAACGTGCGGCCAACCATTGCTCGACGGTATCGCCGGGCAAGCGTTCGGCGCGCAGCTGGCGTTCGTGCAGGCTCTGCTGCAAGGCCTGCAGATAATCCTGCACGCTGCGGCTTTCCAGCCGGATCGCACTGAGCTGGGCCTGTTGCTGCTGACGATTGCCCAGCCACTGCAGCCGGCTCTGCTCGTAACTGAGGCGTGCGCTTTCCAGCTCGGCCTCACGACTGGCGCGGCCGCCACGGCGGTATTCCTCCAGCGACAGCGGCATGCTGATGCCGAGATTGGCCAGCAGATTGCTGTTGCCGTAGGCACGGCCACGGCTGTCGAGTTTTTGCCCCAGCCCGATGCCGATGCTGGCCTGTACACCATCCCAGCGGCTGGCTGGCTGTTGCTGCAAAAACTGCCACTGCCGCCAGCTTTGCTGCACCAGTGGCAAACCTTCGATGGCCAGCTTGTCATCACTGGCCACCACGGCACGCAGTGCCTGTGGTGCGGCTTCGTCTACCGCCAGGCCGCTAAGCTGGCGCAGCTGCTGCAAGGCAAACTGGCCACGGCTAGCGGCCTGCTGCAGTTGCAAGCGCGCCTCGGCCATGCCGGCAAGGTAAGTCTGCTCATCCGACGGCAACAGCAGCCCTTGCTGCCGGCGTGCGGCCAACAGCGCACGCGCCGACTCCTGCCGCTCAAGAAAAGCCTGCACCAGCTGTTGCAGCTGGCCGGCATACAAGGCGTCAACATAAGCCAGCCGCAGCTGCAGCAGCGCCGCGCGCGTACTTTCGGCGGCAGCAAAGCCGGCCAGCTCGCCACGCAAACGGGCATTGGCAATCTCGCGCTGTTGCTGCTCTTCACCGCCCAGCAGCTGGCGGCTCAAGCCGACACCGGCCTCGACACCAGCCGATGCGCCTCCCTCGCCTTCACGGCCATAACGCGGCGTGGCCGTGCCATATACCTGCCAGCCGGCCTGCGCGGTGGCCTGTTGCAGCTGGCCGGCGGCCGCTTTCTGTGCCTCGCTGGCCAAGAGGCTGGCGCTGCCGCCTTGCTGCAGCGCTCGTTCCAGCTCGGCCAGCGTGGTGGCTGCGCCGACTGTCGTCGCGCTCAGCAACAAGCTGAGAAAAATCAGGGCAGCTCTCAATGTCGCGTTGTCCTTTTCAGTACCCACCACGGGGCCATGGCCGATTCTTCGTGGCCGCGCCGCAGCATTTCGTTGAGGATGGCGACGCAACTCCATAGTCGCGAGGCCATCATGTAGAGCGTGAAAACCGGCAGCCACAGCAAGTCTTTGAGCTCGCGCCATGGCTCGCGGCTGCATACGGCGAGATAGGCCAGATAATTGAACCCAGCAATCAGCAGGTAATAGCAGAACACCAGCAACTGCAGCGCGACATAGTTGGCCGCAGGCAGCACGAAGGCCAGCCACACCAGATAAAACAGGATGGTGAACGGCGCGACAATCTGGAACGCAAGGCCGCTCCACAACAACGCGATGAAATGCCGCCAGCCGGTGAGGCGCGGCGAAAAAGCGTGGTGGTGCTTGCGCAGATAGAGGTAGGCCAGATCGCCATCCCAGCGCAGGCGCTGCAGGAAAAACATCCGCCAGGTATGCGGCACATCGGTGTGCCCCACCGCATAAGGCTCGAACACGATGCGCAGACCATAGCGGCGCACATATTGTTTCAGCCGCAGGGTGAGGTCAAGGTCTTCGGCAGTGCCGGTATTCCACGCGCCGATCTGGCGCAACACACTGGTACGGAATACGCCAAATGCTCCCGAAATATTGTTCAGCACATCCAGTTCGCCAAGGCCAGTCTTGGCCATCAGCAGCGACAGCCGGTATTCGAGGCCCTGCAGATGCGCCACCGTGCTGGTGGCCGCATTGCGCGCCATCAGCGTGCCCGAGACGGCGGCGACTTTCGGATCGACAAAATGGCGCACCACCTTGCTGACCATATCGTTGTCAAACGAGGTATCGCCATCCAGCGCCATCACGATCTCGCCACGTGCCAGCGACAGACCGGCATTCAGCGAGGACACGCGGCCGCCGCGCTGCCATTTGGGCAGCAGCGTGATGTGGCGGTGCGGGTAATGTTTGCCATGCGTGCGGATAAAACGACGCACGGCCTCGGCGGTTGGCCGGTTCTGGATCGCGCCATCCACCATCGCGATGATGTCGAGCGGGCCGGCATAGTCCTGTTCGCATAGTGTATGCAGGGTCAGCGCCACTGCCTCGCCCTCGCTGTAGCAGGTAATCAGGCAGGTCACCCGTGGCTGGTGCGGCCAACGTGGCTGCCGCTGCAGCCGGCGACGCAGCACATGCCGCATCAGCCCGGCCAGCACCGTCAGGTAATACGGCAGCTCCAGCAGCAGCAACATCGGGAACAACAACACATTCACCCGCAGCGGATCTTGCAGCAGCATCTGCCACAGCCCGACAAAAGCCTGGCTGACGGCAAAGGCAAAACCGGCAAGATCCGCAGTGATCACGGTGACACCTCATTGCACAGCGCATCGATCAGTGCCTCGGTATCCTGCTGCTGATGACGGCCAGGTGTGCTGCTGTAGCTGTACATCAACAGCGCCAGCGCCTTGCCGTGCTCGGCCCCCTGCTGCATCACCGCGTTGATTTTCTGCTTGAGCCGCTCGACCCCGTCGGCCGGCGTATTCGGCAACAGCAAAAGGTAAAGTTCTTCACCCAGCAAGGTGGTGAGGTCAGTCGTACGGATCTGCGATTGCAGGCTTTGCTGTAGTCGCTCCAGCTGCAACATGGTGGCCTGGTAACCGTGCCGCTCGATCAAGCCCGGCACATTGCCCAGCCGAAAGGCCAGCAAAGAGTAAGGCTGTTCGGGATAACGCGCGCAAAGCCTGTCCAGCCAGGCCAGATTGAAGCGGAACAGCTCGGGCGAAACCAGACCGCCCACCAGATGAAAGGCCTGCACCGCTCCCAACACATCTCCATGCCGGCACAGCTGGCGGCCGCGCTCGCTCAGCACATAATCGCTGACTGCCAGCGTGCGCAACTCCTCCGGTGCATGTTCGCTGCCACAGGCCACGCAGCGTGCGCGTACTTCAGACTCGATAAACAGCTCGCTGCAACTGCGGCACTGGTAGTTTTCCATCGGCCGGTCGTAGTCGCTGCCGATATGTCGCAGCCGGGTCTGGCAGTTCGGGCAGGACAGCAGGCCATGCTGGCGAAAACGGCTCTGCGGCGCGACATGGCCGCAGTTGAAGCAATGAATCGCGTTTTCCTGCTGGATATCATGACCATGACAGGCCGGGCACAGATCAATGTAATTGAGATGGGTGCTGGCGCAAGTCGGGCAGCTGCGCAGGCGGTCGTGCAGATTGCCGAGCTCGATCAGCCCCATGCCAAGAGCTTGCTGCAGCAACAGCCGCGCGGCATCGGCATTGCCGGCCAGACATTCCAGCAAGGGGAAGAAATGCATGTCGGGACGCTGCCAATCGCGCAGCGGCAGCAAACGCCCCTCCTCGCGCGTCCACAACCAGCCCAGCAGCAATTGCATCGCGGCATCGGGGTGCTGCAGGGTAAACAGGGAGCGGCGCTGCTGCCAGCTGTCGATCTGCCGCGCCATCTCGTCCGGTGCCAGCCACAAACCGTCGCACAGCAAGGCCAGCTCGCCCGTTGGCGCATCGCGCTGCACCAGATAAAGCGGATGACAGGCAAAGTGAGCATGGCTGCGCAACTGCCGCGCAAGCGCCAATTGTTCATCAGCCGTGCGGCCAGCCAGCAAGAAAGCATCTATCTCGTCATCCGCCGCGATGGCATCGGGGCCGGAAAACGGCTGCAAATGCTGATAACGCAGCATGGGTGGCTGCCAATGATCAGTCTCGCCGAGCAAGGCGAGCTTCTGCTTGGGGTCGGTCATCTTGTCGGTCGTCATCAGGTGCGGCGGCATAAACCGCGCACGGGGTAAATAAGGAGTGAAGGCAGCCTCATTACAAGATAGCCAGCTGCGATGCCCTCTGCCGAAAGCACTCACGCGAGCGCATCAGATCACCACAAACAAGCAATGACCTGCGCATAAAAGGCCGACACCTTAAGCAGCTTTTCGCCCCGAGTAAACCCTGCGCTGGCACTTTGCGGCGCTTTGATAAATGCGCACTGAAAGCCATCTGGCATTTCGATAGATTGCTGCGCAAGCAGCAAACCCGGATCGCACAAGCGCGACATTCGCCGTCCATAAGCGGGATAGCACGGCAATACGCCAGAGCGCAGCATGACTCTGAGTCCTGCATGCAATGAAGAAGATCGCGAGTGACGCCGGCAAGCGATGACGGCCATGTCGCACAAAGATGAACAGAGAAAGGAAACGCGGCGGCGCCTGCAAGACGCCGCCGGCTTTATTGATTCACTAGTTGGCCGCACTCGCGGCCTTGCGCTCGCTGGCGAGTGCAGCCATTTCGCCGGACAGCCATTTTTCGTCTTCCGAACCTGGCTCCAGCATCGCATGCAGCTTGCCCCACCACTCGAGCGCCGCAGCGCGATCGCCGCGCTCGACTGCCGCGCTGCCGGCCAGCATCAGTGCATCTGGCTCGTCGGCCTTGAGTTCCAGTGCGCGTGCCAGCAGCTGGGTTGGCCGGCCGGTAAAGCTCTTGTCCCGCACCGCCAGCGAACCGGCAAAACGCGCAATCTCGCCGGCATCATCCTTGATCACCGGCCAGGCTTTTTCATAAGCCGCCACCGCCTCGTCGTAACGGGCCAGCGTGCGATAACTGCGCGCCAGCATCAGCCATCCCTTGGCATCGTCAGGATTCAGCGCCATTTTGGCTTCGAGGCTCTTCACCATGCCTTCGATCTGGCCGGCGTCCTTCTCGGCCTGCGGCGGCGGCGCAAGGTTGGCCGCATCGAGTGCCGCCGGCTTGCCCAGCTGCAGATACAGCAGGCCGGCCAACAGCGGCAACAGCACACCGATCGCCACCAGCCAGAGTCGTGACGTCACCGGCGCGGCATCGACCACGGCCTCGCGGCCAACCTCGGTCAGCAGCCGGCTTTCCGCCTCGGCCACGCTTTCCTTGTAGGCCGTTTCATCCAGCCGACCAGCGGCGAGGTCCGCACGCAGCTCGGCCAGCACGCTATCGTGCAGACGAAAACGGGCGCGGCGCAATTCGTCACGCTGCGAGGCTTGCGGCCGCCAGCACGGGTAAAACAGCACAAGCAGGCTGGCAAGCAGCACGGTCGCGCATATCAGGGCAAAAGTACTCATGGTTTGTTCTCGTCAAATTCCTGCTTCAGCCGCGCCAGCTCGGCAGCATCCACCACGGGCACGGGGCTCGCTTCACGACGGCGGCGCAAATTGCGGGCAAACAGCAGCACGGCCAGCGCAAACAGCAGCAAGGGGCCCAGCCACAAGAGCAGCGTACGGCCCTGCCACGGCGGGCGATAGGTGACAAAGTCGCCGTAGCGGTCGGTCAGGTAACTGATGATTTCATTATCGTTCTTGCCGCTGCGGATCTGCTCGCGCACTTCTCGTCGCAAGTCTTCCGCCAGTGGCGCACGCGAGCTGGCAAGGCTTTCGTTCTGGCAAACCAGGCAACGTAGCTCGCCCGACAGCACATGCAGCCGCGCCTCGACCGCCGGCTCGCTGCTGGCCGGTGCGGTGGTGGCAAAACTCGCACTGCTTGCGGCCAACATCAGCAGTGCCACGGTGGTGTAAAGAGACTTGCGCATCATTGCCCCCCGCTTCTGGCCGCCTGCAAGGCCGGCATGATGACTTCGACAAACACCTTGTCGCTGACCGGCCCGGTGTGTTTGGCGCGAATGATGCCGGCGCCGTCGATCACGAAGGTCTCGGGCACGCCGTAGACGCCAAAGTCGATGCCGACCCGACCGTCACGATCGGCAATCACCTGGCTGTAAGGATTGCCGCGTTCGGCCAGCCAGCGTTTGGCATCATCATCCTTGTCCTTGTAGGCGAGGCCTACCATTGGCGCGCCGATCTTGTTCTGCCAGCGTTGCAACACCGGATGCTCGGCAATGCAGGCACCGCACCACGACGCCCACACATTCAGCACCCAGGATTGGCCGCGCAGCGTGCTGGCCGCCAGCTGGCCCTGCGCATCCAGCCTGTCCAGCGTGAAGAGTGGTGCCGGCTTGCCGATCAGCGGTGACGGCAAATCGCGCGGATTCAGCGTCAGGCCGATGCCCAGCAGCACCGCCAGCGCCAGAAAAATCATCAGCGGCAGATAGCGTTTCATGTGGCAGCCCCTTTGCGTGACAGGCGATAGCGACGGTCGGACAAGGCCAGCAGGCCGCCCAGCGCCATCAGGATGCAGCCATACCAGATCCAGCCGACCAGCGGCTTGTAATGTGCGCGGATGATCCAGTCGCCACTGAATGGGTTGTCACCCAGCGGTTCGCCCAGCGACACATACACATCGTAAAACGCAGTGTGATGGATGGCTGCCTCGGTCATCGGCATCTGGCTGGAGAAATACTGGCGCTTTTCCGGATGCAGTATCGACACGGCCTTGCCGTCGCGGCTCAGCAGCAGGCTGCCCTTTAGCGCGGCATAGTTACTGGCACGTTCGGGGCTGACACCGTCAAAGCGCACGCTGTAGGCAGCGACTTGCAGACTGTCGCCACGGCTCATGCGCACATCGTCTTCGCGTTCGTAAGCCGACACCACGGTCACACCGGCGACAAACACCGCCAGACCGATATGCGCCAGATGCATGCCGCTGAACGAAGCCGGCTGCGCGAACGGCGCACGCCACCACGCACAGCCACCCTTGATGCTGTGGCCGACGCGGCTCAGCCAGTCCTGCAGTGCGGTCAGCGTGATCCAGCTGGCCACACCCAGCGCCAGTGCCACACCCCAGCGCCATTGTGCACTCCATAACAGCGGTGCCAGACCGCCGATCACGATGGCCAGCAGCAGCGGCCAACGTATCGCCATCAGCATCGCGCGCGGTGCGTGCTGCTTCCAGCGCACGGTGCCGGCCAGACCGGTCAGCAGCAGCATCGGCAGCATCAGCGGCACGAACACACTATTGAAGTACGGCGGGCCGACCGACAGCTTGCCCATGCCCAGCGCATCGATCAGCAGCGGATACAGCGTACCCAGCATCACCGTGGCGCAGGCGACGGTAAACAGCACATTATTCAGCAGCAGCAAGGTCTCGCGCGAACACCAGGCAAAACGGCCACCGCCTTCCATCGCCGGCGCACGCCAGGCGTACAGTGCCAGCGAGGAGCCGATCACGATCAGCAGGAACACCAGAATGAAGCTGCCGCGCGCTGGGTCGGTAGCAAATGCATGTACCGAGGTCAGCACGCCCGAGCGCACGAGGAAGGTGCCGAGCAGAGACAGCGAGAACGTCGCAATCGCCAGCAGCACGGTCCAGTGCTTGAAAGCATTGCGTTTTTCGGCCACGGCCAGCGAGTGGATCAGTGCAGTACCGGCCAGCCACGGCATGAAGGACGCATTCTCGACCGGGTCCCAGAACCACCAGCCGCCCCAGCCCAGCTCGTAGTAGGCCCAGGCGCTACCCAGCATGATGCCCAGTGTCAGCGACACCCAGGCCGCCGCCGTCCACGGCCGGCTCCAGCGCGCCCAGGCGGCATCCAGCCGGCCGGTCAAGAGCGCGGCAATGGCGAAGGCAAACGCTACCGAAAAACCGACGTAGCCCATATACAGCAAGGGCGGGTGGAAGATCAGCCCCGGGTCTTGCAACAGCGGGTTGAGATCCTTTCCTTCCATTGCGGCCGGCAACAGACGGGCAAAGGGGCTGGAAGTCAGCAGGGTAAACAGATGCAGACCGATAGACACAAAGCCGAGCACGCCCAGCACCAGCGCACGCACCTGCTGCGGCAGGCTGCGTCCGAGCAAGGCGACGGCGGCCGTCCAGCCACCGAGCATCCACAGCCACAACAGCAGCGAGCCTTCATGCCCGCCCCAGACTGCGGCCAACTTGTACTCGACCGGCAACAGGCGGTTGGACTGCTTGGCCACATACATCAGCGAGAAGTCATCCTGCACGAAGGCCACGGCCAGGAGGCCGATGCTGCCAGTCAGCAGCAGCCATTGCAGCACGGCGGCCGGGCGGGTCAGCTGCATCAGCAGCGGCTGGCTGCGCTGGCCACCATACAGGCCAGCCAGTGCCAGCACGCCGGCAATCAGCAGCGAAAGAATCAGACAGAACAGGCCGATTTCACCAATCATGGTTGTTGCGCCCTCTTCTCTGCGGCCTTGCGATGTGCATCATTCACGGCTTGTTGCGCCTCCGGCGGCATATAGTTTTCATCGTGCTTGGCCAGCACCTCGGTGGCGGTAAACACCTTGCCATCCCAGCTGCCCTGCGCCACCACGCCCTTGCCTTCCTTGAACAGGTCAGGCAACAGGCCCTTGTAGGCCACGGCAATGGTCTTGTCGGTATCGGTTACGGCAAAGCGCATGCTGATGCCGTCGGCCTCGCGCTGCAGTGATTGCTCGGCCACCATGCCGCCAATGCGGAAGGCACGCCCCTGCGGCGCCTCGCCCGCCATCACCTGGGTCGGGCTGTAGAAAAACACCAGGTTCTCGCGAAAGGCATTCACCACGAAAAAGGTCACGATGCCCAATGTCAGCAAGGCACCGGCCACCCATAACAAACGTTTGCGGCGTGGCGTCATGACTTGTTGCCCTCCACCTGCAAGGCAGCCAATTGCTGCTTGCGCACGATCGCAGCCAACACCGCCTTGCGCGCGCGGCCCAGCAGGCCAAGCTCGAGCAGGATGACCAGCAAGGTCAGCCCGAACGACCACCACACATACACGCCATGGCCACCCATGGCGAAAAACTGTTGCCAGCTAGTCCAGACCATTTCACTTCCTTTGTGCAGCGATGGCGGCCAACTCCGGCAGGGTCTGCACCCAGCGGGTATGCGCTTCGCGCTGCAAGATCAACATTCTTGCCCTTTGCAGGGTGGTGGCAATCGCGTACAGCCAGGCAGCCACCGTCATCAGCAGCATCGCCGTCAGCATGATGGCGGCCATGCTGCTGCCCTTGCTGGACACCGATGCGCCCTGGTGCAGGGTATTCCACCAGTACACCGAGAAATAAATCACCGGCACATTGAACACGCCGACAATCGCCAGCAGCGAGCCGGCCTGATCGGCCCTGTCGTGGTCTTCGATGCTGCGCGTCAGTGCGATAAAACCGAGATACAGAAAGAACAGCAGCAGCATCGAGGTCAGCCGCGCATCCCACACCCACCAGGTGCCCCACATCGGTTTGCCCCACAGCGCGCCGGTCAGCAGCGACAGCAGTGCCATCCACGCACCGGTCGGTGCCAGTGCTTGCGCCATCACCGCCGACAAGCGTGTCTTCCACACCAGATGGATGACCGACCAGAACGCCATGGCCACATAAATCAGCATCGCCAGCCAGCTGGCCGGCACATGCAGGTAAATGATGCGATAGCCCTCGCCCTGCTGCGCATCGGCCGGCGCCAGCGCCATGCCTATCCACAAGCCGGCCAATGCAAACGCGGCGGCCAACAGGTAACAAACGGGAATCAGCCGGCCAGCCAGCGGATAAAAAGTGCTGGGCGCGGCGTAGTGAAACCAGCGCCAGCCACGGCCAGCATCGGCATCAACAGTAAGCGGTGTAGTCATGAGAAGACCCGATCAGACAATCGCCAGCCGCAAGGCTTTTGCGGCCAACCATGGAGAGAAAAACATCGCGGCCACGCTCATCGCGGCCAACAGCCATAATTCGGCAGCGCCGCTTTGTGCCGCCGCCAGTGCGCTGACTGCCCCACTGCCGAAAATCAGCACCGGCGCCAGCAGTGGCAACACCAGCAAGGCCAGCAGGATCTCGCCCTGGCGCAGGCCCAGTGTCAGCGCTGCGCCGATACCGCCCAGACAGGTAATTACCGGCGTGCCCAGCAGCAGGCTCAGCACCAGCATCAAACATTGTTCGGCCGGCAGGCCGTACTGAATCGCCAGCACGGGCGCGGCCAAAGCCAGCGGCAGGCTGTTACCCAGCCAGTGCGCCAGCAGCTTGCCGGCCACCATCAGGCTGTCCGGCTGTGGCGCGAGCAGGAGCTGTTCCAGCGAGCCATCCAGCCAGTCGGCCTGAAACAGCCGCGGCAGCGCCAAGAGATTTGCCAGCAAGGCGGCCACCCACAACACGCCGGGGCCGATTTTCTGCAGCCATTGCGGATCGGGGCTGACCGCCAGCGGAAACAGGGTCGCCACCAGCACGAAGAACATCAGGCCGACCAGCACATCCCCGCGCTGACGCCACGCCAGCAACAGGTCGCGGCCAACCATATGAAGGAAGAAATGCCAGGTGCTCATGCGGCCCCCAGCAGCAACTGCCGCACGCCATGCAGGGTGTCGGGCAGTGCCTGATGCGAAGTCAGCACCACCATGCCGCCGTCGGCCAGATGCTCGGCCAGCCAGCTGCCGAATTCGGCTTGCGCGGCCACATCCAGCGCCACCAGCGGCTCGTCCAGCAGCCACAGCTTGCCCGGCATCGCCAACAGCCGCGCCAGCGCGGCACGGCGTTTTTGTCCTTGCGACAACTGCCGCACCGGCACATCAGCAAATAACGCCAGGCCGGCGCGTTGCAGTGCGTGCATGGCAAGGGCTTCGCCCAATGCGACGCCATGCAGGCGCGCGTGGACCTGCAGGTTTTCCAGCGGTGACAGCGTGTCTTTCAACGCATCGCGATGCCCCTGATACTGGCAGTGGCGGCCATAGTCATCGCCCAGCTCGCTCAGGCTCTGTCCGCACCAGCGCACCTCGCCCGCCGCCAAGGGCGTCAGTGCGGCCAACATCTTCAGCAAGGTGGTTTTGCCGGCGCCATTGGCACCGGCCAGATGCAGGCATTCCCCTGCCTCGAGAGTAAAAGCCAGATCACTGAATAATTGACGCCCGCCACGACTGGCAGCGAGACCCTGGACTTGCAGCACGATGAATTCGCCAGCTATTGGAATGCTGGAAGTTTATCTTTTGCACGTTGGCCGCAAGTGGGGATTTGCGGCTACCTCTTTTGAGGTAACCCTATGCCTGAAAAAGAAAAAAAGGCATACCCGAAGGTATGCCATAGTCGCTAGCTCAGCCGCTTTTGGCTGCTGACCGGTTGCCGGCAGCGGGACATTGCCTGTCGCCGCTGCCGATTGCTCAGACAGTTTTGCACACCTAGCCTGCGTTGCGACAGCAGCCGCAGCCACAGGCCTGGTGCTCAGCCCTTACTCGATACCCGCGGTATCCTCTCCGCCTTCACTGGCTTCCGGCTTGGCACCAGGGTTGGCCGCCGCCTTTTGCGGGTGCATCACCGATTGCGGCACGCTCTCGCCGGTCGTTACACCGACGTGCTGCTCGACATTCGGCAAGTGGTGGGCAATACCCTTGTGACAGTCGATGCAGGTCATGCCTTCGCTCAGGCCCTTCTGGTGAGCATTGGCCGAGCGGCGGTTCTGCTCCATGTAGTCAAAGTACTCGTAGTTGTGACAGTTGCGGCACTCCTGCGAGTTGTTGGCCTTCATGCGCTTCCACTCGTTCTGCGCCAGATGCACACGCTTTTCCTCGAACTTCTCGCGGGTGTCGATCGTGCCGGTCAGCTTGCCCCACACCTCGCGCGAAGCCTGGATCTTGCGGATCATCTTCGGGCCCCACTCGTGCGGTACGTGGCAGTCCGGGCAAGTCGCCCGCACGCCGGAGCGGTTGGTGTAGTGCACGGTTTCCTGATACTCGGGGAACACGTTGTCAGCCATTTCGTGACACGACAGGCAGAATTTCTCGGTATTGGTCATTTCCAGCGCGGTATTGAAGCCACCCCAGAACAGGATGCCCAGACCGAACATGCCGACCAGCCCCCAGAAACCCAGCCTGACAGCGCGCAGCTGCTGCCATTTCTGCTTGATCCAGTTCATGCTGCCTCCTTATTTGACCAGGCCGTCAGCCGGCTTGAAGGTGTTGTCCACCAGCGGCTTGGCATCGGTCTGCGGTACGTGACACTGGGTGCAGAAATAACGGCGCGGCGAGATATTGGTCAGCTCCTTGCCCTCACGGGTCTTGAAGTGCGTGACCGATACCCGTGGCGCGCCACTGTCGGCCGCACGACTCCAGCCGTGGCAATCCATGCACTTGTTGAAGTTCTTGTTGATCGCATAGCCCTTGGTGCTATGCGGGATCAACGGCGGCTGCTGCACGAACTGGCGTTGCTGCGCTGTACGATCGCGCTCGTAACGGTAGTTCTCGGACGGCGTATCCCCTTTTACTGCCTCGCTACCGCGCAAAGACTGCACGGTTTCGGCGGCTACTGCACTGCTGACGCCACCCAGGCCGACGGCCAGAACCATACCCAGAATACAGGCCAGCTTTTTCATATAAATCTCCTCAAATTCATTCAATCGGCGCGCCGATCAAATCGATGTGTAAAGCGGAATACCTTTTCGTCGCAGACATCCAGACAACGGCCACAATTAGTGCATTCACCGGCCAGAATCAGCGGGCTGCCCTCGCCCTTCAGCGCCGGGCGGATTACCTGTGGCTCGGGGCAGACGCGGAAGCAATCCATGCAGTCATCACAAGCCTTGCGCCGTGCTGCAGACACCCGCAGCAGCGACAGCCGCCCGATCAGGCCGTAAAATGCGCCCACCGGACACCAGTGCCCGCACCAGCCACGCCCCAACACCAACAGGTCATAGGCAAAGACTGCCAGTGCCAACAGCCAGCCCAGCCCCATGCCGAACAGCAAACCACGCTGCAGGCCCGTCACCGGATTCACCCATTCCCACACCACGCTGCCGCTGAAAGCCGCCAACAGCAGCACGACCGCCAGCAGCCAGTAGCGCGTCTGGCGATTGCCCTGCATCTGGTTGCGCACACCGAGCTTTTGCCGGCACCAGCCGGCCAGATCAGTCAGCAGATTCACCGGGCACACCCAGCTGCAAAACACCCGCCCGCCAACCAGCAGATAAAACAGCAACACGATGAGCGCACCCAGCCAGGCCTGCTGCTGCGGCTGATGCCCGGCCAGCAGGCTTTGCAGCAACACCAGCGGGTCGGTCAGCGGCAGCACGCCAAAACTCATGCTGGCGGCCAACGTTCCTTTCACCCACCACACACCAGCCAGCGGGCCGAACAGGAACAGCCCCAGAATCAGCAACTGGCTGGCACGACGCAGGTAGAGATAACGCGGCATCATGGCTTGGCCTCCGGCGCGGGAAGGTTGGCCTCAACCGGCGGCAACTCACCCAACAGCGAGCCGCCGGCCTTGGCCTTTTCTTCCCAGCCCTTGCGGTAGTGCTCTGCCGCCGCGCCCTTGGCCAGTGCCAGCGGAAACACCCGTATTGCCGCCTCAGGCAGCACACAGGATTTCTCGCACTTGCCGCAGCCGGTGCAGTGCTCGGAATGCACGGTCGGCAACAGCATGGCGTGGCGATCCGAGCGCGGGTTATGCACCCGCTCCAGCGTGATCGCCTCGTCTATCACCGGGCAGACGCGATAGCAGACATCGCAGCGCAGACCGAGGTAATTCAGACAGTTTTCCTGGTCATGCAGCACGGCCAGACCCATCCGTGCCTTGCTGATGTCTTGCAGCGCCGCATCCAGCGCGCCGGTCGGGCAGGCCTTGACGCACGGAATGTCCTCGCACATTTCGCAAGGCGTTTCGCGTGCGGTAAAGAATGGCGTTCCCCAGCCCACTCCCTGTCCCAGTCGCGCCAGATGCAGTGTGTCGTACGGGCAATCCCGCACACACAGGCCACAACGTACACAAGCCTGCTGAAATGCCGCCTCGGCCAGTGCGCCGGGCGGGCGCAAGGCCTGAGCCGGCAGCGCCTGGCTTTGCTGGCTGGCCAGCACACCCAGGCCGCTGCCCAGCACCATGGCACTGCCGCAGGCAGCGGCACTGTCACGGAAAAACTGGCGGCGGTTCAGTGGCATCTTCATGGTGTCGGATCTCTGCGGCAGCCCCTCTCGGGGCTGCATTCACGCTCAGGCTTTCATGACCTTCACTGCACACTTCTTGTAGTCCGTCTCTTTGGAGATCGGGCAAGTCGCATCCAGCGTCAGCTTGTTGACCAGACGACCTTCATCAAAGAACGGCACGAAGATCAGCCCTTTTGGCGGCTTGTTGCGGCCACGCGTTTCCAGACGGGCCGTCATCTCGCCACGACGCGACTTGACCTTGACCAGCATGCCGCGCTGCAGGCCGCGTTGCTTGGCCTCGTCCGGGTGCATGAAGACCATCGCCTCGGGCACGGCCTTGTGCAGCTCGGGCACGCGACGGGTCATGGTGCCGGTGTGCCAGTGCTCGAGCACACGGCCGGTACACAGCCACAGGTCATACTCTTTATCCGGCGACTCGGCGGCAGGCTGGTAAGGCAGCGCAAAGATATTGGCCTTGCCATCCTTGTTGCCGTAGAAGCGCATGCCCTCGCCCTTCTTCACATACGGGTCAAAGCCCTCGCGGAAGCGCCAGCGGGTTTCCTTGCCGTTCACCACCGGCCAGCGCAGACCACGCACCTGGTGATAGGTATCGAACGGAGCCAGATCGTGGCCATGACCACGGCCGAACTCGGCGTACTCTTCGAACAGGCCTTTTTGCACGTAGAAGCCGAAAGCCTTGGCTTCGTCGTTATCAAAGCCCTTCTGCAGCTGGTCGTTCTTGAACTTGTTGACCTTGCCGTTGGCGTACAGCACGTCAAACAGGGTCTTGCCGCGATAAGCAGGCTTTTTGGCAATCAGCTCGGCCGGCCATACTTCTTCAATCTTGAAGCGCTTGGCAAAGGCCATCAGCTGCCACAGGTCGGAGCGCGCCTCGCCTGGTGCCTTCACCTGCTGACGCCAGAACTGGGTACGCCGCTCGGCGTTGCCATAAGCCCCTTCTTTTTCCACCCACATCGCTGTCGGCAGAATCAGGTCGGCCGCCAGTGCCGAAACGTTCGGGTACGGGTCGGATACCACCACGAAGGCATTCGGATGACGCCAGCCCGGATACAGCTCTTCGTTGATGTTCGGGCCGGCCTGCATATTGTTGTTGCACATCTGCCAGTAGAACTTGATCTTGCCGTCCTTCAGTGCACGCGCCATGGCTACCGCGTGCAGGCCGTTCTTGTCAGGAATGGTGCCATCCGGCAGCTGCCAGATTTCTTCGGTGTGCTTGCGATGCTCAGGGTTGGTTACCACCATGTCAGCCGGCAGACGGTGGGAGAAGGTCCCCACTTCGCGCGCGGTACCACAGGCCGATGGCTGACCGGTCAGCGAGAACGGGCTGTTGCCCGGCTCGGAGATCTTGCCCACCAGCAAGTGGATGTTGTAGATCATGTTGTTGGCCCAAGTACCACGCGTATGCTGGTTGAAGCCCATGGTCCAGAACGACACCACCTTGGTTTTCGGGTCGGCATACAGCTCGGCCAGTGCCTTGAGCTTGTCTACCGGCACGCCGGAAAGCTTGCTGACTTTCTCGGCGGTGTACTCCGACACGAATTTGGCAAACTCGTCGAAAGAGATCGGTTTGGCTTCGGTCGGCATCGGCTTGGGCTTGCCGTCAGCGCCCGGATAGCCGTTGAACTTGGCATTCACTTCCAGCGGATGCTTTGGACGCAGGCCATAGCCGATATCGGTTTCGCCCAGCTTGAAGTTCACATGCTTGCTGACGAAGTCCTTGTTGACGCGGCCGGTGCTGATGATGTGATGGCAGATGAAGTTCATGATCGCCAGATCAGTCTGCGGCACGAAAATCATGCCGCTGTCGGCCAGCTCGAACGAGCGGTGCTCGAACGTCGACAACACCATCACCTTGGATTTCGGATTGCTCAGACGGCGATCAGCGATGCGGCTCCACAGGATAGGATGCATCTCGGCCATGTTCGAGCCCCACAGCACGAAGGCATCGGTCGCCTCGATATCGTCGTAACAGCCCATAGGCTCGTCGATACCGAAGGTGCGCATGAAGCCGGCAACGGCCGAGGCCATGCAGTGACGGGCATTCGGGTCAAGGTTATTGCTGCGGAAGCCTGCCTTGAACAGCTTGGAAGCGGCATAGCCTTCCCACACCGTCCACTGGCCGGAGCCGAACATCGCGATCGAATTCGGACCGGTGGTTTTCAGCGCTTCCTTGGTTTTCTGTTCCATGATGGTCAGCGCTTCTTCCCAGCTGACCGGCGTGAACTCGCCATTCTTGTCGTACTTGCCGTTTTTCTTGCGCAGCAGCGGCTTGGTCAAGCGGTCGCCACCGTACATGATCTTGGACAGGAAGTAGCCCTTGATACAGTTGAGGCCACGGTTGACCGGCGCATCCGGGTCACCCTGGGTGGCCACTACACGGCCATTTTGCGTGCCGACCAGCACCGCACAGCCGGTACCACAGAAACGGCATGGCGCCTTGTCCCAACGTACATCCTTGGCTGCTACGGCCTTGGCGTCCTTGGTGGCGGCGTCCACCACCGGAATACCGATGCTGGCTGCCGCCGCACTGACGGCCGTCGCCTTGATAAAATCCCGACGATCCAAACTCATTACTTACTCCTCCCCGAACGCGTGGTCAGATCCCGACTGCTGTCACGACTGTGCAGCAGCCGGGTCGGCCAGTTCATCATCACAAAACTCGTACACCAGCGTGGTCGACATGACACCGCTGAAACTCTGGATGGCTGTCAGCGCCTCGCTGCAGCGGTAACCGGGCACATCCTCTACCGTCACGATCAGACGGCCTTCGTGCTCCTGATGGATCTCCACCCCAGGCACGGTCAGCAGACGTGATTTCACTTCTGACATCTGCGCCGGAAGCGGGCGGATCACCAGGCTATAAACGTTCATGGGCTATTCATTCCTTGGCAAAACAACTTTGATGACGCTGGCCGGGCATGGCGCGACACAGGCGCCGCAACCACTGCAAAGCTCGCTGGACAGCACCGGCTGGGCGACTTTGCCTGCCTGCCACTGAAAGCGGATGGCAGACTCGGGACAGGACTCGCCGCAGATGCGGCACTCGACGTTGGCCGCAGCCAGACAGCCCTCGCCTATCCGGGCCTTTTGCGGCCAACTTGTGGCCGCATCAAGGGCGTGCGGGGTACAGGCATCGCGACAGACACCACAGAAGGTGCATTCGCCCTGCTTGAAATCGACTTCAGGAAAACCACCAGACCCTGGCCGGATGATTTGTGTCGGACAGGCAGTCACGCAGGCATTACAGCGGGTGCAGCGCGCTGTAAAATCCGCTGCCGCCCAAGGCGGATAAAGGACTCCAGGCTCAGCCACCTGGCGGTGGCGACCGAACAGCATCATGCGGCGCGAGATATCAAAGGTCATAATGAACTTTCACTTTTGCTGCAGCTTAGGCGTCACCTCAAGCCCCCACAATCGTCCGGAAGGGGTACTACCAGTTGTGTTACCCACTCATGGGTATACAGCCGCCACGCCGCTGGCCGGACAATAGCCGACTGGGGCGAACCGTAACCTGAGAACCCATTCCGATGCCCATGCCATTCTTTTCCCGCCTATCCATCACCGCCAAGCTGTCGCTGGCGCTGCTGCTTTTGGCCTTGCCGGGCTTTATCAGCATCCTGCTCAGCGGCTGGATTACCAATCTGTCCGCCGGCGGCGGCGAGGCCATCAATATGGCCGGCTCGCTGCGCAAACAGGCTTATCTGATTTCGGCTACCGTGCTGTCGGCTCATGACAGCGCTCAGGGCAATCGCCGCGAGGTGGATCAGGCCATCGCCGAATTCGAGCGCCGCCTTTACCACGCCAGCATTGCCAACGTGCTGCCTGCCGACAAAGCTGATCCGGTGCGCCAGCATTTCGAAGCGGTTGCCGGCGAATGGAAAAATCACATTCGCGGTGAGCTGGAGCGCGAAGTCAAAGGGGCCAACCCCGGCCTGTTGCCGGCGATTCACGGCTATGTCGACCAGCTCGACCAGTTTGTCAGTGCCATGGAAAAGGCCCACGAATCGCGCCTGCAGTTACTGATGAAGCTGCAGTGGATATCGCTGCTGATCATCGCCATCGCCTTTGTGATGATTGTGCTGTGGACCTACCACAACATCAGCTACCCGATTACCGTGATGGCCAGCGTGGCCCGTCAGGTGCAGAACGGCCGCTTTGAGGCGCGCATCGGCATTGCGGCCAACAGCGAAATCGGCCTGCTGAAGAATGCGCTCAATAATCTGTTTGCAGAATTACAGGCCAGCTACAGCCAACTCGAAGCACGCGTCACCGAGAAAACCGCCGCGCTGGAGCAAAGCCAGACCGCGCTGCAGCTGCGCTATCGCATCAAGGCCCTGCTGGCCGACCACGAGCCCGATCAGGCGATCTTTGATGCCGCGCTGAAAGAGCTGACCGCGGCGATGCCGATCCACGATGCCGCCATCTGTCTGACCGACCAGCAAGCTCCGCGCGACCAGCCCATCATCCCTGCATTCAAACTGGCGAATAACCAGCAGCAAGGCATCCGGCTGGGCTGCCTCGAGCAGGACTGTGAAGGCTGCCTCGAGCACAGCAAGCAGGATTGCCAGACCGACCGCCACGCCATGGTGTTTACCCTGCGTGATGCCGGCGTTGCCTACGGCATCATGCCGGTAACCATGAATGATGGTATACAGGCCGACGACTGGCATGTCGAAGTGCTGGAGGACGTCAGCCGCATGCTGGGCACCGCCCTGGCCAGCGCACGACGCAAGCAGTCGCTGCACCGGCTGGCGCTGTTTGAAGAGCGTTCGGTGATTGCGCGCGAATTGCACGACTCGCTGGCACAGGCACTGTCCTACCTGAAAATCCAGGTGTTGCGCCTGCAAGGCCAGCTGCAGAACCGGCCGGAAGACGCGCAAGCCACCCTGCTCGAGCTGCGCGAAGGTCTCAATAGCGCCTACCGCCAGCTGCGCGAGCTGCTGACCACCTTCCGCCTGCAGATCAATCACGATGGCTTGCATGCCGCGCTGATGGCCACGGTCGAGGAATTCAGCGATCGCTGCGGCATCAATATCAGCCTCAGCAACAAGCTGCTGGGTGTCGAGTTGGCCGCAGAAGAAGAAATCCACGTGCTGCAGATCGTGCGCGAGGCACTGGCCAATGTGCATCATCATGCTCAGGCCGAAAACACCCAGATCCATCTGGACTGGATAGGCAGCGAAATCGTGGTGAGCATCAAGGACGACGGCAAGGGGCTGGACCCTAACCCGGAAAAGCGCCAGCACTACGGTCTGTCCATCATGCGTGACCGGGCGCGCAGCCTGGGCGGCCAGATCAGCATGCAAGCAAACGAACCGCGCGGCACCCAGGTCACCCTGCGTTTTGCGCCGCTGACACCGTTTGCCAATCAACAAATAGACAGCGATTTTGATCAGGAGCAGCAGAAAGCATCATGAACAATCAGCCTTACCGCATCGTGGTGATTGATGATCACCCGCTCTTTCGCAAAGGGGTCGTCCAGCTACTGGGCATGAATCCGGATTTTCTGGTGGTGGGCGAAGCCGCCGGCGGCCATGAAGGCATACGCCTGGTCAACGAATTACAGCCGGATCTGGTGATTCTCGACCTCAATATGAAGGATCTCGACGGCATAGCTACGCTGCGCGAAATCAAGCAGCTGGATCTGGATTGCAAGGTGGTCATGCTGACCGTGTCGGATGAAAACCGTGACTTGGTAAATGCCGTGCGCGCCGGTGCCGATGGTTATCTGCTGAAGGATATGGAGCCGGAAGACATCATCAACCGGCTGGTGGAGGCGCTGGATGGCCAGATGGCGATTCCGGAGCGGCTCGGCCGCGCACTGGCAATTGCGCTACGTGGTGATAATGCGGTGGACCGCAATCAGCAGTTCTCTTCGCTGACCGAGCGCGAGCAGGAAATCCTGCAGTGCCTGGCCGGCGGACTATCCAACAAGCTGATCGGCCGCGAACTCGGCATTGCCGAAGGCACGGTCAAGGTGCATGTGAAGAGCCTGCTGCGCAAGCTCAATTTCCGCTCGCGCCTCGAAGCGGCGGTCTGGGCGGTAGAAAACGGCGTCAAGGGCATCGAATAAACCCCTGCCCCGTCCGGAATCTTGCGGGAATGAAAAAAGCTGCCATCCGGCAGCTTTTTTCATGGCTTGCGGCCAACCCTTGCGCGACTCAGTCGCGGAAGTTGTTGAACTGCAGCGGGAAGTCGGTCACATCCTTGCGCAGCAGCTGCATCACGGCCTGCAGGTCGTCACGCTTGGCACCGGTCACGCGTACCGATTCGCCCTGGATGCTGGCCTGCACCTTGAGCTTGGAGTCCTTGATCATCTTGACGATTTTCTTGGCCAGCTCGGTTTCGATGCCTTCCTTCACGGTCACGGTCTGGGTGGCCTTGTTACCGCCAACCTGCTTCACGTCACCGTAGTCGAGACAACGTACATCGATGCCGCGCTTGGCCAGCTTGCCCAGCAGGATGTCCTTGATCTGGTCCAGCTGGAACTGGGCGTCACCGGTCATGGTAATCACTTTGTCTTTCAGCTCGAGACTGGCACTGGTGCCCTTGAAGTCGTAACGGGTCGCGACTTCCTTGCTGGTCTGGTCGAAGGCGTTGCGTACTTCTACGATATCCACTTCGGAGACAGTATCAAAAGATGGCATGGTGAATCCTCAATAAAATGGCGTTTATTCTACCGCCCGCACTAACAATTGTCAGCGTAGGGTTGCCAGCCAGTCATCACCTCGCAGCACCAGCCCGGCCAGCAGCGTCAGATTAGCCACGACGGTCAGCCAGAACCAACGCCTGAAAGATTGCTTGGTCGATTTATGGCGAAACATGAACTGCGCCAGCATGGCCCCCGGCCAGCCACCCAGCAAGGCAAGCATATGCAAGGTACGCTCTGGGGTACGCCAGCGACTGTGCATGGCCGCCACCTTGTCACGATGATAAACAACCACTGTCAACAAACTGGCAATCGCATACAGCATCAATACTTCTCGTGACACCAACGTCATGGCGTACAGCCCGCAAAGCACAACACCGAACAGCAAGGCAAACCATGGTCTAGGCGTATTATCCGGCAACTCTCTGGCCTTGACCGCTTGTTGCGGCACACTGGCAAAGGCTGCCCAGTTGGCTTTCGACTTGCCATTCTCGTCCTGTATGCGCCGGAAATAGACTTCATCCCCATCTACCGGCCGTCGTGGTGTGGCAGCAAAAGCACTCACATGCACAAATAGCGCCGACCCCTTGGCAGGCTGGATAAAACCGAAGCCACGATCATCCTGCCAGCGGCAGATAGTACCTTTTTCCATATTCTTGCCAGCACTCACTTCATCAGCAGGAATTCGACCAAGAGGTTCTTGAACACGAAGCCCATCACCCCGAAACCCAGCACTACAAACAGCGCGATCATGCCGGTCTTGCCCGCACCGGACTTCTTGCCCAGATCCCAGATAATGAAGCCCATGAAAATGATCAGGCCTGTCAGCAAAATGCCCATGGACCAGTTGGTAAATTGTTCTTCGCTCATAGTGACCGCTATATGGATGGCATCAAAAGGTTGGCCGCAATTATATGACCCGCAAACAAAAACCGCACCATTTTGCATGGTGCGGTTTTTGTTTTAACGCAAGCAGCTGCTTACTTGTTCAAGCGACCGGCAATACGCATGCGTAGCGCATTCAGCTTGATGAAACCGCCGGCATCGGCCTGGTTGTAGGCACCGCCGTCATCATCAAAGGTCGCGATATTCATGTCGAACAGCGAGTTGGTCTTGGAGTCGCGGCTCACCACAATCACATTGCCCTTGTACAGCTTCAGGCGTACCCAGCCGTTAACGGTCTGCTGGGTGTAGTCGATCAGGGTCTGCAAGGCCTTGCGCTCCGGCGCCCACCAGTAGCCGTTGTAAATCAGGCTGGCGTAGCGTGGCATCAAGTCGTCCTTCAGGTGAGCGACTTCGCGGTCCAGGGTAATGGACTCGATCGCGCGGTGCGCCTTTAGGATGATGGTACCACCCGGGGTTTCGTAGCAGCCGCGCGACTTCATACCGACGTAGCGGTTCTCTACCAGATCCAGACGACCGATACCGTGCTTGCCACCCAGTTCATTCAGTTTGGCCAGCACTTCGTGCGCAGCCAGACGGACACCGTTCAGTGCGACGATATCGCCCTTTTCGAATTCGACGTCGAGGTATTCGGCTTCATCCGGTGCCGCCTCAGGCGACACGGTCCAGCGCCACATGGATTCTTCCGCCTCGGCAGACGGGTTCTCCAGATGACGGCCTTCGAAGGAGATGTGCAACAGGTTGGCGTCCATCGAGTACGGCGCGCCACCATTTTTGTGCTTCATGTCAACCGGAATGCCGTTCTTCTCGGCATAGGCCAAGAGCTTCTCGCGGGACAGCAGATCCCACTCGCGCCATGGGGCAATCACTTTTACATCCGGCTTCAGGCCGTAGTAGCCCAGCTCGAAACGTACCTGGTCGTTACCCTTGCCGGTCGCACCGTGCGATACCGCGTCGGCACCAGTCATATTGGCGATCTCGATCTGGCGCTTGGCAATCAGCGGGCGGGCGATGGAGGTGCCCAGCAGGTATTCGCCTTCGTAAATGGTGTTGGCACGGAACATCGGGAACACGAAGTCACGCACGAACTCTTCACGCAGGTCGTCAATGAAGATGTTTTCCTGCTTGATGCCGAACTTCAGCGCCTTCTGGCGTGCCGGCTCCAGCTCTTCACCCTGGCCCAGATCGGCAGTGAAGGTCACCACTTCACACTGATAAGTATCTTGCAACCACTTCAGGATCACCGAAGTATCCAGACCGCCCGAATAGGCGAGTACGACTTTATTGATGTCTGCCATCGTTTTCTCTCTCAGTCTACAAGCCGGATCAGTCGTTCAGACGACCCAGCATCAGGTATTCAATCAGGGCTTTCTGGGCGTGCATGCGGTTTTCCGCTTCGTCCCATACTACGCTTTGCGGACCATCAATGACAGCTGCGTCCACCTCTTCGCCACGGTGGGCCGGCAGGCAGTGCATGAACAGCGCATCAGGGTTGGCCGCAGCCATCATCGCCGGGGTCACCATATAGCCTTCAAAGGCCTGGCGACGCGCTTCGGCCTCGCCTTCATAACCCATACTGGTAAACACATCGGTGGTCACCAGATCGGCACCGGCAACAGCCGAAGCCGGATTATGGAAGGCCTCGAAACAGTCGCTGCCATAATGCTGACCGTCCAGTACTTTCAGCTCATAGCCGACCGGCGTTGCCACTTTCAGCTTGAAGCCCAGCAGCTTGGCCGCCTGCAGCCAGGTGCGTGCCATATTGTTGCCATCACCGATCCACGCCACCGTCTTGCCACGGATATCACCGCGATGTTCGATGAAGGTCAGGATGTCAGCCAGGATTTGGCAAGGGTGATACTCGTTGGTCAGGCCGTTGATGACCGGTACCCGCGAGTTGGCCGCAAGCTTTTCCACCATGCCCTGCTCGAAAGTGCGGATCATGATGATGTCCGACATGCGCGCCAGCACACGGGCGGTATCTTCTACCGGTTCGCCACGGCCGATCTGCGAGCTTTTGCCATCCAGAAACATGGCGTGGCCGCCAAGCTGGGCCATGCCGGCTTCAAAGGAAACCCGTGTACGGGTCGAGTTCTTTTCGAAAATCATGGTCATGACCTTGCCGCGCAAAGGCTGATGCAGCACGCCGGAGACATGTCGTCGCTTCAGTACCCGGGCACGCTGGAAGAGGTATTGGCACTCTTCGGCTGTCAGGTCGCTGAACTGCAGGAAATGTCTGGTTTGAGTCATGATGTGTTCCAAAAAATAAATGCCACTGTCGCGTGAAAACATGGCGTTTTCATGCGCAATGGCACATTACTACACGCAAACAAGCCCGTTCCGGGCAAAAATCAAGCTGGATAATCGCATGTCTGAATCATTATTTACAGATTTGCGACATGGATATATGTATCCGAAATCCAATCCGGTGACAAGCCCATGTACAGCGATTCGATAACAGCCAAACGCCGGCAATGCCTGAAAGCTGATACAGATCAGGCATTTGCCGGCGCTGGCCGTTTAGCAAAATGAACACCCATGCAGCTGAAAAATATCAGCCATGCATCTGACTCATGACAAGGCCGGCAAAATTGCCTGCTCGTCTGCTGTCAACACCCGCATCAAGGGCTCGCCGCTGCGCTCATCCAGCCCGTGCAACTCTATGCTCTTCTGCGTTTTCAACAAACGCGCCAGATAGGCGATGATTTCCGCGCCAATCACCTGCCCCGGCACCAGTACCGGAATGCCCGGTGGATAAGGCACGATCTGGTCGCAACAGACGCGGCCGATCAGCGCGGCATTGGGCATGCCGTCATCGTCCAGCAGCGGCAAGCGCTCGCCGGCTTCATAGAAAGCATCACGCGGCAGGCAAGCCAGCCGGGTAAAGCCCGGAATCTCCGGCATGCGGCCAACGTGGCGCTGCCCTTGCTGGCCCTTGGCCAGTCGTAGCAAGGCATCAAACAGGCGCGATACCTTGCTGCGCGTGGTGCCAACCGTCAGCAACAGCGTGATGGTATTGAAGGTGGATTTCTCGACCTGGATATTGAAGCGCTCAAATAGCTGCTGCTGCAGCTCATCCACGCCAAAGCCCGAGGCGCTGATATCGATGGTGAGTTTGGTCGGATCCAGCCGGATGCCATCTTCACGCACCTCCTCCGGCAGCAGATCAGCCAGCTCCAGCACGCGGAACACGCCAGTGGCGTTAATCTTGTCGCGCAGCTCTTGTGCCAGTCGCAAGGCCTTGTCCAGCAGGCGAAAACCCTCGGTCACTGCCTGTTTGCGTGCCACATCCAGACTGGCAATCAGGTTGTACTGCGGACTGGTCGAGGTGTGCATATTGAAGTTTTCGCGAAACAGGTGCGCATCGAAATCCGGGTCGTTCACATGGATCATGCTCGCTTGTGAAAACGCCGACAGCACCTTGTGCGTGCTTTGGGTGACATAGTCGGCTCCTGCCTCCAGCGCGGTTGGCCGCAAGGCATGATGAAAACGCGCATGGCCATACCAAGCCTCGTCGACAATCACCTTGATTCCGGCCGCATGGGCGGCTTCGATGATGGGCGCAAGCTCGTAACGCAAGCCGTCGTAGGTGCAAGAGGTCAGAATCAGCACCTTGGCATCAGGGTTGGCCGCAATCGCCGCCAGAATGCGCGCCCTGGGCACCGGCCCGAAAATGCCGTAGCGGCGATTGACCGAAGAGTCCAGATACACCGGCAAGGCACCGGACAGGATCACACCGTGATGTACTGATTTGTGACAATTGCGATCCAGCAGCAGCTTGTCACCCGGCGCCAGCAGGGTCTGGAAAATCACCTTATTGGAAGTCGAGGTGCCATTGGTGGCGAAATAGGTTTCGCGCGCACCGAACGCCTTGGCGGCCAACCTTTGCGCCTCGGCAATCACCCCGGTCGGGTGCAGCAGCGAATCCAGCATCGGCACCGACACCGACAAGTCGGCGCGCAACATTTCCTCGCCGACAAACTCGTAAAAATCACCGACCCACGGGCTGTTCTTCAGCGAATCGCCACCGGCATGGCCCGGCGTATGCCAGGAATCCTTGGCCATGCTCACATAGTGCTTGAGCGCATCGTAAAACGGCGTTGCCGACTTTTCGGCCAGCTCGGCCGCCAGGATGCGAAACCAGCCGTGAAAGTCATCCTCGTCACGATAGAAATAGCCATCGACCGCATGACTGGCCAGCGCCTCCATCAGCACCTTCTCGTCATCGTCCTGCAGCACCACATACAGCGACAGCTCGGGGCGCAGCGCCGCGACATCGTTGGCCAGGCTGACTATCACCTGCGTCGCAGCCCTGTCCTGCCCCTTGTCGAGCAAGACAAACTGCAACTCGCCTTCGCTTGCGGCCAACTGCCGCGCCTCGGCCGCCGCCGCTGTCAAAAAGGCCAGGCCCAGTGGATTGGGCAAGCGTGCCGCAGCTGCGGCGAGGCCATCCTGCACCCGTGAAAGCCATGCGGCATCATTGCTGACCAGTAAAACCTTGCTGACCGGATTCGTCATCTCTCTCCCCCTTGCGGTGTCTTGACGGCAGACTTTGCTGCCTTTTTTGCGCCAGCACGGCGCAATGTCATCAGCCAGTCTAGGCACGGCCGGCGCGGAATGTCATGCCGCAACGCAGTATCGATAAACCAGATGCCACAGCGCGGCTGCAGCGCATCCGTTACAATGCGCGGATGCTGACCGATGCCGAAAAAGATGCCCTGCGCGAGCACTATCGCGCCATTGCCGAAAAACTGCCGGGATTCCGCCCGCGTGCTGCCCAGCGCCAGATGTTGGCCGCCGTGGCCAATGCGTTGGGCAATAGTCTGCCCATGCCGGGTGAAGGCGAGGATGAACCCGAGCGCCAAGGCGAGAGCATTGTCGTGGTCGAGGGCCCGACCGGCGTCGGCAAGAGTCTGGCCTACCTGCTGGCCGGCACGGTGATGGCCAAATCGCGTGGCAAAAAGCTGGTTGTCACCAGTGCCACCGTGGCGCTGCAAGAGCAGCTGGTCAATCGTGACCTGCCCTTTGCCATCGAAAACAGCGGCCTGCAGGCTACCTTTGCCTTGGCCAAAGGGCGCGGCCGCTATCTGTGCCCGTATCGTCTGTACCAGCTGACGGCCGATACCGCCCAGGGCGAGCTGATTGCGATGGACCCTTCACTGGCACTGTGGGAGCGCAAGCCCGAGCAGGCCGAAATCGACGCGCTGCGCGAGCTGGCCGACGCATTCCACTATCGCAAATGGAATGGCGACCGCGACACCTGGCCCGAGATGCTGGAAGACGATCTGTGGCGGCGCGTCACCAATGACCGCCATGGCTGTCTGCGCGCCGGCTGTCCGAACCGGCCGGAGTGCCCGTTCTTTCTGGCGCGAGACAACCTGGAAACCGTCGACATCGTGGTGGCCAACCATGACCTGATGCTGGCCGATATCGCCATGGGCGGCGGCGTAATCCTGCCCGCCCCAGAAGCCAGCTTCTACTGCATCGACGAGGGCCATCACTTGGCCAAGAAGGCCATCGGCCAATTTGCCGCCGAACACAGCGCAGCCCAGGCCATGAGCTGGCTGGACAAGGTCGGCGCGCTATCCACCCGCGTGGCCAGCCTCACCGACAAGGACGAATTGTGCGGCAATGCCGGCGATGCCGCCGGCGGCTGCATGGAGAGCCTGACCGAATGGCTGTGGCTGCTGCAGGGCGAGCCTTCGCTTGAGGCTAATAGTGAAAACCTCGAACCCTCATGGCTGATCGAAGACGGCATCCTGCCCGAGAACATGAAAATACCGGCCGCCAATATGGCGCTGTCGGCGCGCCTGCTCTACAAGCACCTGACCGGCATGAATGATGCGCTAACGCTGTCACGCAAGGACAAACAGCAAGATGCCGTGCTGCTGGACAAGACGCTGTCGGATGTCGGCTTCATGATTGCGCGCTGCGAGCAGCTGACCGCCTTGTGGGATCTGTTCGAGCGCGAGCCTGAAGAGAATGCGCCGCCGATTGCCAAATGGGTCACCCGCAAGGCCGATGGCAAGGGCGATTACATCTTTTCGGCATCGCCAGTCAGCGCGGCCGGCAGCCTCGCCGCCACCCTGTGGCGACGGGCCGCCGGTGCGGTGTTGACATCGGCGACCTTGCGCTCGCTAGGCAATTTCGACCTGCTGCTATCGCAAACCGGCCTGAAGTGGCTGCCGGATGTGCAGACTATCGCACTGGAGTCGCCATTCAACTTTGCCGAGCAAGGCGAGTTGTACGTGCCGAATCTGCTATGTACGCCAAAAGACCAGGCCGGCCATACCCGCGAAATCGTCGAATGGCTGCCCAAACTGGTTGATCTTCAAGAGTCGGTCGGCAGTCTGGTGCTGTTTACCTCGCGCCGGCAAATGGAAGAAGTCGAAAGTCTGCTGCCTGCCGACATGCGCGAGCACATCCAGATGCAGGGCTCGCTGCCCAAGGCTGTGCTGCTGCAAAACCATCACGAAGCACTGAAGAGCGGCCGCGCGAGCATCCTGTTCGGCCTCGACTCTTTCGCCGAAGGCCTTGATCTGCCAGGTGAAGCCTGCGTGCATGTCATCATCGCCAAGCTGCCGTTTGCCATGCCCGACGACCCGGTTGGCCGCACGCTGTCACGCTGGATCGAAAAGCGCGGTGGCAATCCGTTTATCGAGCTGACCGTGCCTGAAGCCTCGATCAAGCTGATCCAGGCCGTTGGCCGCCTGATCCGCACCGAGCAGGATTATGGCCGCGTCACCATTCTCGATACGCGCCTCGTGAAACAGCAATACGGCAAACGACTGCTCGCTGCCCTGCCACCGTTCCGCCGTCTGTAAAATTAGGGAAATCCGCAGGTAAACGGGCGTTTTGCTTAATGATGCGGGCGCGTTTTTGCAGTAGAATACGAGGGAAAACCCGACACTGCTGACACCGCCCGCCCAAGCGCCGGCATACAAGATCAGCCGGAACAGAGACCACACTCACACTCAAGAATGCGCCCGGTTACGTCATGATTTGTAATCCCTATGAAATCGTTATCCAAGGCCTGACCTCCGAAGGCCGAACCTTCCGCCCCAGCGACTGGGCCGAACGACTGGCTGGCATCATGTGCTCCTTCGGTGAAGACCAGAAACTCGCTTACCACCAATATGTCCGCCCGATGCTGCTCGAGGGTGTGCGCTGTGTTGCCGTCGACAAGAAGCTCGAGAAAAACCAGCCGGCTGTGTTTACCTTCCTGATGGATTTCGCCAAGGATAACGATCTGCGTATCGTTGATTGCCGCACCCTGATCGACGAAGTCTATCCCAACCAGTTCCTGGCCTGATTTAGCCGGCCGACAACGCCCCGCCCCTTCGTGCGGGGTGTCATTGTTTGCTATCATCAGGACTTGACTCATCAAGCGATCACAGCATGTCCATCGTCATCAAGAATCAGCAAGATATCGAAAAAATGCGCATCGCCGGCCGACTGGCTGCCGAAGTGCTTGACTACATCACGCCATTTGTCAAACCGGGCGTGACCACCGAAGAGCTGGACAAGCTCTGCCATGACTACATGGTCGATGTGCAAGGCAGCATTCCGGCCACACTGGGTTACGACATCGGCGGTGGCGTACCACCTTACACCAAGTCCTGCTGCACCTCTGTCAACCATGTCATCTGCCACGGCATCCCTGATGGCAAGGCCCTGAAGAAAGGTGACATCGTCAACATCGACGTTACCGTCATCAAGGATGGCTACCACGGTGACAACAGCCGCATGTACTACGTTGGCGAGGTCAATGAATTTGCCCGCCGCTTGTGCAAGGTCACTTACGAGTGCATGTGGAAGGGTATCGAGAAGGTCAAGCCGGGCGCGCGCCTTGGCGATATCGGCTACGCCATCCAGCGTCATGCCGAAGCCGCCGGCTACAGCGTGGTACAGGAATTCTGCGGCCACGGCATCGGCACCAAATTTCACGAAGAGCCACAAGTGTTGCACTACGGTCAGCCTGGCACCGGCCTCGAACTGAAAGAAGGCATGATCTTCACCATCGAGCCGATGATCAACCAGGGCAAACGTCACCTGCGCGTACTGCCGGATGGCTGGACTGTGGTCACCAAGGATCGCAGCCTGTCCGCCCAGTGGGAACATACCATTCTGGTCACACCGACCGGCTACGAGATCCTGACGACCTCGGAAGGCACCCCACCCAAGCCGGTGTGGAAGTAAGTTGCCATAAAGCAAAAAAGGCCGCGCAAGCGGCCTTTTTCACATGGCAAAAGCTACTCAGCAAGCCTCACCAACGGCTGGCCCCTTGAGCGACTGCGCATCCAGTTCGATTGCCGCCACTCGCGCCTGCACATGGGCAAATTCTACCGAAGCCAGATAGGCTTGCCAGTCAGTCACACTGCCCTGCCCGCGCATCGCCGCCAGCCTTGCGGCCAACTGCGGATTCGCCGGCAGTTCAACACCACTGGCCAGCACTTCATCGACACGATCCGGTCGATTGCATACCAGCGCCATATCGCAACCGGCCGCCAGCGCCGACTGCACGCGGCCAACCACGCCACCGGCACCTGCTGCCCCTTCCATGCTCAGATCATCCGAGAAAATCATGCCGTCAAAGCCCAGCCCGCCTCGCAACACGTCTTGCAGCCAGATGCGCGAAAAGCCGGCCGAGCAACCATCCACCTGCGGATAGATCACATGCGCCGGCATCACTGCCGCCATGCCGGCAGCCACCAGATCAGCGAAGGGCTGCAAATCGGCAGCGCGAATCTCGGCCAGACTGCGCTCATCGCGCGGGATATCGAGGTGACTATCGACATCGACAAAGCCATGCCCCGGAAAATGCTTACCGCAACTGGCCATGCCGCCACGCAGCAAACCCTGCAGCAAGGCTTGCGCCAGCGCCGTCACCACGGTCGGATCACGATGGAAGCTACGATTACCGATGGCCGGGCAAGCCTGGTAATCCAGGTCCAGCACCGGTGTGTAGCTGAGGTCGATATCGCAAGCACGCAGCTCGGCGGCCAGCACTTCACCCACATCCGCCGCCAATGCCAGAGCCTCATCTGGCGATCGGTCATAGCACTCACCCAACAGACGCATCGGCGGCAAACGGGTAAAGCCATCGAGAAAACGCTGCACACGACCACCTTCGTGATCGACAGTAATCAGCAGATTCGGCCGCTCGGCACGCATCGCCGCTACCAGCTCGCGCAATTGCGCCACGCTGGCAAAGTTACGGCGAAACAGGATGATGCCGCCCACCAGCGGATGACGCAGACGCTGCCGCTCCTGCTCATCCAGCACATGGCCGGCCACATCAATCATCAGCGGGCCATTAGGCAAACAATCGGACATATCAGGACTCCAGTAACAACCAGTCAGTTTGTGTGCCGGGCAGAGCTTGCTCGCACACCACAAAGGCCAGCGCCTGCTCCACCTCGTCGCTGATCGATAAATGCACGCGACCGATACCCCGCTCGGCGAGGAATGCGGCCAACCTTGGCGTGAAGGCAAACACCGGCTTGCCCAAAGCATCATGCTGCACGGCAATTTCGGTCAGCAGCACCGGCGCGCGCACGCCGGTGCCGATGGCTTTGGACAGCGCCTCCTTGGCAGCAAAACGCTTGGCCAACAGGCGCTCTGGCTGATTGCTGGCCGCCAGTGCCGCACGTTCGCATGGCGCCAGCAAACGCTGGCCGCAACGCAAGCCATGCTTTTGCCACATGCTGGCAAAGCGATCGATACGCGCAAGGTCGGTGCCGATGCCGTAAATCATCAGAAACCCTGACGACCTTCGATCATCAACGCCTTCATTTCACGCACCGCTTCGGCAAAACCGACCATCAGTGCATGGCTGACCAGCGCATGGCCGATATTGAGCTCGGCGATTTCGGCAATCGCCGCTACCGGCTTCACATTGTGATAGTTCAGACCGTGACCGGCATTCACCACCATGCCCAGATGGTCACCAAATACCGCTGCTTCGCGAATGCGGGTCAGCTCGACCTGCTGCTCCTCATGCTTGAAGTCGGCATGGGCATACGCGCCGGTGTGCAGCTCGATCACGCGCGCGCCGGCATCCCAGGCGGCCTGGATCTGCTTGACGTCCGGGTCGATAAAGATCGACACACGAATACCGGCATCTGTCAGCTGGCGGGTGAAATCGCGCACTTCATCAAAGTAGCGAATCACATCCAGACCGCCTTCGGTGGTCACTTCTTCGCGCTTTTCCGGCACCAGGCAGACATCTTCCGGCTTGATGCGCAGCGCATGCGCCAGCATCTCTTCGGTCAGTGCCATTTCGAGGTTCATGCGCGTCTTGATGGTGGCACGCATGGCGGCCACGTCGTGATCCTGAATATGGCGGCGATCTTCGCGCAGATGCAGGGTAATCAGGTCGGCACCGCTGGATTCGGCCACCAGCGCCGCCTCGATCGGGCTTGGAAAACGGGTGCCACGCGCCTGACGCAACGTGGCCACATGGTCGATATTCACACCTAGCAAAATCATGGTTTCATCCTCAGGCACGCTCCCTGTCATTCTGACATCGCGAGCAGGGTAGCAAGTAGTTCACGCGAGGCCAGCGGTTGCCGGCCCATCAATTCATCCAGCCACAGCCGGCAAAACTGGCGCGCATCGCGCCGCACTGCCGCACTGTGTTCAAATTCTCCGGCCGCCATGGCCAGCAAGCTTTGACCAGCCAGACGCAAGCCGGGTTCGGCATCCACAGCCGAAAAAGGCAACCGCCGTACCGGCTGTGCATAGGCACACCAGTAATCGCTATCGGCGTCGATTTCACGCCCGTCCGCATCACGCGTCAGGTCCGGCGCATAGCCCAACTGGCGCAACAGGCTCAGCTCGAAGCCGCGCAGCACAGTCGGCAGCTGTTCGCTCTGCGCCAGCGTGCGCACGGTCTTGTCGTACAGGGAAAATAACTCGGCAGAAGGATCATCGCGCGGCGCCAAGCGCAGCAGCAACTCGTTCAGATAGTAGCCGGACAGCAGGCGCTGGCCGGCAAATTGCGGTACGCCACCACGCCAGTCCACGGTGTGCAGGGTGCGCAGCTCACCCTTGCCAAACCACGCCAGCTGCAAGGGCTGGAACGGCAGCAACAGGCCGCGCAAGTCAGAGCGCGGCCGGCGCGCACCACGCGCCACCAGGGTAAAGCGGCCGTAATCGCGCGTCAGCACCTCGACCAGCAAGCTGGTTTCGCGATAAGGCTGGGTGTGCAGCACATAGGCCGGCTGCCGGTCAACCTTGCCCTGCATCGCCTGCTGGCTTCTCCCACAGATGGTCGCGGCCAACGTAGGCCACGCGGGTGGCAAAGCAGGCATACCAGCGCGCAAAACCCTCGCGCTGCGCCAGCTTGTGCTCGGCATTGGCCTTCCACGTGGCAATCGCCTCTTCGCTTTGCCAGTAAGACACGGTAATGCCAAAGCCATCGGCGTCACGCGCACTCTCGGCCCCGAGAAAGCCCGTCTGTTCCGCCGCCAGCTCGACCATGCGCTCGGCCGTCACCCCATAGCCATCCTGCACTTCAGTGCGCTGATTGCTGAAAATCACGGCCCAGTAAGGCGGCTTGGGAGTGCGGGCGAGCATGCGGCCAACCTTTCTGTCAGTTCAGACCAAAGTCGCGCAGGAAGCGGACATCGTCAGCCCAGCCGGACTTGACCTTGACCCACACCTGCAGGAAGACCTTGCAATCGAACAAAGCTTCCATATCGAGGCGCGCCTCGGTCGAGATCTTTTTCAGCTTCTCGCCGCCGCGACCGATCACGATAGGCTTCTGGCCTTCCTTGTCGACCAGCACGGCCACGTGAATGCGGAACATATGACCATCCACCTCGAAGGACTCGACTTCGACGTTCATTTCGTACGGCAGCTCTTCGCCCAGATAGCGGAACAGCTTCTCGCGCACGATCTCGCCAGCCAGGAAGCGCTGGCTCTTGTCGGTAATCATGTCTTCCGGATACAGCGGCACCGAAGCCGGCAGGGTTGGCCGCACCTTGTCCAGCAACTCGACCAGACGCTGGTTGTGCTTGGCGCTGACCACTTCAGCATCGGCAAACGGGAACTCGGCACGCACTTCATTAATGAAGGCTTCGAGCGTGTATTTGTCCTTGGCCTTGTCGACCTTGTTCACCACCAGCACCACCGGGGTGTTCTTCGGCAGCAAGGCCATCACCTCGCGGTCGGCGCCAGTCAGGCGCATCGCCTCCAGCACAAACAGCACACAATCAACGCTACCGAGTGTGTCTTTGACGCTCTTGTTTAGGGTTTCGTTTAGGGCGCCCTTGTGGAAGGTCTGAAAACCCGGTGTATCAACGAAAACGAACTGCGCACCCGGCTCGGTATGGATGCCGTTGACGCGATGGCGCGTGGTTTGCGCCTTCTTCGAGGTGATGCTGATCTTCTGACCGATCAGGTGGTTCATCAGGGTGGATTTGCCAACGTTCGGGCGGCCAACGATTGCGACAAAGCCGCAACGGAAATCGGTTTCGTTCATACTTTTCTCTTTTTCAGGCCATCGAGATAGCCGTCAAACTGGGCCAGTGCCACTTCGGCGGCCTGCTGTTCTGCGGTGCGACGGCTGCTGCCCTCGCCTTCGGTAATGATGCCAAGCTCGGCCAGATCACACTGCACACGGAAGCTCTGCTCGTGCGCCTCGCCACTTTGCGACAGGATGCTGTAACGCGGCAGCGACAGTCGTCTGGCCTGCAATGCCTCTTGCAGGCGGGTCTTGGCATCTTTGGCATGGCGGGTCGGGTCGATGGCGAGCACGCGCGACTGATACAGACGGCGCACGACTTGCTCGGCAGTCTGGAAGTCGGCATCAAAGCTGATGGCAGCGAAAATCGCCTCGACAGCATCTGCCAGAATGGACGGCCGGTTAAAGCCACCGCTTTTCAGCTCGCCCTCACCCAGAAACAGATAATCGCCAATCTTGAGTTCCTGTGCGATTTCGGCCAGCGTGGTCTGATTGACCAGATTGGCACGCAGGCGCGACAAATCGCCTTCGCTGAGCTTGGGGAAGTGGTCAAACAGCATGCGCGCAACGGTGTAGTTGAGGATGCTGTCGCCAATGAATTCGAACCGTTCGTTATGCGGTACGCCAAAACTGCGATGGGTAACCGCCTGGCGCAACAACTCCAGGCGGTTGAATGAATAATCCAGCGCCGTAAACAGGCGCCGGAATCGGTTATCAGACTGCGTCACTATATTTGCTTGAAACCAGACTAAGGCTTCAGAACGGGCTCACCCGCCTGATGCTCGAAAGAAAAAACCAGACCGATATTGGCAATCAGCGGCACTTCACGACGATAGCGCACGCCGACACCAATACGGGTGGAGGTAGAGACAATCAGCAAATCGGCCGGACGTACCGAGGTAATGTCCTGCACCACCATATTGCGCGCAAAGTCCTTGCGCAGTTCGGTGTCGGAAGTCCCTTGCTTGGCTGCCATTTCATCGATGGATTTTTTGATGGCGTAGTATTCGGAATACACCGGCACCACCTTGAAAAAGGTCAATACCACGGCAGCCATCACTATCCCCATGGCCATCACTACAAGCAGGGAAAACCCGCGTTGCTGTCTCATCCCATCCCCCTTTGTTTATTTGATGCTGGTACCTATGCGCGACATGTCATTCACGTTAAGCCACACCAGGAAAGCCTTGCCCACCAGCTGCCGGTCTTCGACAAAACCCCAGTAACGGCTGTCTTCGCTGTTATCGCGGTTATCTCCCATCATGAAGTAGCGGCCTGTCGGCACCTTGCAGCTGAAGCCGGTTTCACTGTACTGGCAGTTCTCGTAACCCGGAAACTGTCTGACACCCATAGGGTTGAAATCCGGCTGGCCATCCATGACCAGGGTGTCAAAACGTCGGCCATCGATGACCTCGCCGTAACGCTGCGCCTGAATCATGCGCAGGCCCTGCTCGAGATAACTGTGCTCGCCCTCGCTGATCTTTTCGACCGGCTTGCCATTGATGCTCAGCTGCTTGTTGCTGTAGGCCACCACATCACCCGGCAATCCGACTACCCGCTTGATATAGCTGAGTGTCTCGTTTTCAGGATAGGCAAACACCACCACATCACCACGCTGCACCTCACCTACCGGCACAAAAACCTTGTTGAGCACCGGTACACGCAAACCGTAACTGAATTTGTTGACCAGGATGAAGTCACCCACGATCAGACCCGGCCGCATCGAGCTGGACGGAATCTGGAACGGCTCAACCACAAAAGCGCGCAGCAGGAATACCACAGCAATGATGGGGAAGAAGCCACGCGGGAAGTCGATGTAATGCGGCACAACGACGCCCTGCGGACGCTTCTTCGCCAGCACGAACCTGTCCGTCACCCAGACCGCACCGGTTGCCAGCACCACCAGCAACATGACAGCGGTAAAGGTCATGTAATTGGATAGCAAGCCGAATGCAGCACCCAGCACAGCCAGATAACCCCACTCGACCGTAGAGCCATGCGTGCCATCGTCACGCTTGCCACCGGTGGCAATCAGCACTGCACCGACCGCCAGCAATACCACCCATATCCAGAACAGGTTCGCCCCCATTACTTATCCCCAACTTGCAAAATGGCCAGGAAGGCTTCTTGCGGAATCTCCACATTACCAACTTGCTTCATCCGCTTCTTGCCCGCTTTCTGCTTCTCGAGCAGTTTCTTCTTACGGGTGATATCGCCACCATAACACTTGGCCAGTACGTTCTTGCGCAGGGCCTTGACTGTCTCTCGTGCAATGATGTGACCACCGATCGCAGCCTGTACCGCGATGTCGAACATCTGGCGAGGAATCAGCTCACGCATTTTCGACACCAGCTCGCGACCACGGTACACGCTGGTTGCACGGTGCACGATCAGGCTCAACGCATCAACCTTTTCACTGTTAACGAGTACGTCGAGCTTGACGAGATCGGACACCTGGAACTCCTTGAACTCGTAGTCCAGCGAGGCATAGCCACGACTGGTCGACTTCAGCTTGTCAAAGAAGTCCATTACTACTTCGTTCATTGGCAGATCGTAAGTCAGCATCACCTGACGGCCCATGTACTGCATATTGCGCTGCACACCACGCTTGTTGTTGCACAAGGTCATCACCGAGCCGACATAATCCTGCGGCACCAGAATGGTGGCAGTAATGATAGGCTCGCGCAGCTCTTCGTACTTGCCGGCTTCTGGCATACGCGACGGGTTGGAAACCACTTCCACCGTGCCGTCTTTCATCACGATTTCGTAGTTTACCGTTGGCGCGGTGGTAATCAGGTCCATGTCGAACTCACGCTCGAGACGTTCCTGAATGATTTCGAGGTGCAACAGACCGAGGAAACCGCAACGGAAGCCGAAGCCCAGCGCCTGCGACACTTCCGGCTCGAATTTCAGCGAAGCATCGTTCAGCTGCAGTTTTTCCAGCGCATCACGAAGCGCTTCGTAGTCATGGCTTTCCACCGGATACAAACCGGCAAAAACCTGGGACTGCACTTCCTTGAAGCCTGGCAAAGGTTCGTCAGCAGGCTTGGCGGCCAAGGTAATGGTGTCACCAACCTTGGCAGACTTCAGCTCCTTAATGCCGGCAATCACAAAGCCCACTTCACCCGCGTTCAGGCTCGGGCGCTGTACCGACTTGGGCGTAAACACACCAACCTGTTCGCACAGATGCTCGGCCTGGGTTGCCATGAACTTGATCTTGTCCTTGGGCTTGAGCTGGCCATCAATCACGCGTACCAGCATCACCACGCCGACATAGTTATCAAACCACGAGTCAACAATCAGTGCCTTCAGCGGCGCGTCAGGATTGCCTTCCGGCGGTGGAATCTTGCTGACGACAGTCTCGAGAATATCCTCGATACCGATACCGGACTTGGCCGAAGCACGCACTGCATCAACGGCCTCGATGCCGATGATGTCTTCGATTTCCTGGCTGACACGCTCGGGATCTGCCGCCGGCAGGTCGATCTTGTTCAGTACCGGCACCACTTCCACGCCCAGCTCGATGGCGGTGTAGCAGTTGGCCACGGTCTGCGCCTCAACGCCTTGGGAGGCATCAACTACCAGCAAAGCGCCTTCGCAGGCAGACAGCGAGCGCGATACTTCGTAGGAGAAGTCCACGTGCCCAGGGGTGTCGATCAGATTCAGGTTATAGACCTGACCATCACGTGCCTTGTAGGTCAGCGCCGCAGTCTGCGCCTTGATGGTAATGCCACGCTCCTTTTCGATATCCATGGAGTCCAGCACCTGCGCGCTCATTTCGCGCATTTCCAGACCGCCGCAATACTGGATAAAGCGGTCGGCCAAGGTGGACTTGCCATGATCGATATGGGCAATAATCGAGAAATTACGAATATGTTTCATCGGTATCCAGCAAAAATTAAGGGCACGCAACGTGCCCTTTTGAAACTAACACTGGCGCGGATTTTAGCGGATTTCGCCATCCCGTGCAGCCAGAGTTGTACGCAAAGCCTGCTCATCCAGATGCCAGTGACAGATTTGATGCTCGCCATGCATCAGCACCGGCACCAGCTCGTTGTATTTCTCTTCGAGCACAGGGTCGGCATCCACATCGACAATGTCGATCTCAAAGCCGAGCTCCGCTTGCAAGGCCTGCAGACTGGCCAGCATGCTGTGGCACAGGCTGCAGTACTCACGAAAATATAAAGTCAGTCGCATCACTTCTTGGCCTTCTCCGGTGTCAACGCTACAAACAGGGGTTGTCCTTGGCGCAGGATCCGCATTGCCAGCGCCTGACCCGTCGGTGTTGCGGCCAACGCTTCCTGCAACTGTCGTGCATTGCTCAGCTCTCGCCCTGCCACGCCGACAATCACATCCCCCTCCTGAATGCCCGCCTCATCGGCAGGCCCCTCAGCCTTCATCACCTGCAAGCCATAGGGCACACCAAGTCGCTTGGCCAGCTGCGGCGGCAACACCCGCACCAGCAAGCCGGAACGATTCATCTGCTCGCCATCCGGCTGGGCGTTACCCTGATAAGCACGCTCGGCAGTCTGCGGATCTTCCTCAGGCAACAAGGCAGTCACCACAGTCAGCTTGATAGCCTTGCGGTCACGCCAGACATCGAGCGCCACACGCGAATCCGGGCGAATACCACCTATAAGCCTTGGCAAATCACTCGCCTGCTGCACAGCAGTACCATTCACCGCAAGTACCACATCACCCGCCTGCAGACCAGCCTTGCCGCCTGGGCCATCTTTCTCGACCGTGGTAATCAGCGCGCCACGCGGCTCGTTCAAACCAAACGATTGCGCAAGATTACGCGACAACTCCTGAATGCCTACGCCGATGCGACTGCGACTGACCTTGCCATCCTTTTTCAGCTGGGCTGCTACATCCAGCGCCACATCAATCGGAATGGCAAAGGAGATCCCCATAAAGCCACCGGAACGGCTGTAAATCTGCGAGTTGATGCCAACCACCTCGCCACTCAGATTGAACAGCGGGCCACCGGAGTTACCCGGATTGATGGCAGCATCAGTCTGAATGAACGGCACATAAGCTTCATCCGGCAACTGGCGCCCCTTGGCCGACACAATGCCGGAAGTCACCGTGCTCTCGAAACCGAATGGCGAACCAATCGCCAGCACCCACTCGCCGACTTTCAGATCACCCACCTTGCCGGTTCGCACTGCGGGCAGGTTGGCCGCATCGATCTTCAGCACCGCCACATCGGTACGCGCATCCGAGCCAACCAGCTTGGCCTTGAATTCACGTTTGTCACCCAGGGTCACGATGATTTCATCCGCCTTGGCAATCACATGTGCATTGGTCAGGATGTAGCCATCCTGCGAAACAATAAACCCGGAGCCAATCCCGCCCGTCTTGTGCTCACGCAGCTGCGGCGGGGCAAAACGGCGGAAAAACTCGGCAAACGGATCGCTCTCCATCCCCTGTGGCAACTCTCTCACCACCTCGCGTACAGTACCAACCGTGCGGATATTGACTACCGATCGCCCCTGCTGCTCGGCCAGTTGAGTAAAGTCCGGCAAAGATGTCACCGCGGCAGCCATCGATACGGCGGGCACGCCCGACAAGCCAGCCAGAACAGCGGTGCATAGAATCAGTTTCTTGAATGACATTTTCGACTACGCTCCATTTGAACGAGGGAAGTGTCAGCCTTGCGCACGATGCGCGGCACGAAAAAATGGTTGGCCGCAAAACGCGAGGCATGCTTTTTGACCCAAAACAAGGTCAGGGCAAAGGCAAGAAAAGCCAAGAGCACCGAGACAAATTCTCCGCCCAATGCCCCGCCCAGCAAGGCGCCTGCAATCAGCGAAAACATGGGCAAAACATACAGCAGCATCGAGGAAACCAGCACTGCCCGCTCGGGCACGGCAACAATCACCTTGTCGCCAATCGCCACTGGCAACAGGCTCTCCACTGCGAATTCGGGATATCGTCTGGCAAACAGGCGCACCAGAGAAACAGAACGGCAACTGCCATCAGGGTGACAGTTGCCGCACGGGGAGTGTGGCTGAGGACTGACCAGAATTCGTCCGGCAGCCACACCGGTAACGACTGCCTGGGTTTCAAGCGACATGTCTTACTTCTTGCTGATGCGAATACCCGCAATGGTAGTCTCAAGTCCCTGTTTTGGCATATCCCCCACCAGCGTCACAATGTGATCTCCTAGTTGACGCGAAACCACGCCGACGCCTGCCGGCCCCTCCATTACAGGGCGGTTATCCGCCTTGCCTGGCTCGACAAACAAAGAAAGCTTGGTCAAGCCATCTGAGTAGATGTAGTGAACCGCGAGGTGCTCGTGCCCTGGAATCTGCCTTTCGCTATAGCGCAACAAGCGAAAACCCGAAGGCAGGCCAGTAACGACTTCCGGGCCACTCTTTTCAGCGCGCACCATGACAGCCGCACCCAAGGGCAAGCTGTTCCGGTACTCGGGTCGCAACAACTTCTTGTCTTTGAGATTACCGAAATTGACCTCGGTAAAGGCAAACTGCTCAACCACCCTGCCACGAGCGTCATGCGTGACACTCTTCAGTGGCAGCGATGTTTTCAGATCAACGCAAATCTTCAGACCATAGCGCAAGGCAGATGCCTTGGCACTCAGCTGCAGCCAGCGGCAATCACGCCCAGCCACCCGATCCGCACCACCAACAGTCGGTGTGTACGCTTGCTCCAGATCAGCAATCTTGCCTGGCAAAATCGCCGGAAAGAGCTTGGTCGCACCCAATCTGGCTGCGGCCAAGGCCTTGGCATCAGGTGCGTAGGCCACCAGCTCGTTGTCTTTACGAATCAACTCACGCGGAATACCGTCCAGCGAGATGCGACGCTCGGTCAACTTGCCTGACTCCACCACCCGATACAGGCGGAAGGTTTCCATATCATCATCAGCAAAATGGGTGAATGTGCCACTGACCGACTCATTCTTTCCTGCCGTTGCAGCTTTCTGCAGCAACTCCCAAGCCATTAGCTGACTTGCCGAAACTTGCGTAGCCGACGCGCACAGCACGCCTACCATCACCAACCTGCTCATCAATGGGCTACTCCCTGAGCAGACTCAAGACCGACCTTCACCACACCATCCCCCAGCATCAACTCGTGATGCGCTCTGAGATAGGTATCGCGCTCTTCCTTGCTGAACATGACAACTTTCGCACCAGCACCCTGCTCAACCATCGCGACTGGCACGGCAACATGCTCAGCTGGCGGAGTCTGCCAGAACACCCAGCCCATTACCGCAGCCATCGCTACAGATGCGGCAACAGCATAACGCGCCCGATTGGCACTAACCGGCCGCGCAACAGCCCTTGGAGCCAGCATGACAGGCTCGGCCTGCAAACGCGCCGAGACTTTACCCCGGACATCAACAGCCATCACCGACGACCCACGCAGCAGATCACCAATCATCTGGTACTCATCCCAGCGCTCAGCCAACTCAGGATCACTCCCGATTTCCTGCAGACAAGCCTGGACCTGTTGATCATCCAGCTCGCCATCCACCATGGCAGACAAATTTTCTTTCATGATGCTCACCATCTTTTGTTTTTTGCCGTATCAAGCAGAGGACGCAACTCTGCCGCAATTGCTTCTCTTGCCCGAAAGATTCTCGAACGCACGGTTCCTATCGGGCAACTCATGACTTCTGCAATCTCGTCATAACTAAGACCCTCCATTTCTCGCAAGGTAATCGCCGTTTTCAACTCTTCCGGCAAACGCTCAACTGCAGCATTGACTGCAGCAAGGATCTGCTGATTCATCAGCTCGGCCTCTGGCGTATGGTAATCAGGCACCTGGGATGAAAGATCAAGGCTATCGCCCTCGTCGTCTTCAATCTCGGCACTGACAACCGGCCGGCGACCCGCTGAAGTCAGATAATTTTTGGCTGTATTGATGCCAATGCGATAGAGCCAGGTGTAAAAAGCACTCTCGCCGCGAAATGACGGCAAGGCACGATACGCTTTGACAAAGGCTTCCTGTGTCACATCCTCGATATCGGCCGAATCACGAATAAAGCGCGACAACAGGCGCGACAATCTGCGCTGATACTTGGAAACCAATAAATCAAAAGCCCGCTTATCACCTCTTTGCGCACGCTCAACCAACTGCTGATCGATATCACGATCACTCATGTCTACCGCTTTCTCCCTGATGTGCCTCATTTGTTTTACTGACCGGGATCGCCGGCCAGTCAAGGCTTTTCCATCTGACAGGCCAAATTCGCAAATAGTTCGCTGCCATACTGAAAAATACTACCCCAGTTGCACTTATATCAGACGAATCCTGCTTGTGCCGGTTTAAGTTGCAGAATACGGTTTACCTGCAAACCAAGCACTTGCTAGAATACACTTACAACAAACCCGACCAGCCGTACAGGAGCCGCCCGATGATTACCCCAGGTCAACGTTTTCGCGATGCCGTCGCCCAGGAAAAACCACTGCAAGTTGTCGGCGCAGTCAATGCTTACGCCGCACGCCTTGCCGAGCACAGCGGCTTCAAAGCGCTATATCTGTCCGGCGGCGGAGTTGCCGCCTGCTCTTGCGGCATTCCAGACCTTGGCATCACCACGCTGGAAGATGTGCTGATCGACGTGCGTCGCATCACCGACGTAACCGACCTGCCGCTGCTGGTGGATATCGACACCGGCTGGGGCGGTGCCTTCAATATTGCCCGTGCGGTGCGTCACCTCGAAAAAGCCGGCGCCGCCGCTGTACACATCGAAGATCAGGTACAGCAAAAACGCTGCGGCCACCGCCCGAACAAGGCCATCGTGTCACAAGACGAGATGGTCGACCGCATCAAGGCCGCCACCGACGCGCGCAAGAACGGCATGGTGATCATGGCTCGCACCGATGCGCTCGCCGTCGAGGGGCTTGAAGCCGCCATCGAACGCGCCGTCGCCTGCGTCGAAGCCGGTGCCGACATGATCTTCCCGGAAGCCATCACCGATCTGGCGATGTACAAGCAATTCGCCGAGGCCGTGAAAGTACCGGTGCTGGCTAATATCACCGAGTTTGGCGCCACTCCGCTGTACACCACCGAGCAACTCGGTGAAAACGGCGTCAGCCTGGTGCTGTACCCGCTGTCCGCCTTCCGCGCCATGAGCAAGGCTGCGCTTGAGGTATACGGTGCCATCCGTCAGGACGGCACCCAACAGAATGTCGTCGGCAAGATGCAGACCCGTATGGAGCTGTACGACCACCTCGGCTATCACGATTACGAACAGAAACTGGACGCCCTGTTCCGCAAGGAAGCGCAATGATTACGGGGGGTGATCACGTCAACCTGGGCATCACGCCGACACAAGAATCTGTCGCCCGCGCCTACTACTGCCAGCTTCTGGGCTTGACTGAAATCCCCAAGCTCGAGCCGCTGCGCAAAAACGGCGGCCTGTGGCTGCAGCTGCCAGGCATGCAACTGCACCTGAGCGCCAACCACGCCAACTCACCGGACAAAAAAGCCCATATCGCCCTGACCGTCAACGACTTTGACCGCCTGTGCCAACTGCTGGACGTACAAGGATTTGCCTATGAAGCAGACCACCAGCTGGAACGCCGCCGGCTGTTTACCTTTGACCCGTTTGGCAACCGCATCGAACTGATACAGCAACATTGACCCGCACGCCCTTCTGAGGAGAAACAGGCATGAGCGAAGCAATCATCGGCAAACCGAAAAAATCCGTAGCCCTGTCCGGCGTTGCCGCCGGCAATACCGCGCTGTGTACCGTTGGCCGCAGCGGCAACGACCTGCACTACCGCGGTTACGACATTCTTGATCTGGCAGCACATGCCGAATTCGAGGAAGTCGCCTACCTGCTGGTGCACGGCAAGCTGCCGAATGTCGCCGAGCTGGCTGGCTACAAAAAGAAACTCAAGTCGCTGCGCGGCCTGCCCGCCTCGGTCAAGGCCACGCTGGAAGCCCTGCCTGCTGCCGCCCACCCGATGGACGTGATGCGCAGCGGTGTCTCCGCCCTGGGCTGCACCCTGCCGGAAAAAGACGACCACAATATCGCTGGTGCGCGCGACATTGCCGACCGCCTGATGGCATCGCTCGGTTCGATGTTGCTGTACTGGTACCACTTCAGCCATAACGGCAAACGCATCGAGGTCGAAACCGACGACGACAGCATCGGCGGCCACTTCCTGCACCTCCTGCACGGCGAAAAGCCGTCCGAGCAGTGGGTGCGCGCCATGCACACCTCGCTGAACCTGTACGCCGAGCACGAATTCAACGCATCCACCTTCACCGCCCGCGTGATTGCCGGCACCGGCTCCGACATGTATAGCGCGATCACCGGTGCCATCGGCGCGCTGCGCGGTCCGAAACACGGCGGCGCCAATGAAGTCGCCTTCGAAGTGCAGAAGCGCTACGAAACACCAGACGAAGCAGAGGCCGACATCAAGGCCCGCGTCGAGCGCAAGGAAGTGGTGATCGGCTTTGGCCACCCGGTCTACACCATCTCCGACCCGCGCAACAAGGTAATCAAGGAAGTCGCGCTGGAGCTGTCCAAATCGGCCGGTGACACCAAGATGTACGATATCGCCGAGCGTCTGGAATCGGTGATGTGGGACATCAAGAAGATGTTCCCGAATCTGGACTGGTTCAGCGCCGTCAGCTATCACATGATGGGCGTGCCGACCGCGATGTTCACCCCGCTGTTCGTGATCGCCCGCACCAGCGGCTGGAGCGCACATGTGATCGAGCAGCGCATCGACGGCAAGATCATCCGCCCGAGCGCCAATTACACCGGCCCGGAAGACCAGGCCTTTGTGCCGCTGTCCCAGCGCTAAGCATGCCGCCACGCCCCTCTGGCGTGGCGTTTTGCCTGAATAACACGCCCGCCTGCGGCCAACGTTGGCCGCAAGGTGCGCATCACACCCTTGTGCCCGACCATGAATAGCCAATACCGCAAACCGCTGCCCGGCAGCAACGCCGACTATTTCGACACCCGTGCCGCGGTCGACGCCATCGCCCCCGGCGCTTACGCCACCCTGCCCTATGTCTCGCGCGTGCTGGCCGAACAGCTGGTGCGTCGCTGCGAGCCGACACTACTGACCGACGCGCTGACCCAGCTGATCGAACGCCGCCAGGATCTTGACTTCCCGTGGTATCCGGCGCGTGTGGTGTGCCACGACATCCTCGGCCAGACCGCGCTGGTCGACCTCGCCGGCCTTCGCGACGCGATTGCCGAACAAGGTGGCGACCCGTCCAAAGTCAATCCGGTAGTACCAACCCAGCTGATCGTCGACCACTCGCTAGCCGTAGAATGCGGCGGCTTCGACCCGCAAGCCTTCGAGAAAAACCGCGCCATTGAAGACCGTCGTAACGAAGACCGCTTCCACTTCATCAACTGGACGCGCACCGCCTTCAAGAACGTGGACGTAATTCCGGCCGGCAACGGCATCATGCACCAGATCAACCTCGAAAAAATGTCGCCGGTGATCCAGCTGCGTGACGGCGTGGCCTTCCCCGACACCTGTGTCGGCACTGACAGCCACACGCCGCACGTGGATGCGCTGGGCGTGATCGCCATCGGCGTCGGCGGCCTCGAAGCCGAAACCGTGATGCTGGGCCATCCGTCGATGATGCGCCTGCCCGACATCGTCGGCGTGGAGCTGACCGGCAAACGCCCAAGCGGCATCACCGCCACCGACATCGTGCTGGCGCTGACCGAATTCCTGCGCAAGGAACGCGTGGTGGGTGCGTGGGTCGAGTTCTTCGGTGAAGGTGCCGACAGTCTGTCGATCGGCGACCGCGCCACCATCTCCAATATGTGCCCGGAGTACGGCGCTACCGCCGCCATGTTCTACATCGACGGCCAGACTATTGATTACCTGAAGCTCACCGGCCGCGAGCCGGAGCAAGTGGCGCTGGTAGAAAACTATGCGCGTCACACCGGCCTGTGGGCGGACGATCTCAAGACCGCGCAATATCCGCGCGTGCTGCGCTTTGATCTGTCTAGCGTGGTGCGTAATATGGCCGGCCCATCCAATCCGCACAAACGCCTGCCCACCTCGGCGCTGGCCGAGCGCGGCATTGCCGACACCGCCAAGTTGGCCGCAGCGCGTGAAGAAGAAGCTCGCGGCCAACTGCCGGATGGCGCGGTGATCATTGCCGCCATCACCAGCTGCACCAATACCTCCAACCCCCGCAATGTGGTGGCTGCCGGCCTGCTGGCCAAGAAAGCCAACGCTCTGGGCCTGACGCGCAAGCCGTGGGTGAAAACCTCCTTCGCACCGGGTTCGAAAGTCGCCAAGCTGTATCTGGAAGACGCCGGCCTGCTGCCGGAGCTGGAGCAGCTTGGCTTCGGCATCGTCGCCTATGCCTGCACCACCTGTAACGGCATGTCCGGCGCGCTGGATCCGGCCATCCAGCAAGAGATTATCGACCGCGACCTGTACGCCACTGCCGTGCTGTCCGGCAACCGCAACTTCGACGGCCGCATCCACCCCTACGCCAAGCAGGCCTTCCTCGCTTCGCCGCCGCTGGTGGTGGCCTACGCGCTGGCCGGCACCGTGCGCTTTGACATCGAGCAGGATGTGCTGGGCGTGGTCGATGGCAAGGAAATCCGCCTGAAAGACCTGTGGCCATCGGACGAGGAAATCGACGCCATCGTCGCCGCCAGCGTCAAGCCCGAGCAGTTCAAGCAGATCTACATCCCGATGTTTGATCTGGGTGAAGCCGAGCAGGCCGACAGCCCGCTGTACGACTGGCGACCGATGTCGACCTATATCCGCCGCCCGCCATACTGGGAAGGCGCACTGGCTGGCGAACGCACGCTGCGCGGTATGCGCCCGCTGGCACTGCTGCCAGACAACATCACCACCGATCACCTGTCGCCGTCCAACGCGATTCTGGCCAGCTCCGCCGCCGGCGAATACCTGGCCAAGATGGGCCTGCCGGAAGAGGACTTCAACAGCTACGCCACCCACCGCGGCGACCACCTCACCGCGCAGCGCGCCACTTTCGCCAACCCGCAACTGGTCAACGAAATGGCGGTGGTGGATGGCGAAGTGAAAAAAGGCTCGCTGGCCCGCGTTGAGCCGGAAGGCAAGGTGATGCGCATGTGGGAAGCCATCGAAACCTATATGGCACGCAAGCAGAACCTGATCATCATCGCCGGTGCCGACTACGGCCAAGGCAGCTCGCGTGACTGGGCAGCCAAGGGCGTGCGCCTGGCGGGTGTCGAAGCCATCGTCGCCGAAGGTTTCGAACGCATTCACCGTACCAACCTCGTCGGCATGGGCGTGCTGCCGCTGGAATTCCAGCCCGGCACCGACCGCAAGACCTTGCAGCTGGATGGCACCGAGACCTACGACGTCGCCGGTGACATCGCCCCGCGCAGCACGCTGACACTGGTGGTACGCCGCCGCGACGGCAGCTGCGTCGAAGTGCCGGTCACCTGCCGCCTCGACACCGCCGCCGAAGTGCGCGTGTATCAGGCCGGTGGCGTGCTGCAACGCTTCGCGCAGGACTTCCTCGCCGGCGCCGCCTGAGCCCTTGCGGCCAACCTTTACCGGTAAAGGTTGGCCGCATTAGCATGGCAGGCCACCACAACACAACCGCCGGCAAGCGCACGAAACCATCACATGCTGCCTGCCCGCAAAACACAAACATGATCACTATTCGCCCAGCCTGCGCCGGCGATGCAGGCGATATTGACCGCCTCTACCGACAACTGACCGGCGGCACTGATGTGCAGGTCCTGCCCGAACGCATCAGCCAACTGGCTGCCGACCCGAATACGCGACTGCTGGTCGCCGAGTCTGCCGAAAAAGTCTGCGGCACCGTGCTGATCACGCTTTGCCAGGATGTGATGTATGGCAAACAACCCTTTGCCGTACTCGAAAATCTGGTCGTTTGCGAAACACAACGTGACCAGGGCGTCGGCCAGCAATTATTAGCAGCAGGAGAAGCGCTTTGCCTCGCCGCCGATTGCTCGAAAATGATGCTGCTCAGCAGTAGTCAGCGCCATGATGCCCATCGCTTTTTTGAGCGCAGCGGCTTCAAGGGCGACAGCAAACGTGGCTTTGTCAGATATCGCAGCCAGTTTGGCCAAGCCGGCCAGACGTAATGGATTGTTACAAGGATTAACCATGACTCACTTGCCACAAATCCGCATTCCCGCCACCTATATCCGTGGCGGCACCAGCAAGGGCGTGTTTTTCCGCCTGCAAGACCTGCCGGAAAGCTGCCAGCAACCCGGTGCGGCACGCGATGCGCTGTTTTTGCGCGTCATCGGCAGCCCTGATCCATACACCACCCACATCGACGGCATGGGCGGTGCAACCTCCAGCACCAGCAAGTGCGTGATCCTGAGCAAATCCAGCGTAGTCGGCCACGATGTCGATTACCTGTATGGCCAGGTCGCCATCGACAAGCCCTTCGTCGACTGGAGCGGCAACTGCGGCAACCTCTCTACCGCCGCCGGTGCCTTTTCCATTCACGCCGGTCTTGTTGACGCCGAGCGGGTGCCGGATAACGGTGTCTGCACCGTGCGCATCTGGCAGGCCAATATCGGCAAAACCATCATCGCCCATGTACCCGTGACCAATGGCCAGGTACAGGAAACCGGCGATTTCGAACTCGACGGCGTAACCTTCCCCGCCGCCGAGATTGTGCTGGAGTTTCTTGATCCGTCCGATGACGGCGACGCGGGCAGTATGTTTCCGACCGGCAACCTGGTGGACGAGCTGGATGTACCTGGCATCGGCACGCTGCAAGCCACCATGATCAGCGCCGGCATCCCCACCGTGTTCGTCAACGCCGCCGACATCGGCTACAGCGGTACCGAACTGCGCGAACAGATCAACAGCGATGCCGAGGCACTGAAGCGTTTCGAGGCCATTCGCGTGGCTGGTGCGCTGCGCATGGGCCTGATCAGGACAGCGGAAGAAGCCGCCACCCGCCAGCACACACCGAAGATCGCCTTTGTCGCCCCGTCGCACGATTACACCGCCTCCAGCGGCAAGACCATCCAGAGTAGCGAGATTGACCTGTTGGTGCGCGCACTATCGATGGGCAAGCTCCATCACGCCATGATGGGGACCTGCGCCGTGGCCATCGGCACCGCCGCCGCCATTCCGGGCACGCTGGTGAATATCGCTGCCGGCGGCGGCCAACGTGAGGCGGTGCGGTTTGGCCATCCATCCGGCACGCTGCGCGTGGGTGCCGAGGCTGTACAGGAAAACGGCCAGTGGAAAGTCACCAAGGCCATCATGAGCCGCAGTGCGCGGATTCTGATGGAAGGCTGGGTACGCGTGCCGGGCACAAACATCGCCTGAAGCAGCAAGGCCGGGGCTTGCCCCGGCCTTGCTTTCTTCACAGTAAACAACAGCTGACCACACGCAAAACATCATCACGATCCAGCTGCTAAAATCAGCCTGTAAGTCTCTGCTGATGATTTCGACATGCATACCCTCTCCCCGCTACTCTCCAGCCTGTTGCTACTGTCAGCCACCGCCGTGAGCGCGAACGTCATGACTCTGCGCACCGCGGCGCAAAGCGAATCCGAACCCAAATTCATCGTTGACAAACATGGCAAGATGCGCGGCATTTGCGTGGATATCTTCCAGGCGGTCGAACGCAATGATCCTGGCCTGAAAGTTAGCGGCTATCAGCAGCTACTCCCCCTTGCCCGCATCGAGAATCACGTCAGAACCGGCTTGCTGGATATGTACTGCGGACTGGGTATTTCGGCGGCGCGCAAGCAGCAGTTCATCTTTGCACAGCCACCGATTTACCAGGTCAGCTATCACCTGGCGACAGTTAGCGGCGACACGCTGGAGATTCAGAACTGGGATGATGTGCGCCGACTGGGCAAACAAGGTGCCATTCTGGTCAACCGCAATAGTGGCGCGGCGCAACGCCTGAAAGATATGGGCGGGCTGATCGTCGATGACTCTGCCAGCAGCAGCCTGCAAAACTATCGCAAACTGCTGGCTGGCCGCGCCCGTTTTTACTACTACCGCTCGCCGGGCTTCACGCTGGATCTGCGCAAGCACGGCCTGAGCAACAAGGTGCGCATCCTGCCAACGGTGATGGAAAGCACCCCGTTTTACATCCTGTTTGGCCAGCACTGTGACGAGCAGCGCTTGCAACGCTTCGAGTCCGCCCTGCAAAAACTGCGCAAAAGCGGCGAACTCGACAAGATCATCCAGCGCTACAGTTAAGCTGGCTCGTCGCCTGCAGCAGGGCGACGCACCGCCCATTGCTCGCACTGCTGGCGCAGTTGGCCGACCTCACGCAACACCAGCTGCAAATCGCCCATTTGTTGCTGCAGCTGCTGCTCGCGACGGCTAAGAATGTCGACAAACTTGGCCAGCTGTGGCGTATCGTCGTTGGCCGCATCATAAAGCTCGAACAGCTCGCGGATTTCCTGCAGCGACAGGCCGATACGCTTGCCACGCAAGGTCAGCATCAGCCGCACGCGATCCCGGCGTGAATAAATACGGCGCTGCCCCTGGCGCTGTGGCGACAGCAAGCCTTCCGACTCGTAAAAACGTATGGCGCGCGTGGTGACGTCAAACTCTTGCGCCAACTCGGAAATGCTGAAAGTACGATCAGCCGGAAAACTCACAAAACCCCCTTGTTCTTCAATCTTTGCCTGCCGGATGCTGCAGCGCACGAATTGTAATACGACTGTCAACTTCCCGAAACGTCAGGCGGCATGGTACGCAAACAATACCAAATGCATCCCCATGCTCTTTCGCTCATCTTTACGTTAACGTAAACTAGAATTGCCATTTAATAAAGGGAGTTCGCATGTCCATCCAGAAAATCGCCGTGATCGGTGCCGGCACCATGGGCAATGGCATTGCCCAGGTCTTTGCCCAGTGCAGCTTTGATGTGTTGATGGTCGATCGTGACGAGGCGGCGCTGCAGCGCGGGCTGCAAACCATCCAGAGCAGCCTTGCCCGCCTGATCAAGAAAGGCAGTCAGACCGAACAGGGCGCGGCTGAAGTATTGGCCCGCATCCGCACCAGCACCACACTCGCCGACTGCGCCGACCGCGAGCTGGTGGTCGAGGCTGCCACCGAAAACGCCAGCATCAAGCAGCAAATCTTCAAACAACTGGACGAAGTCGTTGCGGCCAACGTCATTCTTGCCAGCAACACCTCGTCGATCTCGCTGACCACCATTGCCGCCTGGGTCAGCCAGCCCGAGCGCGTCATCGGCATGCATTTCATGAATCCGGTACCGGTCATGCAGCTGGTCGAGATCATCCGCGCCCTGCAAACCGACGACGCCACCCACGCCCTCGTACACGAACTCAGCCTCAAGCTTGGCAAGACACCGGTTACCGTCAAGGATGGCGCCGGCTTTGTCTCCAACCGCGTGCTGATGCCGATGATCAACGAGGCCGCCTTCGTGCTGTACGAAAACCTCGCCAACGCCGACGACATCGACACCGTGATGAAGCTCGGCATGAACCACCCCATCGGCCCACTGGCACTGGCCGACCTGATCGGGCTCGACACCTGCCTGTCCATCATGGACATCCTGCACCGCGAATTCCGCGACTCCAAGTACCGCGCCTGCCCGCTACTGGTGCAACTGGTAGCAGCCGGACACCTTGGCCGCAAGAGCGGAAAAGGTTTTTACCAGTATTAAATCAAAGACTTGCGTTACAGCCTCTCGCGGGCTGTAACTTGCAAACAACAACCACCACACCCAACACAACCGTTAACGAAAAAACCGATTGCATGGAACTGAGCGCTTGCTTTAATTTATGCACAACAGGTTGACGTTAACGTCAACGACAAGATCACAAGTCTTGCATCACCCAGGCCACAAGCCTTCAAACTGCCGTACACACTCGCTGTACCCGCAACACCCATGCCGCAAGACCCCGTCCGAGGGTCATGGCCTCTGGCAGCCTGCTGCCCGCAAAAAAGACAAAGGAGACAATGGAGATGGCCAAGCCTGAAGCCGTCCTGCCTGCCAGCCGCGCGCTGACACCGGACACCTTCCCCAAGCTGCTGTTCTCGCACGCCGAGCAACGCGGCAACCGCCCGGCCATGCGCGAGAAAGATCTCGGCATCTGGCAAACCTGGAGCTGGCTGGAAGTCTCGGCCGAAGTGCGGGCACTGGCGCTGGGCCTAGCCTGCCAGGGCTTCAAACGCGGCGATCGCCTCGCCGTGATTGGCGACAACCGCCCTCGCCTCTATATGGCCATCATGGCTGCGCAGTGCATGGGCGGCATTCCGGTGCCGCTATACCAGGACGCCGCCGCCGATGAAATGGCCTTTGTCCTGGCCGATGCCGAAGTCAGCTTTGCCGTGGTGGAAGATCAGGAACAGGTCGACAAGCTGCTGGAGATTCGCGATCGCCTGCCAACCCTGCGAGGCATCGTTTACGACGATGCGCGCGGCCTGCGCCATTACCAGCATGAAGGCCTGTTCGACATTGCCGAAATTCTCGGCGCCGGCCGCGTGCATCACGACGAGCACCCGCTGTTTTTCCAGAGCATGATAGATCTTGGCCGCGGCAGCGACCCGGCCATCATGCTCTACACCAGCGGCACCACCGGCACCCCGAAGGGCGTGCTGCACACCTACGACAGCATGATCATCACCGCCCGCAATGCGGCCAAGCTTGAAGGCCTGACCGAGCGCGAAGAAGTGCTGGCCTATCTGCCGATGGCCTGGGTTGGTGACAATCTGTTCTCCTACGCCCAGTCGCTGGTCACCGGCTTTTGCGTGTCCTGCCCCGAGTCCAGCGACACGGTGATGACCGATATGCGCGAGATCGGCCCGACTTATTACTTTGCGCCACCACGTGTCTACGAAAACCTGCTGACGCAAGTGATGATCCGCATGGAAGACGCCGGTCGCTTCAAATACTGGCTGTTCCACTACTTCATGAATCACGCGCGCCGCGTCGGCACCGACATTCTCGAAGGCAAGGCCGTCGGCTTCTGGGATCGCCTCGGTTACAAGCTTGGCGAATATCTGGTGTACGGGCCGGTCAAGAATGTACTGGGTTTCACCCGCCTGAAGCTGGCCTACACCGCCGGCGAAGCCATCGGCCCCGAGCTGTTCGACTTCTACCGCGCCATCGGCGTCAACATCAAACAGCTGTACGGCCAGACCGAGGCCTATGTGATGGTGTGCGTGCACCCGAACGGCAAGGTCAAGCCCGACACCGTTGGCATCCCGGCACCCGATGTCGAGGTGCGCATTGCCGACAATGGCGAGGTGATGTTCCGCGGCCCCGGCACATTCCACAGCTACTGGAAACGTGACGACGCCACCGCCGAAACCCGCAATAGCGAAGGCTGGGTACACACCGGCGATGCCGGCTTCTTTGATGATGATGGCCACCTGAAAATCATCGACCGCGCCAAGGACGTTGGCCGCATCAATGATGGCAGCCTTTTTGCACCCAAGTATCTGGAAAACAAGCTGAAATTCTTCCAGCAAATCAAGGAAGTCGTTGCCTTTGGCGACGGTCAGGACTATGCCACCGCCTTCATCAATATCGACCTGATCGCCGTCGGCAACTGGGCAGAAAAACGCGGCCTGCCCTACACCGGCTATACCGACCTCGCCGGCCAGGAACCGGTATACGAGCTGATCCGCGAGTGCATCGAACAGATGAATGCCGATCTTGCCAGCGACCCGCGCCTGTCCGGCAGCCAGATCAAGCGCTTCCTGATCCTGCACAAGGAGCTGGATGCCGACGATGGCGAGCTGACCCGCACCCGCAAGGTACGTCGCAAATTCATCGCCGAGCGTTACGCGCCGTTGATTAGCGCGCTGTACGACGGCAGCGACAGCTGCAGCATCGACGCCCAGGTGAAGTTCGAAGACGGCCGCACCGGCAATATTCGCGCCACGCTGAAAATCTGCGACGCCCGCACCTTTCCCGCCCAGATCAAGGAGGCCGCATGAACCCGCATCGCAAAATTGGTGATGTCATCCTGCAGGCAGAGGCCATCTCGCTGTCTTTTGGGGGCGTGAAAGCGCTGACCAATATCAGCCTTGATGTACGCGAGCACGAGATCCTGTCCATCATCGGCCCCAACGGCGCCGGCAAAAGCTCGATGCTGAACGTGATCAACGGCGTCTATCACCCGCAGCAAGGCCATGTGGTTTATCGCGGCGAAGCTCGCAAACGCATGCGGCCGCACGAGGCAGCGCGCCAGGGCATTGCCCGCACTTTTCAGAACATCGCGCTGTTCAAGGGTATGAGCGTGCTGGACAACATCATGACCGGCCGCAACCTCAAGATGCGCGCCAATTTCATCCAGCAAGCCCTCTACTGGGGGCGCGCCCAGCGCGAAGAGCTGGCCCATCGCGCCGTGGTCGAGAAGATCATCGACTTTCTCGAGATCCAGCACATCCGCAAGACACCGGTTGGCCGCCTGCCTTACGGCCTGCAAAAACGGGTCGAGCTGGCGCGCGCACTGGCCGCCGAGCCCAGCCTGCTGCTGCTGGACGAGCCGATGGCCGGCATGAACGTCGAGGAAAAGCAGGATATGTGCCGCTTCATCCTCGATGTGAATGACGAGTTCGGCACCACCATCGTGCTGATCGAACACGATATGGGTGTGGTGATGGATATCTCCGACCGCATCGTGGTGCTCGATTACGGCAAGAAGATTGGCGACGGCACGCCGGACGAGATTCGGGTCAACCCGGATGTGATCGCCGCCTACCTCGGCACCAGCCACTGATTTTCCCTGCAAATCGCCCAGCCACCGCGCCAGAAACGCGGCGGACAGGCCCCGCTTTGCCTGCAATCTCGCTGCGGCCAACCTTGGCCGCAGTCATACAGGAGCAGAAACATGGAATGGCAGTTTTTTCTGGAAGTGCTCGCCGGTGGCCTGTTGGCCGGCGTGATGTACTCGCTGGTCGCCCTTGGCTTTGTGCTGATTTACAAGGCCTCCGGCGTCTTCAACTTTGCCCAGGGCGCGATGGTGCTGTTTGCCGCACTGTCCTTTGTCTCCATTGAGGCGATGGGCGTGCCATTCTGGCTGGCGCTGATTCTGACGCTAGGCCTGATGGTGCTGTTGGGCGTGGCGATCGAGCGTGTGGTACTGCGCCCGCTGGTCAACCAGCCGCCCATCACCCTGTTCATGGCCACCATCGGTCTGGCCTTTTTCATCGAAGGCATGGCGCAAATGGTGTGGGGCAACGATGTGCACGGCCTGGAGCTGGGCATCACCGACGAGCCGTTTGATGTCTACGGCGTCTTCATCTCCAAGTTCGACCTGTTTGCTGCGGCAGTCGGCGGCACGCTGGTGGCCGCACTGGCACTGTTTTTCAGCAAGACCAAGCTTGGCCGCGCCTTGCGGGCGGTGGCTGATGACCATCAGGCCGCGATGTCGGTCGGCATTCCGCTCAAGCACATCTGGGCGATTGTCTGGGGTGTTGCCGGTTTTGTGGCACTGGTCGCCGGCCTGCTATGGGGCTCGCGTCTCGGTGTGCAGTTTGCGCTGACGCTGGTGGTGCTGAAGGCCTTGCCGGTGCTGATTCTCGGCGGTTTCACTTCAGTGCCGGGCGCGATTGTCGGCGGCCTGATCATCGGTGCCGGCGAAAAACTGGCCGAAGTCTATCTGGGGCCTTTCCTCTCCGGTGGCATCGAAAACTGGTTCCCTTACATGCTGGCCTTGCTGTTCCTGCTGATTCGTCCTGAAGGCCTGTTCGGCGAAAAACATATCGAGAGGGTTTAACCATGATTTATCGCGAATCCGGCCAATTCAAAAGCAGCTACGCCGCCGACTCGGCCATCTTCACCATCAAGCAGGACCGCCTGTTCATCATTGCCCTGCTGGCGCTGGCCTTTGTCGCCACGCCAGGCCTGGCCAGTGACTACCTGCTGTCAGGTATCCTGATTCCGTTCCTAATCCTGTCGCTGGCCGCGCTGGGCTTGAACATCCTGACCGGCTACGCCGGCCAGCTGTCGCTGGGCTCGGCCGCCTTCATGGCTGTCGGTGCGTTTGCCACCTACAACTTCATGCTGCGCATGCCGGGCATGCCCTTGCTGGTCGCTTTCTTCATGGGCGGCCTGTCAGCGGCGCTGGTCGGCGTGGCCTTCGGCTTGCCATCCTTGCGTATCAAGGGCTTTTATCTGGCAGTAGCAACGTTGGCCGCACAGTTTTTCATCGAGTGGGTGTTCACCAAGTTTGGCTGGTTCAGTAATTACAGCTCGTCCGGCGTGATTACCGCGCCAGCGATGCAGGTATTCGGCATTGCCATCGACACCCCGGCCAGCAAGTATCTGCTGACGCTGTCCATCGTCGCCTTCATGGCGCTGGCGGCCAAGAATATGGCGCGCAGCAGTATCGGCCGCTCGTGGATGGCCATCCGTGACATGGATGTGGCTGCCGAGGTGATAGGCATTCCGATGCTGCGCACCAAATTGCTGGCCTTTGCCATCAGCTCTTTCTACTGCGGCGTGGCCGGCGCGCTGTACGCCTTCGTGCTGCTGGGCACGGTGGATGCCCAGGCATTCGATCTGCATCGCTCTTTCCAGATCCTCTTCATGATCATCATCGGCGGCGTCGGCAGTATTCTCGGTTCCTTCCTTGGTGCCGGCTTCATCGTGCTGCTGCCTATCGGCCTGAACCTGCTGGGCCAGGTCTTCCACGGTGCCATCAGCACCCAGTTTCTTGCCAACCTCGAAATGATGATTTTCGGCGGCCTGATCATCTTTTTCCTGATCGTCGAACCACACGGCCTCGCCCGCCTGTGGCAGATCGCCAAGGAAAAGCTGCGCGTCTGGCCCTTCCCGCACTGACCCCCGGCCCGGCCGCCCCTTGCCGGCCGGGCTTGTATCCGCACCATCCGTAGCACGACAACAGAGAAAGACCAGGAGACATACAATGCAAAAAACCATCGTTGCCGCTTCCCTCGCCCTGCTGACCGTTGCCGGCATTGCCCAGGCTGCCGACCAGTTCATCCCGATTCCGAGCTATCGCGTCGGCCCTTACGCTTCGGGCGGTGCCAAGTTTTACGGCGGCATGATCGACTACCTCAACTACGTCAATCTGAAAGAAGGTGGCGTGGGTGGCGTGAAGCTGACTTACGAAGAGTGCGAAACCGAATACAAGAATGACCGCGGCGTCGAATGCTACGAACGACTGAAAGCCAAGGCCGGCGGTGCTTCGGCCTTCAACTTCATGTCGACCGGCATCACTTATGCGGTGATGGATCGCTCCGACAAGGACCAGATTCCGCTGATGACCATGGGCTTTGGCCGCGCCGATGCTGCCGATGGCCGCGCCTTCAAATACACCTTCCCGCTGATTACCAGCTACTGGAGCCAGGCCACCGCCAAGATCCAGTTTATCGGCCAGCGTCTGGGCGGCATGGACAAGCTCAAGGGCAAGAAGATCGTCAACCTGTATCACGGCTCGGCCTACGGCAAGGAAACCATGCCGGTGCTGGATGCGATGGCCAAGAAATACGGCTTCACCCTGCAAAATATCGAGGTCCCAGCTCCGGGTACCGAGCAGCAATCGCAGTGGCTGGAAATCCGCCGCGCCCGTCCGGACTTCGTGATCCTGCGCAGCTGGGGTGTGATGACACCGGCCGCACTGAAATCGGCGCAGAAAGTCGGCTTCCCGCGTGAAAACATCGTCTCCAACTGGTGGGGCGGCTCGGAAGAAGACGCGATTGCCGCAGGTGACGCCGCCAAGGGCTATATCGCCGGCAGCTTTGCGCTGGACGGCAAGCAGTTCCCGCTGATCCAGGACATCGAAAAGAGCCTGTACGGCGCGGGCAAGGGCAATCTGTCGGATAAAGGCTCGATCGGCACCGTCAACTACAACCGTGGCGTGGTCAGCGGCATCCTGATGGTCGAGGCGATTCGTGCCGCACAGAAGAAATACGGCGCGAAAACCCTGAATGGCGACCAGATCCGCTGGGGCATGGAAAACCTGAACATCGACGTCAAGCGCCAGAAAGACCTGGGCATCAGCGACATGATCCCGCCGCTGAAAACCAGCTGCGAAAACCACGAGGGTAGCGGCTACACCCGCTTCATGCAGTGGGACGGCAAGGACTGGAAGCCGGTATCCGGCTGGATCAAGGCCGACACCAGCGTGACCGGCCCGTTGATCAAGGCCTCGGTTGACAAACACGTGCAGGAAAAAGGCATCAAGCTGCGCGACTGCGCGGCCGAGAAGTAAGGCCGGCGATCCGGCAAGACTGCACCTGCTACTGAATTGCGCCGGGGCCACGCGCCCCGGCCACACGGAGTTTTCGCATGCAAACCACGCCTACCCCGTTTCTGCTGTCGGTCAACAATATCGAAGTCATCTACAACCATGTGATCCTGGTGCTCAAGGGCGTGTCACTTGATGTGCCCGAAGGCCAGATCGTCGCCCTGCTCGGTGCCAACGGCGCCGGCAAGAGCACCACGCTGAAGGCCATCTCGACGCTGCTGCGTTCGGAGCGCGGCGACATCACCAAGGGCAGCATCGAGTATCGCGGCCAACGTATCGACGCGATGACGCCAGACCAGCTGGTGCGCCAAGGCGTGATCCAGGTGATGGAAGGCCGCCACTGCTTCGGCCATCTGACGGTCGAAGAAAACCTGCTGACCGGTGCCTATACCCGCGCCATCAGCCGCAGCGAGATCAAGCTGGCGCTAGAGCGCATCTATCACTACTTTCCGCGCCTGAAAACCCGCCGCCAGAGCCAGGCCGGCTACACCAGCGGCGGCGAGCAACAAATGGTGGCCATCGGCCGCGCGATGATGGCCGATCCGAAAATGATTCTGCTGGACGAGCCATCTATGGGCCTGGCACCGCAGATCGTCGAAGAGATCTTCGAGATCGTGCGCGAGCTTAACGAGAAGGAAGGCGTGAGCTTCCTCCTGGCCGAACAAAACACCAATGTGGCACTAAAGTACGCCCACTATGGCTACATCCTCGAAAACGGCCGCGTGGTGATGGACGGCAGCGCCGAAGACCTGCGCAGCAACGAGGACGTGAAAGAGTTCTACCTCGGCCTTGGCGGTGACGGCCGCAAGAGCTTCCGTGACGTCAAGCACTACCGCCGCCGCAAGCGCTGGCTGGCCTGATGCCCGACTAACCGAACCGCTCACCGAAAGCTGCCATGACCTACCCCGACCCACGCGAAACGCGGCCACACGCCCAAAGGTTGGCCGCATTGCTGCGCGCCCTGCCGGCGCAGCTTGCCCATGCCAAGGCGGCGAGTCCGGCTTATGCCGCACTGCTGGCTGATGTCGATACCAGCCGCATCGACACCCTGGCTGCATTGGCCAACCTGCCGCTAACCCGCAAGTCGGCACTGCTGCATGCCCAGCGCGAGCTGCCGCCATTTGGCGGTTTCGCCGCACTGCCAGCCGGCGAGGCGCAGCGGCTGTTTGCCTCGCCCGGCCCGATCTACGAACCGCAAGGCCACGGCGACGACTTCTGGCGCATGAGCCGCGCGCTGTACGCGGCCGGTTTTCGCGCCGGCGACATCGTGCATAACGGCTTTTCCTACCACTTCACCCCTGGTGGCTGGATGCTGGATGCCGGCGCCCGCGCGCTGGGCTGTGCGGTGTTTCCGGGCGGCACAGGCCAGACCGAACTGCAGGCGCAGGCGATGCATGATCTGGGTGCCACCGCCTACACCGGCACGCCCTCGTTTCTCAAGCTGATCCTCGAAAAAGCCGAGCAGCTGCAGCTGCCTTTGCCGCGCCTCAGCAAGGCGCTGGTCAGCGGCGAAGCCCTGCCAGCCAGCCTGCGCGCCTGGTTTGCCGAGCGTGGCATCAGCGTTTTCCAGTGCTACGCCACTGCCGATCTCGGGCTGATTGCCTACGAAAGCGTGGCCGGTGACGGCATGGTGGTGGACGAAGACATCCTGCTGGAGCTGGTCAGCCCCGGTAGCGGCCAGCCTGTTGCAACAGGGGAGATCGGCGAAGTGGTGGTCACCAGCTTTAACCGCGATTACCCGCTGCTGCGCTTTGCCACCGGCGATCTGTCGGCCGAGCTGCTTGCGCCATCGCCTTGCGGCCGCAGCAATATCCGTATCAAGGGCTGGCTTGGCCGCGCCGACCAGACTTGCAAGATCAAAGGCATGTTTGTCCATCCGGAGCAGATCCACGCCATTGCCGCCCGTCATCCGCAACTGGGCCGGCTGCGGCTGGTTGTCACCCGCGACAATCACCTGGATTGCATGGCGCTACACGCCGAATGTGCACCCGCATCACAAAACGACAGCCTGGTCACCGCCATCACCGACACTCTGCGCGAGCTGACCAAGCTGCGCGGCGATGTCGTACTGTGCGCACCGGCCAGTCTGCCGGCCGACGGCAAAGTCATTGCTGACGAACGTCCGCTCGAGTAAGCGTTTTCACCTTTGACATGGCGACTGTTGCATCAGGTGACAGTCGCCATTAAAAAGCCGTTGCGAAAACCAAGCACTTGCTCTAATTTACCCGAAATGCTTACGTTTACGTAAACTAGAATTACAACATGGGCCACACAACCCCAAGGAGATCACCATGTCGCACCTGCCTACCGTCAAGCTGCTGATTGGCGGCGAATTTGTGGAATCCCGTACCAGCGAATGGCGCGATGTCGTCAATCCGGCCACGCAAGAAGTGCTGGCTCGCGTGCCGATGGCCACGGCTGATGAAGTCGCTGCTGCAGTAGCGGCCGGCAAGGCCGCCTTCAAGAGCTGGAAGAAAACCCCGATCGGTACCCGCGCCCGCATCTTCCTCAAGCTGCAGCAGCTGATTCGCGACAATATGAAAGAGCTGGCCGCCCTGCTCTCTGCCGAGCAAGGCAAGACCCTGCTGGATGCCGAGGGCGATGTGTTCCGCGGCCTCGAAGTTGTCGAGCATGCGGCCAACATCGGCACGCTGCAACTGGGCGAATACGCCGAGAACGTCGCCGGCGGTGTCGATACCTATACCGTGATGCAGCCGCTGGGCGTGTGCGCCGGCATCACCCCGTTCAACTTCCCGGCGATGATTCCGCTGTGGATGTTCCCGATGGCGATTGCCACCGGCAACACCTTTGTACTGAAGCCTTCCGAGCAGGACCCGCTGGTAACCATGCGCCTGGTCGAGCTGGCACTGCAAGCCGGCATTCCCGCTGGCGTACTCAATGTGGTGCATGGCGGCCCTGAGGTGGTGAACGCCATCTGCGACCACCCCGACATCAAGGCGATCAGCTTTGTCGGCTCGACCAAGGTGGGCACTCATGTCTACAACCGCGCCAGCCTTAACGGCAAGCGCGTGCAATGCATGATGGGCGCCAAGAACCACGCCATCGTGCTGCCGGATGCCAACAAGGAACAGGCACTGAATCAGCTGACCGGTGCCGCTTTCGGCGCCGCCGGCCAGCGCTGCATGGCACTGAGCGTGGCCGTGCTGGTGGGCGAGGCACAGCAATGGATTCCCGATCTGGTGGCCAAGGCCAAGACCCTGCGCGTCGGTGCCGGCAGCGACAATCCTGACCTTGGCCCGGTAATCAGCTGCAGCGCACGTGATCGCATCCACACACTGATCGAGAAAGGCATTGCCGAAGGCGCGAAGCTGGAGCTGGACGGCCGCGAGATCAGTGTTGACGGCTACCCTAACGGCAATTTTGTCGCACCGACCATTTTCAGCGGCGTGAAGCCCGGCATGAGCGTTTACGAGCAAGAAATCTTCGGGCCGGTGCTATGCCTGATGGCCGCCGACAGCATCGACGAGGCCATCGACATCATCAATGCCAACCCGAACGGCAACGGCACAGCCATCTTTACCCAGAGTGGCGCGGCCGCCCGCCGCTTCCAGGAAGATATCGATGTAGGCCAGGTCGGCATCAATGTGCCGATTCCGGTGCCGGTGCCGCTGTTCAGTTTTACCGGCTCGCGCGCGTCCAAGCTGGGCGATCTCGGCCCATACGGCAAGCAGGTGGTGCTGTTCTACACCCAGACCAAGACCGTCACCAGTCGCTGGTTTGACGACGACGCCAGCAACGGCAAGGTCCACACCACCATCCAGCTCAAGTAATCAACCCGAAAAGCGCCGGCAAGCTGCTTTGCCGGCGCCAGAGAGCCTGCCATGGACTTTTCCCTCAGCCCCGAACAAGAGGCCTTTCGTGACAGTGCGCGCGAATTTGCCCGCTGCGAACTCGCCCCGCACGCCGCCCACTGGGATGAAAACGAAATCTTCCCGCTGGATGTGCTGCGCCGCGCCGGCGAAATGGGCTTTTGCGGTCTGTACACGCCCGAGCAATACGGCGGACTCGGCCTGCCCCGCCTCGACGCCGCCATCATCTTCGAAGAGCTGGCCGCCGGCTGCACCAGCACCACCGCCTATCTGACCATCCACAATATGGTCAGCTGGATGATAGGCAGCTTCGCAGCGCCCGAGTTAGCCGCGCACTGGGGGCCGCTGCTCGCCAGCGGCGAGAAATTCGGCAGCTACTGCCTGACCGAACCGGGTGCCGGCTCTGATGCGGCCAACCTGCGCACTCGTGCCGAACGCGACGGCGACGATTACGTACTGAACGGCAGCAAGGCCTTTATCAGCGGCGCCGGCAGCACCGATGTGCTGGTGGTGATGGCACGCACTGGCGGCGCGGGTGCCAAGGGCATCTCGGCGCTACTGGTACCGGCCGATCTGACCGGCATCCACTATGGCAAGAAAGAAAAAAAGATGGGCTGGAACAGCCAGCCCACCCGCACCATCACCTTTGACAATGTGCGCGTGCCGGTGGCCAACCTGCTGGGCAGCGAAGGCCAGGGCTTCAGCCTCGCGATGAAGGGGCTGGATGGCGGTCGCATCAATATCGCCACTTGCTCGGTCGGCACGGCACAAGCCGCGCTCGATGCGGCCAACCGCTATGTGCAGGAACGCCAGCAATTCGGCCAGCCGCTGGCCGAATTCCAGAGCGTGCAGTTTCGCCTCGCCGACATGGCCACCGAGCTGATTGCCGCACGGCAGATGGTAAGGTTGGCCGCATGGCAGCTCGACCAGCAACAGCCCGCAGCCAGCACCTATTGTGCGATGGCCAAGCGCTTTGCCACCGACACCGGTTTCAAGGTCGCCAACGAGGCGCTGCAACTGTTCGGCGGCTACGGCTATATCAAGGAATACCCGCTGGAGCGCTATCTGCGCGACAACCGCGTGCACCAGATTCTGGAAGGCACCAATGAAATCATGCGCGTGATCATCGCCCGCAAACTGCTGCAGGACGCCGCCAGCAGCACCCTGCGCTAAGCAACAGGAGCCACACCCATGCACTACACCAATCTGAATGTCGAAAAACACGGCCACACCGCGCTGATCACCATCGCCAACCCGCCAGCCAATACCTGGACGCTGGCCAGCCTGGCCGCGCTGCAACAACTGGTCAGCGATCTCAACGCCGACCGCGACATCTACGCGCTGGTGATTACCGGCGAAGGCGAGAAATTTTTCAGCGCCGGCGCTGATCTCAAGCAGTTTGCCGATGGCGACAAGGGTCATGCCGCCAGTGCCAGCATCGCGTTTGGCGAAGCCTTCGAAGCGCTGTCGGCGTTTCGTGGCGTGAGTATTGCCGCCATCAACGGCTACGCCATGGGCGGCGGGCTTGAGTGTGCGCTGGCTTGCGATATCCGCATCGCCGAAGAACAGGCACAAATGGCACTGCCGGAGGCCGCCGTCGGCCTGCTGCCCTGTGCCGGCGGCACGCAGAATCTGCCGTGGCTGGTCGGCGAAGGCTGGGCGAAACGCATGATTCTGTGCGGCGAGCGCGTCGATGCCGCCACCGCGCTGCGCATCGGTCTGGTAGAAGAAGTCGTCGCCAAGGGCGAGGCGCGTGCAGCGGCACTGGCACTGGCCGAAAAGGTTGGCCGCCAGTCGCCGGTTGCCGTCAGCGCCTGCAAGACGCTGGTGCAACGCGCACGCCACGCACCGCCTGCGGCCAACCTGATTCACGAGCGCGAGTTGTTCGTCAAACTGTTCGATAGCCTCGACCAGCGCGAAGGTGTCAATGCCTTCCTCGAAAAACGCGCGCCGCAGTGGATAAACGCCTGAACGACAGCCTGACTGTCTTGCCACGAAGGAAACAGAACCATGAACGACGTCGTGTTGTTCGATGAAGTCGCCACCGCCAGCGGCTTCCGCCTCGGCATTGCCACCCTGAATGCGGAAAAAGCGCTGAACGCGCTGAATCTCGACATGATCCGTCTGCTCGATGCGCGGCTGTCGATCTGGGCGGCCGACGAGGGCATTGCCGCGGTGCTGCTGCGCGGTGCCGGCGACAAGGCCTTCTGCGCCGGCGGCGATGTGCGGGCGCTGCGCGAGGCGCTGCTTGCCGACGAGCAATATCCGAATCCGGTAGCTGAAGACTTTTTCAGCCGCGAATACGCGCTCGATTACCGCATTCACAGCTACAGCAAGCCTTTGCTGGTCTGGGGCAATGGCATCGTGATGGGCGGCGGCCTTGGCCTGATGGCCGGTGCCAGCCACCGCATCGCCACCGCCAGTACCCGCATTGCCATGCCGGAAATCACCATCGGCCTGTATCCGGATGTCGCTGGCAGCTGGTTTCTGCAGCGCATGCCGGCACGCGCCGGCCTGTTTCTCGGCCTGACTGGCGCACCGCTGAATGCGCGCGACGCACTGCTGTGCAATCTGGCCGACCACATTCTGCCGCAACAGGCCTGGCCGCAACTGCTGCAACAGCTGACCACCCTGCCGTGGCAGCATGAGGCCGCGGCCAACCATGCCCTGACCACCGCCTGCCTTGGCGAACTCGAAGCCGGCAACCCGGACGAGCTGGCCGACAGCCAGGTTGGCCGCAATCTCGCGCAGATCCACACCTTGCTCAACAAGGGCTCGCTGGCGGCCTTTGACCGCGCGCTACGCGACACCGCCTTCGAAGACCCGTGGCTGGCCGCCGCAGCCAAGAGCTATCTCGCCGGCAGCCCGATGAGCGCAGCGGTAAGCTGGGAGATTTTCCGCCGCGCGCGCCATCTGTCGCTGGCCGAGGCGCTGCGCATGGAGCTGGCGTTGTCGCTGAACTTCTGCAGTGGGCCGGAGTTCCGCGAGGGCGTGCGCGCCCTGCTGATCGACAAGGATCGCAAACCGCAGTGGCACTGGCCTCGCCTTGCCGATATCGACCACGCCGCCGTCAGCCAGCATTTCAGCCAGCCCTGGCGGCCGCAAGATCACCCCCTGGCCGCACTGGCCTGAACCGGAGACAGCATGATGAAACAGATTGCATTTATCGGCCTTGGCAATATGGGCGGCCCGATGGCGGCCAACCTTGTAAAAGCAGGTTTTGCGGTACGCGGTTTTGACTTGTCAGAAAACGCCCTGCGCCAGTTTGCCGCCGCCGGCGGCCAGGTAGCAGCCAGCATTGCCGAGGCAATTCAGGGCGTCGATGCAGTGATAACCATGCTGCCAGCCGGCAAGCATGTCGCCGGCCTGTATCTGGGCGAGCAAGGCCTGTGCGCCAGCCTGCCTGCCGGCACCTTGCTGGTGGATTGCAGCACGATTGATGTTGCCAGTGCCCGCCAGGTTGGCGAAGCTGCCTCCCGCGCCGGTCATCGCTTTGTCGATGCACCGGTTTCCGGTGGTACGGCGGGTGCAGCCGCCGGCACGCTGACTTTCATGGTTGGTGGCGAAGCGGCCAACGTCGATGCGGCCCGCGAGCTGTTCAACGCCATGGGCAAGAACATCTTCCATGCAGGCAATATCGGTGCCGGCCAGACCGCCAAGGTCTGCAACAATATGCTGCTTGGCATCCTGATGGCCGGCACTGCCGAAGCGCTGGCGCTGGGTGTGCGCAACGGCCTCGATCCGGCCGTGCTGTCAGAGATCATGAGCAAGAGCTCGGGCCGCAACTGGGCGCTAGAACTCTACAACCCGTGGCCTGGCGTGATGGAAAATACCCCGGCCAGTCGCGCCTATGCAGGCGGTTTCATGTCTGAACTGATGTTGAAAGACCTGGGTCTTGCCGAAGAAACCGCCATCCAGAGCCATGCGGCCAACCCGATGGGCGCATTGGCACGCAACCTCTACGCCAGCCATGTCGCACAAGGCAATGGCAAGCTGGACTTTTCCAGCATTATCAATCAGTTCCGCGGCTGATTGATCAACACAAGCCTTGGCCGTCATATCAGACGGTCAAGGTGATTTCATTTGCATAAATTGAATTTATTAAGCACTTGCCGCTGCAATATTTGCCCAATCAATGTAGAATCAAACAAATCGCGCCCTGCCAATCATCGCGACTCCTCATTTAAAGCCCAGCACACTACCGGGTTCACCCTCATAATTGCCTGCCTGATCTGATTGGCATTCTCCTTCTTCAAGGATCAGGCGGCCTGAATTGCAAACAAGCTCACACTACATGTCCGAATTGACTTTTGCCGCACTGGGTCTTGCCGAGCCCCTGCTGCAGGCCGTAGCCGAAACTGGTTACACCCAGCCTACTCCTATCCAGGCGCAGGCCATTCCCCAGGTATTGCAAGGTGGCGATCTGCTGGCTGCAGCGCAAACCGGTACCGGCAAAACCGCCGGCTTTACCCTGCCTTTGCTGCATCGCCTGATGGACAAGCCATCCAAGCAAAAAGGCCGTCCGCGCGCACTGGTACTGACCCCGACCCGCGAACTGGCTGCGCAGGTAGAAGAGTCCGTACGCGAGTACGGCAAATACCTGAGCCTGAAATCCATGGTGATGTTTGGCGGCGTTGGCATCAACCCGCAGATTTCCGCCCTGAAAAAGCCGGTAGACATTCTGGTGGCCACACCAGGCCGTTTGCTGGATCACGCTGGCCAGAAAACCGTTGACCTGTCTGGCGTCGAGATTCTGGTGCTGGACGAAGCCGATCGCATGCTGGACATGGGCTTCATTCACGACATCAAGAAAGTGCTGGCCATGCTGCCAGCCGAGCGTCAGAACCTGCTGTTCTCCGCCACCTTCTCTGACGACATCAAAAAACTGGCTGACAAGCTGCTGAACCAGCCCAAGCTGGTTGAAGTAGCACGTCCGAATACCACCAACGAACAGATCACCCAGAAGGTGCATCTGGTTGACCGCGATCGTAAAACCGAGTTGCTGACTCATCTGATCAAGTCTGGCGACTGGCATCAGGTGCTGGTCTTCACCCGCACCAAACACGGCGCCAACCGCCTGGCCGAAAAGCTGGAAAAAGCAGGCATTGCCAGCATGGCAATTCACGGCAACAAGAGTCAGGGTGCACGCACCAAGGCGCTGGCCGGCTTCAAGGATGGTAGCCTGCCGGTTCTGGTGGCCACCGATATCGCCGCCCGCGGCCTGGATATCGAAGAACTGCCACACGTGGTGAACTTCGAGTTGCCAAACGTGCCGGAAGACTACGTACACCGCATCGGCCGTACCGGTCGTGCCGGCTGCAAGGGCGAAGCCCTGTCGCTGGTATGCGTTGACGAGCTGGGCTTCCTGCGCGACATCGAAAAGCTGATCAAGCAGCAAGTTGAGCGCGTCAGCGTTGCCGGCTTCGAAGCCGACATGGGCGCAGAGCCACAGGCTATCGAGATCGGCCTTGGCCGCTACATTCACGGTGCCCTCACCCCGACCAGCGCCCCGAAAGGCCAGGGTCGCAAGCCGCAAGGCCAGGGTCAGCGCAGCGGCCGCGGTGCACCAGCACGCGACAACAACCGCGCTGACGCAGCCAGCCAGGGCGAAGGCAAGAGCGAAGCACGCCGCAACAGCAATCCACGCAAGAGCGGTCAGCCTAATCGCGAACAGGCCAATGGCCAGCAGCAAGAACGCAGAACCGGCGAACAGAAGCGTAGCAGCCCGCAAGGCAAGCCTGCGGCCAACCCTGCCGCCCGCAAGCCGGCCGCCACCAACAAGCCGCGTCAGTCCAAAGAGCCGAATGGCAACTTCTTCCATGATGACGGCCCGCGCCAGCCTACCCTGACGCTACACACACTCGGCATCTCGGCAACGGATGATCCACCATTGCTGATGAACAAGCGCGGCGGTGGCAGCAGCAATAACAGCAGCCACAACAACCAGCGCAACGGCAAGCCACGCAGCAATAACAACCAGCGCGGCCGCCAGCAATCGGCACTCTTCAACCCGCCGAAGCGTTAACAAAAAAGCCACCGCAAGGTGGCTTTTTTATTCAGGCAAAGGCGGCAATATCGCGGCCAACCTTCGCAGCATGGCGGCTGTCGCCCCCCAGATATAGTAATCGCGATAGCTGATGCTGTAATAATGCCCGCTGAAGCCCTCCCGCCGCACCGGATGCCGCTCGTATGCTGACAAGTCGGCCAACACCCGCCATGGCACACAAAACACCTCGGCCACCTCGTCCGGCTGCGGTGACAGTTGCCAGTCTCGTGTTTGCAAGGCAAGTACCGGTGTCACCTCATAACCGGTGATGGTTATATAGCTAGGCAAGACACCCAGCACCTCGACCGCCGCCGCATCCAGCCCGACTTCCTCCCGCGCCTCACGCAAGGCTGCCGCCACCACCCCTTCATGCGGCCCATCGAGCTTGCCACCCGGGAAACTGATCTGGCCGGCATGACTGCGCAGATGCTCGGTCCGCCTTGTCAGCAGCATCTGCAAACCCGCTTCCCCCTCACTCAACAGCATCAGCACCGCCGCCTTGCGGACAACCTCGGGCCGCGGCAGCAAGCCCTCTTCGTCCGGCAGAGCGATCTGCCGAGTCAATACATTTCCGACCTGCCCCAACCAGCTCGCCATTGCCGACATATCACCTCCTGTTTTTCACTCCGGGCTTGGGCAAGGACAGCTCCTGCCAGTGCGCAAGCAAGCGCAAAGCCAAACCTGCAACAAACAAAAGCTGTACCGCCAGCAGGCGATCCCAACCCTGCTGACTCAGCACATACAACACTGCCGCCACCAGAATCGACACGGTTCCGTAAAAATCCTGATGCAGGATAAACGGCACGTCATTGACCATCATGTCACGCACGATACCGCCACCCACTGCCGTGACAAAACCCAGCAAGACCACACCAAAAGCATTCAGATGAAACTCGACACCAAGCTTCGCACCCGCAAGGCTGAAAGCCACTAGGCCGATAGAGTCGGCAATAATGAATAACCGCGTCAGTATCTCGTTTTCTCGCTTGTGCAAGCGCAGCAGCCAGGCAAACAGCAGCGTCACAGCAATCACGACGAGGTTGGTATTATCCAGAAACACCATGGGCATGCGGCCAACCAGCACATCACGAATGATGCCGCCACCAATCGCGGTCAGCAGCGTCACAATCACTACACCCAGCCAGTCCAGGTGTTTGCGCACCCCCAGCAAATAACCGGAAACCGCAAAGGCCACCGTGCCGATGATGGAGAATCCATCAAGATCCAGTATCAGATTCAACAAGTCCATAATTCATTCTGCAATAAAAAACGCCAGGAGCAATCCTGGCGTTGTGAGCGAGTCAAACCGGTCTTAACGGCGCATCGAGTCGAAGAACGCCAGATTGGTCTTGGTCGCCTTGATCTTGCCCAGCAGGAACTCCATTGCCTCAAGATCATCCATCGGGTACAGCAGCTTGCGCAATACCCAGATGCGTTGCAGCTGCTCTTGCTGAATCAGCAGCTCTTCACGACGGGTACCCGAACGGTTGATGTTAATCGCCGGGAAGACACGCTTCTCGGCCATGCGACGATCAAGGTGCAGTTCCATATTACCGGTGCCCTTGAATTCCTCGAAGATCACGTCATCCATACGCGAGCCGGTATCCACCAGTGCTGTCGCGATAATGGTCAGCGAACCGCCTTCTTCGATATTGCGCGCCGCACCAAAGAAGCGCTTGGGACGCTGCAGTGCATTGGCATCCACACCACCGGTCAACACCTTGCCGGATGATGGAATCACGGTATTGTAAGCACGCGCCAGACGGGTAATGGAATCCAGCAGGATCACCACATCCTTCTTGTGCTCAACCAGACGCTTGGCCTTCTCAATGACCATTTCAGCAACCTGAACGTGACGCGTTGCCGGCTCGTCAAACGTCGACGAAACCACCTCACCGCGTACCGAACGCTGCATTTCGGTCACTTCTTCCGGACGCTCGTCAATCAGCAACACGATCAGCTCGACTTCCGGGTGGTTGGTCGTAATGGCGTGCGCAATATGCGTGAGCATCACGGTTTTGCCGGACTTCGGCGGCGCAACCAGCAAGGCACGCTGACCTTTGCCGATAGGCGCGATCAGGTCGATAATACGGCTGGTCACGTTTTCCTCAGCCTTGATATCACGCTCGAGGTGCAAACGCTCGGTCGGGAACAGCGGCGTCAGGTTTTCAAACAGGATCTTGTTCTTGGCTGCCTCAGGCGGGCCACCATTGACCTTGTCTACTTTCACGAGTGCAAAGTAACGCTCACCCTCTTTCGGGGTGCGCACTTCGCCTTCAATCGTGTCGCCTGTATGCAGGTTGAAACGACGAATTTGCGACGGGCTGACGTAAATATCATCCGGCCCGGCAAGATAGGAAGAATCCGGACTGCGCAAAAAGCCGAAGCCATCGGGCAGTACTTCCAGCGTACCATCGCCAAAGATGCTTTCGCCCTTCTTGGCTTGGTTTTTCAGAATGGCAAAAATGAGGTCTTGCTTGCGCAAGCGGCTAGCACCATCGATCTCGCTGGAGATCGCCATCTGGACGAGCTCACTGACGTGAAGGTGCTTAAGGTCGGATAAATGCATGGTATGTAGGCGTTGACCAGAGAAGGACAAAAACCGGAAGTGACTAAATTCGAATGCTCCGGCCTGGCCGGAAGGACTTCGGGCGATCTCACGATCGCCCGAACTGATGAAGATCTGGCTGGAAAATAGCCGATCACACGCTTACTGTCAAACCTGATCAGCCGAGATGGGTATTCAGGAATTCAACCAGTTGCGTTTTGGACAGTGCGCCAACCTTGGTAGCAGCCACTTCACCGTTTTTGAACAGCATCAGGGTTGGAATACCGCGGATACCGAATTTCGGCGGGGTCGCTTCATTCTGGTCAATGTTCAGCTTGGCAACGGACAGGCGGCCTTGGTATTCCTTGGCCACGTCATCCAGGATAGGGGCGATCATCTTGCAAGGACCACACCACTCAGCCCAGTAATCAACCAGTACTGGCAGCTCGGCCTTCAGTACGTCCTGTTCAAAAGTATCATCGGTCACATGCAGAATCAGGTCGCTCATCGTCTTCCTCTCGAATGGCGTTTGTTTCAGGTTTTGATTCCCGATGTTAGCAACTCGGGGCCATAGCGGCAAGCACGGCGGGCCAGCCCAAGCTGGACTACAGTAAGACTTGGATGTCGGCAGATTCTCACTCTCGGCACGACGTGATAAACTGGCCGGTTCCAATAAAAACTCCACCGGATATCACACGAGGAAGTACATGGCTTTTTTACAGGGTAAAAAAATCCTGATAACCGGGATGATTTCCAATCGATCGATCGCCTACGGCATCGCCCAAGCCTGTCATCGCGAAGGTGCGGAGCTCGCCTTTACCTATGCCAGCGACAAGTTCGAGGATCGAGTCAGTGAACTTGCAGCCGAATTTGGCAGCAAGCTGGTTTTCCGCTGTGACGTACAGCAAGACGAAGACATCAAGCGCCTGTTCCTTGACCTTGGCACTCAATGGGACGGGCTTGACGGCCTGGTACACGCCATCGCCTTCGCCCCGCGCGAGGCACTCGAAGGCGACTTTCTCGACTCGCTGTCGCGTGAAGCGTTCCAGACCGCGCATGACATTTCGGCGTACAGCTTCCCGGCACTGGCCAAGGCAGCACGGCCGATGATGCGTGGCCGCCATGGCGCACTGCTGACGTTGAGCTACCTTGGCGCCGTACGAGCCATTCCGAGCTATAACGTCATGGGCCTTGCCAAAGCCAGTCTTGAAGCATCGGTACGCTTTACCGCAGCCAGCCTCGGCGCCGAAGGCACCCGCGTCAACGGCATTTCGGCAGGCCCGATCAAGACCTTGGCCGCAGCCGGCATCGCAGGCTTCAGCAAACTGCTGCACAAGGCGGCCAACCAATCCTGCCTGCGTCGCAACGTGACTGCTGAAGAAGTCGGCAATGTTGCTGCCTTCTTGCTATCCGATCTGGCCTCGGGCATAACAGGCGAGATTACCTATGTTGACGCTGGCTACAATATCAATGCCTTGACGCTGGGCGACGAATAAACAGCCACATCGGCGGGAGACCGCCGATTTTTTAACGACACATATCTTCCAAAGAAGATTCTTACAGGGAAGCAGAATGGACGAGATTGATGGCTTTCTGAGCCAGTGGCAACAAAGCAAACCCGAGCTCGACCCGATGCCGCTGGCCGTACTCGGGCGGATTGCACGACTGATGGCAGCCTTCGAGCAGGTCCGCGATGCAGCATTGGCACCGCACGAACTCAAATATGGCGAGTTTGATGTTTTGGCTACGCTGCGACGCCAAGGGGAACCATACACCCTCACCCCGACCGAGCTTTATCGCTCCTTGCTGCTGAGCTCGGGCGCAGTCAGTAAGCGGCTGGACAAGCTCGAACTGGCCGGATTGATTACCCGCACGCCAGACCCCAGTGACAAACGTGGCTGGCTGGTCAGCCTGACAGCAGCTGGCAAGGAAAAACTCGAAGCCGCGCTGCAGGACCACACTGCTGCCCAGCAAACCCTGCTGGCCAAGCTGCCGGCAGAACAGCAACAACAGCTAGCCGGCCTGCTTCGCAGCTGGTTACAAGGAATTGAAAAATAACACCATGAGCAAGACACACATCAATAAACTGGCCTGCGGCGCTCTGATTCTGCTGGCCGGTCTCAATCTGCGGCCAGCCCTTGCCAGCATCGCCCCACTGATGGAGCTGATTACCGGCCACACCGGCATGAGCTATGGCATGGCTGCGCTGCTGACCACCCTGCCGGTGCTGATCATGGGTGCCGCTGCCTTCAGTCTTGGCTGGCTGAAAAAGCTCACCGGCACACGCAAGGGCGTCAGTTACGCCCTGCTCCTGATCGCCGCCTCCTGCCTGCTGCGACTGCTTGGCGAACACAGCAGCGTGCTGATTGCCTCGGCCGCTCTTGCCGGCCTTGGTATTGCCGCCATCCAGATCCTGATTCCCGGCATGATCAAGCTGCACTTCGGCAAGCACACCTCATTGATGATGGGGCTTTATGTAACCTCGCTGATGGGCGGTGCTACTGTTTCTGCCGGCAGCGCCGCCTGGCTGGCTGAACATAGCAGCTGGCAGCAGGCACTGGCCCTGTGGAGCCCGCCGGCAGCACTGACTGCATTGCTGTGGCTATGGCTGGCCCCGGCCGATCATCACGGCTCGGCATCCGGCAGCCACTCGAGCGCACCGATCCGCATCCATCGCCTGCCGATGGCTTGGGCACTGGCCATTTATTTCGGCATCGGCACCGCGATTTACGTCTGCACGCTGGCCTGGCTGCCACCCTACTTCACCAGTCTTGGCTACAGCGCACAGCAAGGCGGGCTGATGCTCAGCTATATGACGGCCTTCGAAGTTGCCAGCGGACTGCTGCTGCCGGTTATCGCCAGTCGCTTCAGTGATCTGCGACCCTGGCTTGCCCTAGCGATTGCGGCCAACCTTGCCGGCCTGCTCGGCATCAGCCTGCAAGGCACCGAAAACAGCCTGCTCTGGGTTGCCATTCTTGGCGCCGGTATTGGCGGCTTGTTCCCGCTGACCATGATCCTGACGCTGCAGCATCTTGACGATCCGCAGCATGCCGGCGAACTGACCGCCTTTGTACAAGGCATAGGCTATATCATGGCCGCGGCTGCCCCGGTTGCTGCCGGCGCGATTCGCGACCTTACCAACAGTTTCACGCTTTCCTGGCTGCTGCTTGCCGGCACGGCAAGCATCCTGTTTGCCATGACCCTGTTCATGCGCCGCAAAACGCACTGAAATAAAAAAAGCCGGTGCATGCACCGGCTTTTTCAAACAACACCAATTACTTGGCAGCAGAAGCAGCTGCGGCAGCAGGCGCCGCACCACCACCAACAGTCTCCAGCACCTTCCATTCGCCGTTCTCGACCTTGTAGACAGTGATACCACCGTCTTTCAGATCACCCTTCTCATCATAAGACCAGCTGGCGGAAGTCACACCGGAGTGGTTGATTGCGGCCAACTTCGGCAGGTAATCAGCAGGCTTCACGGAATCAGCCTCTTTCATCGCAGCGATCAGTACGCGAGTCGCGTCATAACCGTACGGCGAGTAAGTCGCTACATCCATATTGAAACGTGCCTTGTAACGGCTGGCATAATCCGGGCCCTTAGGCATGTTTTCCAGCGGCAGACCCGCCAGCGAAGCGATGGTGCCATCAGCCTCTTTGCCAGCCAGCTTCAGGAAAGTCGGGGTCTTGGTCATTTCGCCGGAAACCAGCGGAGCCTTCAGGCCCAGACGCTTCATCTGTTTGGCCATTGGCGCGGATTGCGCATCTGCACCGCCGTAGAACACCACATCAGGAGCAGCTGCCTTGATGGAAGTCAGAATCGCGGCAAAGTCGGTAGCCTTGTCGTTAGTGAATTCACGTTTCACCACTTCGCCACCTGCAGCCTTGACAGCCTTCTCGAACTCGTCAGCCAGACCCTGGCCATAAGCGGTACGGTCATCGATGATGACAATCTTCTTCGCGCCCAGTTTTTCAACCACGAACTTGCCCATTACCGAACCCTGCTGGGTGTCGGAAGTCATGGAGCGGAAGGTGGTCTTGTAGCTCTGCTGGGTAAAGGCAGGAGCAGTCGCCATGGCAACTTGCGGCAGACCAGCGTCAGAGTAGATCTTGGATGCAGGAATCGACGTGCCGGAGTTGAAGTGGCCAACGATACCGGCAACCTGGTTGTCTACGAATTTCTGAGCCAGCTGGGTAGCGATCTTGGGATCGGCCTGGTCATCTTCGGCAACCAATTCAAAAGTCACGGCCTTGCCGGCAATAGTCGGCTTCTCGGCATTGGCATCTTCGATGGCCAGTGTCACACCGTTCTTGTATTCCTCACCATAGTGAGCTTGCGGGCCAGTCAGCGGCGCAGCAAAACCGATCTTGACGACTTCGGCTGCAGCAGAAGCGCCAGCCGATGCATCAGCCGCAGGGGCAGCTTCTTCTTTTTTGCCGCAGGCAGACAGGGCCACAGCAGCAGCGACAGCCAGGGAAATCGTGGTCAATTTGGTCAGTTGCATGTTCTCTTCTCTCAGTACGGCGGTGTAAATCGCGAAACAACCCGCCAACATGTTTCGCGTTATGCCAAGCGCAGATTGCAATACTCCCACCGCAATCCGCACCCGGCAAATTTTTATACAATATTCATTACTCGCTGATGCTCATCAGGCTGGCATTACCACCCGCCGCAGTCGTGTTGACGCTGACAGCACGCTCCACCACCAGACGGTGCAGGTTATAGCCCTCACCCTCTTCAAGCAGCAAGGGCAACAAGGCACCATCGCGCTGCGCCAACACCTGACGGGCAGCTGCAGCATCGTTGCCGGCATACAACACCGCCGTCGCCGCAACCTTGTCCAGACCGTCATTGCTCTGGCTGACAAAGCGCGCCAGCGCCTGCGGCAGGTTGGCCGCAAGCGGACCACCAAGCAGCACCGCCTGATTACCGGTAGCCGCTACCGCAATCAGCTGGGTCACCAGCGCCGGCAAAGTCTCGGCAACGCAAACCACGACACCACGCGGCGCGAAGCTCAGGGTATTACGTTCGCCAGTCGGACCAGGCAGGGTCACCACGGTGCCCAGCGGGCTGTGACGACGTGCATAAGCAATCGCCTCGCGCCAGCGATCCTGCGACGCCGCATCGCTACCCAGTACTGGCAGCACCTCCTGCAAGGCATCAAGCTGCGGCAGATTGGTATTCAGCAGCGCACCAGCCAGCTCCGGCTCCCAAGCCGCACGCGTCAGGCGATACAGATAGTACGGGCCACCGGCTTTCGGGCCGGTACCTGACTTGCCTTCACCACCGAATGGCTGCACGCCAACCACCGCACCGACGATATTGCGGTTCACATAGACGTTACCGACCTTCACTCGCGACACGATGTGATCGATAGATTCGTCGATACGGCTGTGAATACCGTGGGTCAGGCCATAGCCGGAGGCATTGATTTCGTCGATGACCTGATCGATATCACGCGCCGCAAAGCGGATCACGTGCAGCACCGGGCCAAACACCTCACGCTTGAGTAAGGACAGCGAACGGATTTCGAACAATGTCGGCGCGATATAGCTACCCTCGGCACACTCTGGCGTCAGCACGGCCTGATAGCAGCTCTTGGCCTGAGTCCGCATCGCATCGATGTGCGCCTGCAGATTGCCACGCGCTTCCTCATCAATCACCGGGCCGATATCGGTATCGAAGCGCATCGGGTTGCCGACGCGCAACTCGTCCATCGCGCCCTTGATCATGGTAACGACCTTGTCGGCGATCTCTTCCTGCAGGTACAGCACGCGCAGTGCCGAGCAACGTTGGCCGGCGGAGTCGAACGCCGAAGAAATCACATCACCGACCACCTGCTCGGCCAGCGCCGAGCTGTCGACGATCATCGCATTCTGGCCGCCAGTTTCTGCCACCAGCGCAACCTCTTCGCCACGACGCGCCAGAGTACGATTGATCAGCTGGGCCACTTCGGTCGAGCCGGTAAAGATCACACCCTGAATCCGCGCATCGCCAGTCAGAGTGGCACCAACGGTCTCGCCACGACCCGGCAGGAACTGCAGCGCGCCACGCGGCACACCCGCCTCATGCAGCAGCTTCACCGCGTAAGCCGCGATCAGGCCGGTTTGCTCGGCCGGCTTGGCCAGCACCACATTGCCGGCAGCCAGCGAGGCAACCACCTCGCCGATAAAGATCGCCAGCGGGAAGTTCCACGGGCTGATGCAGACCACCGGGCCCAGTGGCAGATGAGTCTGGTTATTGAATTCGCGACGCACCTGCTCGGCGTAGTAACGGCAGAAGTCGACCGCCTCGCGCACTTCGGCAATCGCATTGCTGAGTGTCTTGCCGGCCTCACGCACGGCCAGCGCCATCAGCGTGGACATATTGGCTTCCATCGCATCGGCCATGCGCTCGAGGCACGCCGCACGCTCGGCTGGCGAAGTTGCTGCCCAGGCTGGTGCCGCCAGTACCGCTTGCTGCAGTGCCAGCTCGACATCTGCCAGCGATGCTTCCTGCACAGTGCCGACGATATCGCCGTGGCTGGCCGGATTGCGCACCGTTACCACTTCGCCATCTGTCGGCTCGCCTGCGGCCAACATTGGCGCAAACTTGTAAGGGAAGGCAGAGGCCGCCTGCAGCTCGACATTCAGCTGTTGCAGCACATGCTCATTGGCCAGATCGACACCGGCAGAGTTCAGGCGGCCGGCACCATACAGCTGACGCGGCAGAGCGATCTTGCCATGCGGCAAACCAGCCAGCTGACGAGCTTCGGCAACAGGATCTTCCACCAGATCTTCAATCGATACGCTTTCGTCAACGATACGGTTCACGAAAGAGCTGTTGGCACCGTTTTCCAGCAGGCGACGCACCAGATAGGCCAGCAGGGTTTCATGCGAACCGACCGGCGCATAAATGCGGCAAGGCTTGTCGAGGTTGGCCGCACCGACCACCTGGTCGTAAAGACTCTCGCCCATACCGTGCAGACACTGGAATTCGTAATCCTTGCCAGTTGCCAGCTGGTAAACCGCCGACAGCGTGTAGGCATTGTGAGTGGCAAACTGCGGGTAGATCGCATCCTGTGCGGCCAACAGTTTCTTGGCGCAAGCCAGGTAGGACACATCGGTATACACCTTGCGGGTGTAGACCGGATAACCATCCAGACCATCAACCTGGGCGCGCTTGATCTCGGCATCCCAGTAAGCGCCTTTCACCAGACGCACCATGAAGCGGTGACCGGTGCGACGTGCAAGGTCGATCAGGAAGTCAATCACATACGGACAGCGCTTCTGGTAAGCCTGCACCACGATGCCGATGCCTTCGAAACCGTTCAGGTCTGCATCATTGGCCAGCGCCTCGATCAGATCCATCGAGATTTCGAGACGGTCAGCTTCTTCGGCATCGATATTCAGGCCGATATTGTATTGCTTGGCCAGCAGGAACAGCTGCTTCAGACGCGGCAGCAGTTCGGCCATCATGCGGTCGTGCTTCATGCGCGCGTAACGCGGATGAATCGCCGACAGCTTCACCGAGATGCCCGGGCCATTGTAGATGCCACGGCCGGCAGACTCCTTGCCGATCGCGTGAATCGCGGTGACGTAATCCTTCAGATAACGCTGGGCATCTGCTTCTGTCAGCGCCGCTTCGCCCAGCATGTCATAGCTGAAACGATAGCCACGTGCCTCGCGCTCGCGGCCATTGGCCAGCGCCTCGTCAATTGTCTCGCCAGTCACGAACTGCTTGCCCAGCATGCGCATCGCCAGATCAACGCCCTTGCGGATCAGCGGCTCGCCGCCTTTGGCGACCATGCGCGTCAGCGCAGCCGACAGGCCGTGCGAGCTGTGCGAAGACACCAGCTTGCCGGTAACCACGAGGCCCCAGGCCGCGGCATTCACGAACAGCGAAGAGCTGTTACCCAGGTGGGACTTCCAGTCGCCGCCGGAAATCTTGTCGCGAATCAGACGGTCTGCGGTGGCGCGGTCCGGAATGCGCAGCAGCGCTTCGGCCAGACACATCAGGGCCACGCCTTCCTGACTGGACAGGGAGAACTCGTGCATCAGGGCATCCACCCCGCTGGACTTGGTACGCTCGCTACGCACCTTGCTGACAAGGCGCGAGGCCAGCGCTTTGACGGCTGTAACCTGCTCGGCAGGCATGGCCGCCTGCTCGACCAGCTCGCTGACACAAGTCTTTTCATCACGACGATAAGCAGCGGTAATGGCGTCTCTCAGGGCGCTTTGCTGACGGGCGAATGCCGGAAACTGCATGGAGTCTCACCTCAGATTGTTGGTTGTCCGATTTGTCTATTGTATACAATCTATATTCAACTTGTTGGACAATGCATAATTTACGCCATGACACACCCGACAAGAAAGCCATGCTGCAACATGAATGCAACATGTCGGCATGCCGTTTCGATAATCCGGCGGATGAACGAAAAAACACCCCGGCTTGCCGCACCTCACACCGTGGCTTAGAGTTCACCCTTACCTTACAAAGCTACGCCATGCCTGACACCCTGCTGAAACCCTGCCACGCCGAATTGCTGATCAAGAAAAGCCGCTTCATTGCCTGCATCGAACCGCTGGCCGACAGGCAAACCGCCCTGCAACGCGTGCAATTGCTGCGCGAACAACATCCTGGCGCCGCTCATGTCTGCTGGGCACTGATGGCGGGCGGACACTCTGCGGCCAACGATGATGGCGAGCCGTCCGGCACTGCCGGCCGCCCCATGCTGGACGTGTTGCGACACCAGCAACTGGAGGGCGTACTGGCCACCGTGGTGCGCTATTTTGGCGGCGTCAAACTCGGTGCTGGCGGCCTGGTTCGCGCTTACTCGGACAGTATAGCCACCGCTTTGCAAACTGCTGAACGCATCACTCTGCAGCGAAAATCCAGCCACAGCTGCCGCATTCCCTACCCGCTGGAAGGTAAAATCCGCCGCCTGCTGCAACAGGCCGATGCGGAACTGCTGGACTGCCAGCATGGCGATGCCGTGATCCTGCAATTCGAAATTGTCGAACAGAACAGCACGGAACTATGCGGCCAACTGCAAGAGGCCGCTCACGGTCAGCTTGAATGGCTGCGTGATGAAGAAGATTGAATTACCCGAGCCCACCGCGCTGCCGACCTCCCTTCCCCTTGCCCTGCAAGCACTGGGCCTGAATAACGATGCATTGGGCCAACTACCCAGCCAGACCGAGCTGTTACCCGCCGGCAGCACGCTCCTTGCACAAGGTCAACGCCAGCAACAGTTCTACTTCATCAAGTGTGGCATTGCCCGTGCCTGCCACTACAGCCAGAGCGGCCAGTTACGTTGCAAGGAGTTTTACTTTGAGGGCGAATTTTGCCTGGTTTACGACGCCTGGCTGATGCAAGCCGCCAGTCGCTATCAACTGGAAGCCCTGACTGATTTGCAGACCATCCGCCTGCCCTTGTCGTGGCTGGCGCAAGATGACTGGCAGCCTGTGCGCGAACAGCTGATCGCCCGCCAGCTGCTATACAAGGAACGCAAGGAAGCATTCCTGCTGTTGAATAATGCCGAAGAACGCTACCGGCAACTTTTGCAGGACTTCCCACACTGGCCACAGCGGCTAAGCCAGCAGCAACTGGCCAATTATCTGGGCATGACTGCCGTCAGTCTGTCCCGCATCCGGCAACGCATTAACAAGGGTTAATGCCGGCACATGCCCTGCCGGAGATGATGAGTGCCCTTACCCACCGCACTCATCATGTCAGACACCTTTCTACTTTCCCAGCTCCTCGTCAGCCTCGCATTGCTGCTGGACTTGCTGTCATTCCAGTTGCGGCACAAGCAGCAGACACTGCTTTGTCTTGCACTATCCTGCCTGCTCAATGCCGGCCACTTTCTGCTTTTGTCCCAGCCAAACGCTGCCTTGCTATTACTGCTCGCCAGCTGCCGCTTTCTGACCAGCGCCGTTTTTCCTTCTCCACGCTGGCATCGCTTCTATCTGCTGCTGGCACCCACCACCTTGCTGTGGCTGGGCAGCACCCCGCTGTCCTGGCTGGCGACTGCGGCCAACATGCTGCAAACCCATGCCGCCTTTCAGACCGGGGCACGCAAACTGCGTTACTGGATGCTGGCAGGCACGCTGTGCTGGCTGCTCAATAATGCGCTACTCGGCTCACCCGTAGCCGTCATCATGGAAGGTTTTTTCGCCGCCAGCATCCTGCTGAGCCTGTGGCGGCAAAGACGTTCAGATCTCGACTGAGGGAATCGACTTCATGCAGCGCAAGGCAAACATCGAGCGACTGTGCCTGATACCGGAAATCTTGTAGAGCTTTTCGCGCAAGAAGCGCTCGTAACCGGCAGTACCATCAACCGCCACCTTGATCAGGTAGTCGTACTCACCCGAGACCAGATGCGCCTCCAGCACTTCGGGCAAGGCGGCCAACTCTTCGCCAAAACGTGCCAGCGTGTCGTCTTCGTGACCATTCAGCGTCACCTCGATCAGCACCGTATCCGGCAGACCCATTTTTTTCTGGTTCAGCAGCGCGACATAGCCTTCGATATAGCCCTCCTTCTCCAGCTGGCGGGTATGGTTCCAGCAAGCCGTACTGGACATCCCGACTCGCTCGGCCAGCTCCGCATTGGAAAGACGTGCATTGCGCTGCAGTTCGCGCAGGATTTGCCTGTCTTGCTGCGACAGGGTGTATTCGTTGTCAGCCATGTTTCGCTTCTGATGAAATTGTTGGGTCAAGCAAAGATAAAGTCGTGCCTTCAGATTTGCCGACTGGCAGATGAGCGGATGGCCGGATGCTCAGCCAGTAGCTGCAAGGCATGCGGGTCATTGGCATTGGCGAAACCCTCTGCGGGCAGTCGGCACTCAAGCAAGGGCACGGACGCCAGCCAGCCACGAATACTGCGCCCACCAGCCTGTAAATAAGGCGCCACTGTTGCCAGCAAAGGTCGGGGCACCAGCACACAGGCAGGCTGCGGCCCCTGCTCGGTCACCGGCAGAATCACCTGATCACGCCCTGCGGCAACAAGCGTTGCCACCAGATCCAATGGCAACAAAGGCATATCACAGGCCGCCAGCTGTACCAGCCCTATATCTCTTGGCAAACAGTTTTCTGCCGTAGCCAACGCAGCCAAAGGCCCCATGCCCTGCCATTCAGGCTCATCCGCAAAGACATCATCCGCATACTGACGATAATGCTCGGTATTGCGATTGGCACTGATATAGATGCGGTCAAGCTGCGGACGCAGCCGCCGAACCACGTGGGCAATCAAAGGTTGGCCGCAAAGCTCCACCAAGCCCTTGTCCTGCCCCCCCATACGCCGGCCTTCGCCACCGGCAAGCAACAAGCCCGCCACGCTCACTTATAGAACACCAAAAGCATCGCCATCTCCAGAAACAGGATGTCAGCCAGAGCAGGCCCACCTCGCCCGGCACCGTCACCAACACTCCAAAAGAAGCCAAAATATTCAAAAATGCGACCAGAAACTACACAATCACGCCAATCAACACTACAAGCAGCACTTATATCGGTAAACTCATCCCCCGCATTTTCAACCTGCGGGCAGCAAACAGGCGCGCGGGAATGTTCATTCCATTGGCAAATCAGCAAGAACAATGGAATGAAAAACACTCACCCCGATAACACGAAAAGAAGACAACCATGGCTAACTGCAAATTCCTTGCGCCGCTGACCCTCTCCCTGCTGTGCATTGGCTCCGCCCATGCCTTTACCCCAGCTGTAGTGTACGGTGCCTCCGGCAAGTTCGACAAAAGCTTCAACGAAGCCGCCTTCACCGGTGCCGAACGCTTCAAAAAAGCAACCGGCCTGACCTACCGCGAAGCCCAGGTCAATAACGAGGCACAGAAAGAACAGGTACTGCGCAACCTGGCCCGCCGCAATGTTGACCTGATCATTGCCGTCGGTTTTGCCTACACCCAGTCGGTACAGGCTATCGCCGCCGAGTTTCCGAATGTGAAATTCACCATTGTTGATGACGTTGCCAAGGGCAACAATGTGCAATCGGTTGTCTTCAAGGAACAGGAAGGCTCTTATCTGGTCGGTATGGCTGCCGGCCTCGCCTCCAAATCCAACAAGGTTGGCTTCATCGGCGGCATGGATGTACCGCTGATCCGCGCCTTCGGCTGCGGCTTTGCCCAGGGTGCCAAGGCTGCCAACGGCAAGATTGAAGTCATCAGCAATATGACCGGCACCACTGGCCAGGCCTTCAACGACCCGGCACGCGGTGGCGAGCTGGCTCGCAGCCAGTTTGACCGTGGCGTAGATGTCGTCTTCCACGCCGCCGCCAGCACCGGCATGGGCGTACTGCAGGCAGCCAAGGACAAAAACAAACTCGGCATCGGCGTAGACTCCAACCAGAATCACCTGTTCCCAGGTTTTGTATTGACCTCCATGCTCAAGCGTGTCGACAACGCGGTTTACAACGCCATGATGGCCGGCAAAGAGGGCAACTGGAAGCCCGGCGTGGTCACTATGGGCTTGAAAGAAGGCGGTGTTGACTGGGCACTGGATGCCAACAACCGCAAACTGGTCAGCAAGGAAATGGAAAGCCGCGTAACACAAGCCAAAAAAGACATCATCTCCGGCAAGATCAAGGTGGTTGACTATCGTGCAGGCAACAGCTGCCCGGTGAAGTAATCGTACTTACTTGTACTAAACGAAAAAGCCGGCACCAAGCCGGCTTTTTTAATATGCATATCATACGTCAACCAGACAAAACTTCTCGCCTGGATAATTCAGCACGAAAACCCCGTACCCTCTCGTGCTCTGGCGGCAACCAGCCCAACAGCTGCCTAGCCTTATCAAGCACACCCTCCTCCTTCGACATCAACAGAAGTGCGCAGGCATTCATGCCAAGACGATCATTATGCGTCTCCATTGCAGCATCAAACAGCATCAACGTGGCCTGTTGCTTCTGGCCATTTTTCACCAGCTCCATAGCCTTATCATTGGAGGTCTGCAATCTAGAGTAAGCCTGCTCGATAACATCCGCCAGACTCTCACTTTCACGACACAAAGCTGAAAGCTGCTCTACATCCAGATGATTCTTCACAAACCGCAAGGATAGTTGTTCAAACCACTCTATAGCCGGATGCTCGCCCTGCTCTACCTGTACTCGTACGGCCGCCTCGACGAATCGAGTCACATCGCGCCAAGGAGCCGGCACTGCCAGGAGGCGTTGCAATGCCTGTTTGAGCAACTCCTGCGCCTCGCTATAGTTTTTTCTTGCCAACGCCGACAGAGCCCGACAGGTCAGCGAGAGGAACTGATCCGAATCGGACTTCAGCATGCCGGCCAGCTCCTTGGACAGCCGATCCATCTTGTCCAGTTGCTCGCTCTCACTGTAAGCCTGCAACAGATCGACCATAACGCCAGGACCGAATGCGCTATTGTTTCGGCCTATCAGCACGGCTTTCTCAAGATAAGCCGCCGCTTTGGCCGGGTCGCCGACACTCAGCGCCACCTCGCCACAACTGCACAAGCGCAGAAAATTTCGCGGCGAAAGAGCAACCGCCTTCTCCAGTATCGATAAAGCCTCGGCAAACTGGCCACAATGGCTAAGATTGTGCGCCAAGGCATCATAGGCATCGGTGTAGCTCGGCGCCTCAGAAATGATTTCATTAAGCAGATCAGTACTTTGCGACACTTCATCCTGCTCACGCAGAATCCGCACCATACCCATCTTTGCCCATGGAATCGCCCGCATTGACAGTATTTTTTCGTAAACGGCGCGAGCATCGCGAAACTGATCACTCGCCAGGTAAGTCTCCGCCATCAAACGCAGCACATCCATCAGCTGGACATTGTTTTCTGCCACAGTCTCCAGCTGTCTGAGTACCGTAATGGCACCCGCGACGTCCCCTACACCCAATTTCAGATGTGCCGGCTTAAGAAACAATTTTCGCTTATGAGAAAGCTCAAGGCGATCGAGGAGCGTCTGGCTAGAGAAAGGTTTGAGAATGTAATCATCAGGAGCAACTTCGGCAGCGGCGACAACGCGTTCGTACTTCCGCTCACCGGTGATCATGATCCAGACAGACGTCAGCGGATACCCACCCTCCCGACGCAACAACTCGAGCAACTCTTGCCCATTCATTCCTTCGCCGAGATTGTAGTCACACAAGACAATGTCAAAGACCTTCTTGCGAATTCGCTGCAAACCGTCAGCCGCATTTACCGCAGTCTCCGAGCGAGTAATACCGACATTACCCAACATTGTCCTCAGCGATTGCCTGACTGTATGCGAATCCTCGATGATCAATACGGATGTCGATGGATCAAACATTGATGGCGTCCTGAACCTGTTCTAATTTGCTAAGTTTTGCTTGTTATAAATATAACTCAAAATTACAACTTACCCACCGCAGAATTCACTAACGCTTTAAAGCGCAGCACATCTGGCAGTCCAGAAAAACAGGTCAAAAGTTATGCTCAGCATATGCAATATATAAACAAAAAGCGCCATGAGAAAGCCACATGGCGCTTTGAACGGTTCAATCAAGTTACTCCCCTGGATGGCGCACCAGCAATACAGGAACATCCGCCATTTTGAGCACGCCCTCCGCCACACTACCCAGCAGCAAGTGCATCAAGCCACCCAGACCATGTGTTCCCATTACTATAAGGTCAGCCCCCCACTTGTTTGCATCATCAATGATGACACTGGCCAAACGATCGCCCCAGCTCTCAAGCACGGCCCCCTGAGGATTTACACCCAGCACCTCGGCTTTTTGCTTGGCTTGCCCCAGCACCTGCTCGCCAGCCTGCTTGATAGAATCTTGCAATTCGGCCGCATCAAGAAACTCCGCACCACCCCAGCCAAACTGGGCCAGATCAACCACATGAACTAATCTCACCGTTGCGCCGACTTCCGCAGCCAAACGACACGCTTCATTCAACGCCAGAGCAGATGTCTCACTATCATCTACAGGTACAAAAATACGCTGGTACATAATTACCCCCTCATGTGCGATGAATCACTCTCTTGCCTTTATGATAGCTTTATTCAAAGCAAGTTATTTGACAAGCACCAACAGCCCTACGCTCCGCAAAACAAGGCACAATCATGGCCAGAGTCGAAATTCCGCCCCTTACCCGATCCATTTTCAGCACTGAAATCACTGTTGATGTTTCACACATCAACTACGCCGGCCACATGGGTAACGATAGTGCGCTGAGGCTTGCCCATGAGGCAAGAATCAGATTCCTTGCACAATTGGGCTGCTCAGAGTCTGATGTTTACGGTGCCGGCATCATCATTGCAGATGCCGCGATCATCTATCAGGCCGAAGCCTTTCATGCGGATCGACTCAGGATTGAGCTCGGTGTTACAAACTTCTCGCGTGTCGCATGCGAACTTGTTTACCAAGCCACACGCATGAGAGACAATAGCCCCATACTACGCATCAAAACAGGTGTAGTGTTTTTTGACTATGCCAGACGCCAGGCTTGCCCGATACCGGGCCAGTTCATAGAACGATGCAATACAGTTCAAGGGGAGTAAAAAATGGAGAATTACCACATCAACAGCCCCGAAGCGATTGCCCGCATTCTCGCCATGTTCATGATTACAGACGGGAATATGGATCCTCGGGAAATCGAAACGCTTGAAAGCCTGCATGTTTATGAAATCATCGGGCTACCCAGAAAAGCTTTTATTGATGTCCTGATCAAATACTGCGATGACCTCACCGATGATGCGGATGGCGAAGGCACCATTCATCTGCTGTCAGCCCAACGCATCAATGAAGTACTGGACATCATTACCGACCGAAAAAAGAAACTGCTTTGTTGCGCCCTCGCATTGGATATCTGCAAATCAGACGCCATGATCAGTGAGCCAGAGATGCTTCTGTTACGGCACATGATGCTGCACTGGAAAATCACACTTGACGACATCGAGAACGAATTCGTCCGCCAGTAAGCAGTTTGCACCCTCAATTACGGCCACCAGCGGTGGCCGTTTTGCATAGCACACAATGAAGAATATTGAACTTAACAGCCACGACGGCTATATCGCCACACCTGAACTTCTGATGGCAGTCAAAGCCGCCATGACCCTGCAACGCCCCTTGCTGCTGAAGGGCGAACCGGGTACCGGCAAGACCATGCTGGCCGAAATGGTAGCCAAAAAACTGGGCAAGGAACTGATCGTCTGGCCGATCAAATCCACCACCAAGGCACAGCACGGCCTGTATGAATACGACGCAGTATCGCGCTTGCGTGATTCCCAACTTGGCGATGTCAAAGTACACGATATCCGGAACTACCTGCTCAAAGGCAAACTCTGGCAAGCATTCGAGAGCACCTCAGCCCCGGTACTGTTGATCGACGAGATCGACAAGGCCGACATCGAGTTCCCTAATGATCTGCTACGCGAACTTGACCAGATGGAGTTCCATGTTCACGAAACCGGGGAAGTCATCAAGGCAATTGAGCGCCCGATCATTATCATCACCTCGAATAATGAAAAAGAGTTGCCGGATGCATTCCTGCGTCGCTGCTTCTTCCACTTCATCAGCTTTCCGGATGAGGATACGCTGCGCCAGATCATCCACGCCCACTTCCCTGATCTGCATGAGCAACTGGTGAGCAAGGCATTGAGCCAGTTCATGCAAATCCGTGGCATGCACGACCTCAAGAAAAAGCCATCGACGTCAGAACTGCTCGACTGGATAAAACTGCTGATTGCTGATGGCAACACCGCAATCAGCAACAATGAGCAAGCCCTGCCCCATGCAGGCGCACTGATCAAGAGTGAACAGGATATGTCTGCACTCAAACGTCTGTTCCGCATGCTGGCGCAACGATGATTCAGGAGCAACATGAGTCCTGCGGCTGGGACGCTCTGATTGCCCGCTTCGAAGTCCAGCTACAACTTGGCGCCAGAAGTCCTCATACCCAGAAAGCCTATCTCAGGGACTTAAAACACCTGGCCGAGTTGACTCTACTGGCAAGTCCGACGCAGCTGACGACCCTGGCTGCACAACGCGCCATGGCTCAACTCAGACATCGCGGCATTTCGCCCAGGTCGCTTGCCAGAATGCTCTCATCCTGGCGCAAGTTTTTTAGCTGGCTGCATGATGAAAAGATAGTCAACGGCAACCCATGTGCCGGCCTGCGCCCTCCCAAAAGCCCGCAACGCCTGCCGAAGGCGCTGAGTGTCGATTCCGCCATCCAGCTACTCGAACACGAGGATGACAGCAAACTGGCCTTGCGTGACAAGGCAATGTTCGAACTGATGTATTCGTCCGGCCTGCGCCTGAGCGAAACAACGGCACTCGATGTCAAAGATATCGATCTTGACGAATGTCTGGTCCAGGTAAAAGGCAAAGGTAGCCGTGAGCGCATCCTTCCCGTTGGCCGCAAAGCCGTAGCGGCAATTCGTGCGTGGTTGGCCATCCGTCAGCAGGCTGGCTGTGAAGCCTTGTTTGTCAGCGAGCAAGGCTCACGACTTTCAAGTCGGCAACTGGCCCGGAGGCTGGATGCCTGGCAACGGGCCGCAGGCTTCCCGCAACATGTCCACCCGCATATGCTGCGACACTCCTTTGCCAGCCATATCCTTCAATCATCAGGAGATTTGCGAGCCGTGCAGGAAATGCTGGGCCATGCCAACCTCGCCACCACCCAGCTCTATACCAGTCTGGACTTTCAGCACCTGTCACAGGTCTATGACAAGACTCATCCTCGGGCCAAGTCCGAAATACCTAAAGTGGCCATCGATACGACCGATGAAATACCCGAGGTAATACCCGTAGTCTTGCCACCCAAGAACAATCCCGCCAGATGACATACGGATTACAAATATAATCAGGAATTCCTTGTGTCACCTTGAATGATCCGCGATAAGATAATATAAGCTGACTTTTCAATTTCAAATGCACGCCCTACCACAGCCTACGCATAAATCATAATGATCGATCTCAAAGCCATACTCGGCTCCCTTGTCGGGAGGAAAAACTCGAGCGAAAGCACGGAGTCGGCCACGCTGCTGGTCAAGAATCTGCCAGATGCAGAGTATTACACCGCCCTTGTCGAAATCATCAAAGCGGTCAGCAAGATCAACAAGGACGCCACAGTCACGGCCAAGGACCGGATCAACACCCTTATTTACGTTGATTCGCGCGCCGTCAATATGCACAACAAGCTGTGCAAGGAATTCCTGCAAGGCTCTGCCCGCTCCAAGTCTTTTCTGCCAAGTATCCTGTCTTACTGGACCGAGCTATCCAATGGTTATCAGCTCTGCTTGCGCCAGATCCAGAACAGCAAGAATGTCTCGATTGACAGCACACTCGAACTTCTCACCGTTCGTGCCCTGCATCACCAACTGGGGCTGATCAAATGGAGTGCGCTGCGCTACATCGCCGCTGACGGCAGTACATGGCAGCAGGCCTACCGTTTGTACCAGTTCGCCGAGAGCAATAATTTCCATACCAAACGACTGGCGCTGTACGATAGCCACAGCAGCACAACCTCGGCCGAGGAGCTGATCATCCAGTCAGCCATGCTGCACCTTGCCCAGACAGACAATCTGCTGCCGCAAGAGATCGAAGCCATCCATCTCTTGCTGGAAAAACTGGTCGAAGGCGTCAAGCTGCAACTGCAAGCCTCGCAAAGCGATTTCCAGTACGTTATAAACCTTGACCTTTCTTCGCCGCCACAGCTGCTCCGCCGTGGCGTACTGGGAAAAGGTTGCCGTTACTGGTCTGGTGATCACGTCGTCAATCGCCTCGCCGATCTGATTCTCGACTTCGATCAGGGCGTGCCTGAGTCATTCTCTCGCGCGCTGCCGGCCATGAGTGTCGACAGCTGGCGCGAGCTACTGCAAAAGCTGTCTACCCGCTGGTCGCAAGATGGTGGCAAGTCGATGCGTCGCCACGAACGCCTGCCGTCAACCGGTCAGGCTCGTGTCGAAGTCGGCTTTGAAAAGGTGGCACACCACCTCAAGGTCAATCGCAATGCGGCCATCAGCGACGACAGCATCAACCCAGAATGGCGAGTCAACGATGCCAGCGAAGCCGGCATGGGTCTCGTGTATATCGGACGCGCGGTAGACAGCCTGCTTATCGGGCGCAGTATCTGGATTTCCATCAAGGACAGGCCCAGCCAGCTCGGCATCATTCGCCGGGTTCAGCGCTTGGCAGAAGGTGGCACGCGCCTGGGTATTGAATTATTGGGCACCTTGCCACTACCCGTAACACTTGGTGAGCGTGACAGCCAAGCCAGTAATAACAATAACGGTCTGTATATCACCCAGACCAATGCGCAAAAGGGTCGCCGGATCTTTCTGGTACCCAAGATGTTGGCGCAAGGCGGCAAGATCCTGAACTTCATTGCCAATGGCAAATCCTACCAGATCCGCATCACCCGGCTGGTCGAGGAGTTTGAAGACTGCTACCAGGTCGAGTTTGAAACACTCGAACGCATCAGCAACTGAATCATCATGCGGCCAACCTTGAAGGTTGGCCGCATACATTCAAGCCACTTTGCCCAGCACTCTGTCCATCAGCCGCGTCGGCAACAGCCACTTAAGCCACCAGAACAAATGCGTCGGGAAAGTCACCCGATAGCGCGCCGCCGGGCACTTTGCGTATAGTGCTTTTTCCACCTTGGCCAATACCGCCTCGCCACCCAGCGTGAATGGCGCGGCATGTCCGACTTTTTTCAGGCGCGCCAGCTGAAGCAGATATGCCGCCTTGTGCGCACTGGCCTCGACATTGATGTTTTGCTCAAAGTGACGCAGCGCATTCTGGCGAAATCGACTTTCAATCGGCCCGGGCTCGATCAGGCTCACCCAGACATTGCTGCCCGCCAGCTCCAGCCGCAAGGTGTCACACAGGCCTTCCATCGCGAACTTGCTGGCGTTATAGGCCCCGCGATACTTCATTGCGGCAAAACCCAATACCGAGCTGTTGAACAAGATGCGACCATGCCCTTGCTGACGCATGATCGGCAAGACCAGATTGGTCATCTCCCAGGCACCAAACAGATTGGTCTCGAACTGCGCGCGCATTGCTTCGCGGCCAACGTCTTCTACTGCCCCAGGCTGACCATAGCCGGCGTTATTGAACAAGGCATCCAGTCGCCCGCCAGTCAACCCCAGTACCCATTGCAGGCAGTCGCGCATGCTGTCGCTGTCGCAAACGTCCAGATACGCGGATTCAAAGCCCTCAGCCCGCAAGGCATCGACATCAGCCTGCTGCCTTGCCGTGGCAAATACTCGCCAGCCCTTGGCTTTCAGGCCTCTAGCCACGTCTAGACCGATACCACTGGAACAACCGGTGATCAGGATGCTGCCTTTTGCTATCATTTCTTGCTCGTTTTCGCCAAAACCGACACCTTAGCCGCATGCTGACAAGGCTGCAATTGCATTCCGATCAGGACTTTTTGCCCGCGGCGAAAACACCTACAATGGCAAGCTCGTGAAGCATGACAATGACAGGACACCTGATGGCCAAATCTGGCAAGAATTCCATCAGCTTTGAGACAGCACTCGCCCAGCTGGAAGAAATCATTCGCAGCATGGAAAGCGGCGACATGCCGCTGGATAATGCGCTGGAAAACTACAAAAAAGGCACCGAGCTGCTGAAGCTGTGCCAGAGCAAGCTCAACGAGGCAGAACTGCAGCTGAGCATTCTTGAAAATGACGAACTGAAGCCCCTGGACCTAGAAAATGAAAAATGAGCCGCTGCTTCAGTGGATGACCAGCACTCAGCAAGCTGTTGAACTGGCACTGGAACACTACCTGCCTGGCGAACACCGCCAGCCACAAACCTTGCATGCCGCCATGCGCTACAGCACCTTGCAGGGCGGCAAGCGCATTCGCCCGCTGCTGGCCTACGCCGCTGGCGAGCTGACCGGTGCCGACGAGGCCGATCTGGCCCGCACCGCCTGTGGCGTCGAAATGATCCATGCCTACTCACTGGTACACGACGACATGCCGTGCATGGACGACGATGTACTGCGTCGCGGCAAACCGACCTGCCATATTGCCTTTGACGAGGCAACCGCCTTGCTGGTTGGCGACTCATTGCAAACACTGGCGTTCGAGCTGCTGGCCAGCCCGGACAGCAAACTGCCCCCTGCCACACAGCTGACCATGGTCAGGCTGCTGGCGCAGGCATCTGGCCATGCCGGCATGGCTGGCGGCCAGGCGATCGACCTGTCTTCGGTGGGCAAACAGCTGAACCAGACCGAACTGGAATTCATGCACTGCCTGAAGACTGGCGCGCTGATTCGTGCCGCCGTCCTCCTGGGTGCCCATTGCGGCCAACCTTTGTCAGCAGACGAACTCGACGCGCTCGATCACTTTGCCAAACGCATCGGCCTGGCCTTCCAGGTCGTCGATGATGTACTGGATGTAGAGGCCGACTCGCAAACCTTGGGCAAAACCGCCGGCAAGGACGAGGCCAATGACAAGCCGACCTACGTCAGCCTGATGGGCCTGTCCTCTGCCAAACAATACGCACGTGATCTTTACGAGGACGCCATCAGCGCCCTATCGCCATTTGGCAGCAAGGCCGAGCGCCTGCGCCAGTTGGCCGAATATATTGTAGCTCGCTCTTTCTGAGCCCTATTCAGAACAACAGAACATGACCAAACTGCTCGAAAACATCAACAGCCCGCAGGATTTGCGCCAGTTAAAACGCAGCGAATTGCCGCAACTGGCCGGCGAATTGCGCGAGTTCCTGGTTGACTCTGTCAGCAAGACCGGCGGCCACTTCGCCTCCAATCTCGGCAGTATCGAGCTGACCATTGCCCTGCACTACGTCTTCAACACACCGGAAGACCGCCTGGTATGGGACGTCGGCCACCAGACCTACCCGCACAAGATTCTGACTGGTCGCCGCGAGCGCATGTCGACCATGCGCCAGCAAGGCGGCCTGGCAGGCTTCCCCAAGCGTGACGAATCCGAGTACGACACCTTTGGCGTGGGTCACTCGTCCACCTCTATTGGCGCAGCATTGGGCATGGCCGTTGCGGCCAAGGTACAAGGCACAGATCGCAAGTGTGTCGCCATTATCGGTGATGGCTCGATGACTGCCGGCCAGGCTTTCGAAGCACTGAATAACGCCGGCGCCATGGACACCGACCTGTTGGTGATCCTCAACGACAACGATATGTCGATCTCGCCGAATGTCGGCGCGCTCAACAATTATCTGGCCAAGCTGATGTCGGGTCGTTTCTACGCCGCGGTCAAACAAGGCAGCAACAAGGTGCTCGGCATGGCACCGCCACTGCGCGACATTGCCAGCAAGATGGAAGAGCACGTCAAGGGCATGTTCACGCCCGGCACGCTGTTTGAAGAATTCGGCTTCAACTACATCGGGCCGATCGATGGTCACGATGTGGACGTGCTGGTCGACACGCTGAAGAACATCCGCAGCCTGAAAGGGCCGCAGTTCCTGCATGTCGTCACCAAAAAAGGCCAGGGCTACAAGCTCGCCGAGAATGATCCGGTCAAGTATCACGGCGTCACCAAGTTTGACCCGGCCAACGGTCTGGCTGGGAGCAAACCTGCCAGCAGCCCGCAATACACCCAGGTCTTTGGTGACTGGATCTGCGATATGGCAAAGCTCGACTCGCGACTCGTCGGCATCACGCCGGCAATGCGCGAAGGCTCGGGGCTTGTCCGTTTTGAGCAGGAGAATCCGGATCGCTACTTCGACGTGGCGATTGCCGAGCAGCACGCCGTTACCTTTGCCGCCGGCATGGCCTGTGATGGCATGAAGCCGGTGGTCGCAATCTACTCGACCTTCCTGCAGCGCGCCTACGACCAGCTGATTCACGATGTGGCGCTGCAGAATCTGCCGGTAATGTTCGCCATTGACCGCGCCGGCCTCGTCGGTGCCGACGGGCCGACCCATGCCGGCTCGTTCGACCTGTCCTTCCTGCGTTGCATTCCCAATATGCTGATAGCAGCGCCATCTGACGAAAACGAATGTCGCCAACTGCTCTACACCGCCTTCATGCACGACGGCCCGAGTGCTGTCCGCTATCCACGCGGCACAGGTCCTGGTACACCGATCGAAAGCCAGATGCAGGCCTTGCCTGTCGGCAAGGGCATCGTTCGCCGCAAGGGTGGCAAGATCGCCATTCTCGCCTTCGGCAGCATGGTGCAACCCGCCCTGACTGCTGCGGCAGCACTGGATGCCACCGTTGCCGATATGCGTTTTGTCAAACCGCTGGATCAGGAGCTGATTCTGCAACTGGCTAACGAGCATGATGTGCTGGTCACCATCGAGGAAAACGCCATCATGGGCGGGGTGGGCTCTGCCTGTCTGGAAGTGTTGGCCGCGAATGGTGCAAGCATCAAAGTACTGCAACTGGGACTGCCTGATGACTATATTGACCATGGTGACCCGGCCAAGCTGCTGGCCGACTGCGGCCTGGACGCCAGCGGGATAGAGGCTAGCATCCGCAAGTTCACACAAGCATAAGGACAGGCATGAGCTGGGAATGGCAAAACTGGCTGAATCTGGCTCATGGCCCTTATGAGAGCCTTCCGGCGATCGTGACCAGCCTTGGCATCGGCCTGCTGATCGGTGTCGAGCGCGAACGCAAAAAGGCGCCGCTGGCTGGCATCCGTACCTTTCCCTTGCTGGCGATGCTGGGCTGCCTGCTGGGGCTGATTCCGGTAGCAGCCCCACTGTCTGGCCTGCTGCCGACAGCCGGCCTGCTCGTGGTGGCATCACTGGGCTTTCTGCCTAGCGGCAGCAAGCCCGAGCAGGAGCCGAGAACCACCACGGTCAGCGCCTTGCTGATTGCCTATTGCCTTGGCCTGTTCTGCGCCCAGGGCTGGATTGAACTGGCGGTGGCAATTGCCATCATCGCCACCTCCCTGCTCTACCTGAAACCTGAGCTGAGCGGTATCAGCCAAAGACTGGATCGCAAGGACTCGCTGGCACTGCTGCAATTTGCCGCGCTGACCTTTGTCGTTCTGCCGATACTGCCCAATCATGGCTTCGGCCCTTACGCCGTCCTCAATCCTTACCGGATCTGGATGCTGGTGGTGCTGATCGTGGGGGTTGGTCTTGCCGGTTACTTTGCCGTCCGGCTGCTGGGCGAAAAAGTCGGCACACCGATTCTCGGCATCATGGGTGGCATGGTATCCACAACAGCCACCAGCCTTGTTTACGCCCGCGCTGCCAAAGAAAACCCAGCCAGCACCGTTCTTGCCGGCAGAGTCATCTTGCTGGCTAATCTGGTGCTGTTCGTGCGGCTGATACTGCTCACGCTTGCTATCGCGCCAACCATCATCAGCCATGCGCTGATCATGATGCTGCCACCACTCATCCTCGGCCTCGCCAGCACCTTCATGCATCGCAACGGTAGTGCACACAATGCAGCTGATGCACCCCAGTTACAACTGAGCAATCCGGCGGAACTGAAGCTTGCGCTGGGCTTTGCTGCGCTGTTTGCGCTGGTATTGATAGGTACTGCCTGGCTGATGGATCTGCTTGGCGACCGCGGCGTTTACATTGTAGCGCTGATTTCAGGGCTGAATGATGTCGATGCCATCACACTCACCGTGCTCGACATGGCCAGCAAGGGTAGCTTGGCCATCAATATCACTCTTGCCGCCATCAGCATTGCTGTCTGCAGCAATACCCTGTTCAAATTCGGCCTGATTGCCAGCATAGGCGGCAGACAGCTTGCCATGCGCTGCCTGCCAACCTTTAGCGCCATCGTGGCCGGGCTGATTCTCGGCCTGTGGCTAAACCAGCTGCTCTACTAAGCCTGACCCAGCGGCCCCAGCTGTTCGCGTATGGCAAGAGGAATGGGCACTGATTTGCCGAGTTTGTAATCGACCCAAACCAGCGTAGCCTCGCCTTCGGCATAGAGCACCTCATCGCCGTCCAGCCGAAATTCGTGCGCCAATACCAGACTGCTGCGGCCAACTTTGCGTACTTTCATCGTCACAATGACCTTGGCGGGGTAGTTCATCTCGCGTCGATACTGACAACTGGTTGCAGCCAGTACCGGACCGATACCATCTGGATCAATCGGGTAGCCCAGTGCATCAAGCCACTCTACCCGTGCCTGCTCCATATAGCGGAAGTAACAGGTGTTGTTCAGATGGCCGACGGCGTCCAGATCACCCCAACGCATGGGGACCACACATTCACCCAGATAATGCAAAGCTTCACTCATCAAGAATCCTCCCTGGTTGCACATTCTAGTTGGACACCCCCCTCAAGCATCAGCCCGAAAAGCCGAATAGTGTGTTCTGGCACGGGTCGCGCCAATGCTAAAATGTGTACTCAGGAGGCTAAATGGCAAAATTATTCTATCGATACGCTGCAATGAACAGCGGCAAGAGCACCCAGCTCCTGCAAATCGCCAACAACTACGAATCCATGGGCAAGCAGGTGATGATGTTCACGGCTGCCATTGATGACCGCTTTGGCAGCGGCAGGATCACCTCACGACTCGGCATCCAGCGTGATGCCCTCACCTTTGATGATCAGTTCGATTTCGAGCAAATCACCCCGGACAATATCGCCTGCATTCTGCTGGATGAAGCGCAGTTTCTGCTCCCGCAACAGGTCAAACAGTTGCACCGCCTGGCTCATCGCCAGGGCGTGCCAGTTATCTGCTTCGGCCTCAGAAGTGACTTCAAGGGCGAGCCGTTTCCGGGTGCAGCCTGGCTGCTTGCACTGGCCGAGGATATTGAAGAGATCAAAACCATCTGTCAGTGCGGCAAAAAAGCCACCATGCACTTGCGCACCGATCGTGAAGGCAAACGACTGGCGGAGGGCCCGCAAATCGAAATTGGCGACGAGAGCCGCTATCGCTCCGTCTGCGCAGACTGTTTCTATCAGGAATAAAAAAAGGGTGCCCGAAAGCACCCTTTTTTGACTCTACAGCTCAAACCGATTACTGCCTTGCCTCACCCATTACCACCGGATGCTTGGCGCGCAAGGCGCCAAGGTACGAAGCCAGCACTTCATTCGAAGAGACCTGCCCCAGAATCGTATTCAGCTGAGCGATAGCCTCGGCCGGCTGCGCTTGCGCCTTGTTGACAGCATCAATGCGATAAATCACATAGTCGCCAGTCGCCGTGCGGCCAGACGTATATGCAGGCAGTTTATTGGCAGAGGCAGCGAAGATCGTACGGATAGCCGAAACATCTACCGCACCGGCAGCGCTGCGTGCAACCTGACGTGACTCACCCCAGACTGCGGCGACGGCCTGACCAGCCTGCAACTCGGAAACCGCCTTCTTGCCGGCTTGCTCTGCCAGTACACCAGCCTCCTTGTCAGCCAGCTCGGACTGGATCTGTGCTTTTACTTCTTCCAGTGATTTCTGCTTGCGAGGCTGATGGGCTTTCACTCTTAACACCAGTGACGTCGCCGAGTCTATTTCGACGACTTCACTGTTGTGCTTTTTCAGCAGCACATCGTCTGTAAACGCCGCTGTCAGCACTTTGTCCTTACCAAACAAAGCATCATCCTTCACGCCCTGACGACCAAGGCCTGCACGTGACTGAATCGTCAGCCCCATGGCAGCGGCAAGCGGCTGCAAAGACTCGGGCTGCTGGTACGCCAGATCACCGGCCTTCTCCAGCTGACTGCGATAGAGCGCAGATGCCTTCTGTTTTTTCAGCTTGTCGACCACTGCCGACTTGATCTGGTCAAAGTCTTGCCCGCGGATGTCATCCAGCTTCAGAACATGGAAGCCGAACTCGGTTTCCACAACCTTGCTGATCGCACCTTTCTGCATAGAGAACGCGGCATCTTCAAAAGGCTTGACCATCGCGCCCTTGGCAAAATAGCCCAGATCGCCACCTTGCGCAGCCGAACCTGGATCCTGCGAATTCTTTTCTGCCAGGCTGGCGAAACTCTCCGGCGCCGCGGCCACCTGTTTCTGCAAGGCTTCAGCCTTCTGACGCGCAGCATCACGCTCAGCCTTGGATGCTCCAGCCGCAACCGTGATCAGGATATGGGAAACCTTACGTTCTTCTTCGCCGAACTCTGATGAGTGCTTTTGATAGTACTCCTTGGCTTCGGCGTCAGAAACCTGCTGCTTGTTGGCCAACTCAGCCAGCGACAGCACTACGTACTCGAGATCAACAGACTCTTGGGTCACAAAGCGCTGTTTGTTTTTCTCGTAAAAATCCTGAATCTGCTTGTCAGTCAAAGCCACCTTGGCCTTGAAGCTCGCCACCGGAATCACCCACGACGATACCGAGCGTGTTTCCGACATCAGCTCACCCAATCGGGCGCTGGCTGTACGTGACACAAAGTGCGTACCGGCATACGGCATAGCCTGAGTCTGAATCATCAGCTCCTTGCGGATTTCGCTCTCGAAATCCGCTGCACTACGGTAGCGGGACTTGATAAAGTCCGAATACTTCTGCTGGCTGAACTTGCCGCCATCCTGAAATGCCGGAATGGAAACAATTGCCTGACGCAGCTGACTGTCAGTCGGCACAATACCAGCCGCACCCGCCTCGGAAATCAGCAACTGCTGACGTACCAGATTATCCAGCACCCCCTGACGGTTGGCCGCATCAGCAGCCTGCCCCTCCAGTGCACGATCCACATCACGCGACAGAATCTTCACATCGCCAACCTTGGCCGCAAACGGCTCATCTACTGCCGCCGTGTAACTGCCAACACCGAAACCGACAAAAGTCAGCGCTACTGCCCCCAAGATCACCTTGATGACAACTTGGTTATTTTGAACAAAATTGAACATTTATATGTGACACCAAAAAAAACAAGGTGAACGGGATACGTTCACCTTGTTGTCAGCCGTTCTTGTCAGATATTCACAGTCTGTCTGTTGCATCTGCCAAGACGCAAATCCGGGTTACAGCGCGTCTTTGAGCGCCTTGCCTGGACGGAACTTCGGAGAACGTGCAGCAGCGATCTTGATGGTCTCACCAGTCTTTGGGTTACGACCACTACGCTCGGCGCGCTCGCCTACATAAAAGGTGCCAAAGCCTACAACAGTGACGGTATCACCCGCCTTCAGCGCTTCAGTTACGGCATCGATCATGCCATCAAGCGCTTTGCCAGCAGCTGCTTTAGAAATGTCTGCTTTGGCAGCAATAGCGTCAATCAGTTCAGACTTGTTCACAATAAGTCCCCTTTCGTCGTTCTCGGTGTACGGAGTACTAAATAAATCCGTAAGCTTTATAACAAGGCCAAAAACCTTATGTCAAGCGGCTTTCAGCGGGTTCTGGCATAAAATACCACCCCCGTAAAATCCGGCAGCCGCTCGACGCTGAAACATCTTAATGCTTGGCTACAACCTCGGCAGAACTCGCCAGCGGCACTGGCAAGGTCTCATCTTTGGACAGCGGAACCGGCAAACTCTGCAAGGCGATAGCCATGACTTCATCAAACCACTTAACCGGGTGAATCTCCAGTTTATTCTTGATATTTGCCGGAATCTCAGCCAGATCCTTGACATTGGACTTTGGAATGATCACATGACGGATGCCACCACGATGTGCGGCCAACAGCTTCTCCTTCAAACCACCAATGGCCAGCACCTCACCTCGCAGGGTAATTTCGCCCGTCATCGCCACATCGGCCTTGACCGGAATGCCGGTAAGCACCGACACCAAGGCCGTAGCCATCGCCGCACCAGCTGACGGACCGTCCTTCGGGGTCGCCCCCTCAGGCACATGGATGTGCATATCATGCTTTTCGTAGAAATCCGGTCGAACTCCCAGCTGAGCAGCACGACTGCGCACCACGGTCAGCGCCGCAGTAATCGACTCCTGCATCACCTCACCAAGCTGGCCGGTTCGAATGATATTCCCCTTGCCTGGCAATGCTGCCGCCTCGATGGTCAACAAATCGCCCCCGACCTCGGTCCAAGCCAGACCAGTCACCTGGCCCACCCTGTTTTCGTTCTCGGCGAGACCGTAATCATAGCGCTTCACACCCAAGTACTTTTCAAGATTCTTGCTTGAAACAGTAACTTTCTGTGACTTCTCGCCTTTACGCAGCGAGTTTTGCGTGACGACTTTGCGGCAGACCTTGGCGATTTCACGATCCAGACTGCGCACACCAGCTTCGCGAGTGTAGTAACGAATGATGTCGCGAATCGCAGATTCATTGATGACCAACTCATCCTCACCAACACCATTCGCCTTGATCTGCTTGTTAACCAGATACTTGCTGGCAATACCCACCTTTTCATCTTCGGTATAACCAGACAGACGAATGATCTCCATACGATCAAGCAGCGCCGGCGGAATATTCAGCGAGTTGGCTGTAGCAACAAACATCACATCCGACAGATCAAAATCGACTTCAGCATAGTGATCAACAAAGGCGTGGTTCTGCTCCGGATCCAGCACCTCCAGCAACGCCGCGGAAGGGTCCCCCCTGAAATCAGCACCCAGTTTGTCAACTTCATCCAGCAGGAACAACGGATTCTTGACACCGACCTTGCTCATATTCTGCAAGATCTTGCCCGGCATGGAGCCTATATAAGTCCGGCGGTGACCACGAATTTCGGACTCGTCACGAACACCACCCAACGCCATGCGAATGAACTTGCGGTTGGTTGCACGTGCAATCGACTGACCCAACGAGGTCTTGCCGACACCTGGTGGACCAACCAGGCAAAGGATAGGCGCACGCAGCTTGTCCACCCGCTTTTGCACTGCGAGATACTCGAGAATCCGTTCCTTCACTTTTTCAAGACCGAAGTGGTCTTCGTCAAGAACATTCTCAGCGACATCAATATCCTTGCTGACCTTGGTTTTTTTCTTCCACGGCAAGTCAAGCAAAGTTTCAATATAGTTACGGACAACAGTAGCCTCTGCCGACATCGGCGACATTGACTTGAGTTTTTTCAACTCGGCAGTGAGTTTGTCTTTGGCCTCTTTTGGCATACCGGCAAGCTTGATGCGCTTCTCCAGCAGATCAATCTCGCTTGCCTCATCGCCCTCGCCCAGTTCTTTCTGAATTGCCTTGACCTGTTCATTCAGGTAGTACTCGCGCTGGCTCTTCTCCATCTGACGCTTCACGCGACCACGAATACGCTTTTCAACCTGGAGAATGTCGATCTCACCCTCAAGAACACCGAGCAAGTATTCAATGCGGGCAATAACCTCAAAAAGCTGCAGCACTTCCTGCTTCTGCTCAACTCGCATTGGCAAGTGAGCAACAATCGTGTCTGCAACCCGACCTGCATTGTCAATGCTATTCAAGGAGGACAAGATGTCGCTCGGAATTTTTTTGCTCAGTTTGACGAACTGTTCAAACTGCGACAGTAGCGCTCTTCTTAGCGCCTCAGTCTCATTATTATCACTTTGATCGTGCTCGATCAGCGTCGCATCCGCCTCAAAGAAATCCTGATCGTCGCCACGAATCTCTGTTACGCGGGCACGCTGACGCCCTTCAACCAGAACCTTTACTGTGCCATCTGGCAGCTTCAGCATTTGCAGAATCGAAGCAACAGTGCCGATCTCATGCAAGTCTGTCGATTGCGGCTCATCAACTGCCGCAGACTTTTGCGCCACCAGCAGAATCTGCTTGCTGGCCTCCATAGCCTGTTCAAGTGCCTTGATGGACTTCGCCCTGCCAACGAACAAGGGAATAACCATATGCGGAAAAACGACCACATCCCGCAATGGCAGCAATGCAAGTGTCACTTTTTCAGTTTGTACGTCGGTCATATCACCAGACTTTCAATAATCGCCATCAATAATCACTGGATATTGGGACAAACCCATACTCATCAAGGGCCGCAGCCAGAAATGCCAAGCCCATGCCTGATCAACCATCCTGCCTGAGCACATCCATTACACTCAAGCCCGCCAAGTCCTTCATGCCACGACCGATGTAATAGAACACAGCCATCATCATGACCATGGATGGTATAGCAATCACAGGATAACTTAGCAGAGTCATACGCCCCAACTCTTCGTTGAATGCCTCACTACCGGCAGGGCTGACAACCACCCACTTTGCCAGCAAATAGTTCATCACCGATGAGAAAAAGAATGTGCTGCTTAGCAGAAAAGTGGCATTAAGCAACCTCTTGTCAAATGCAGCCACATTACCGCGCCCCTCAAGCGCAGCGCTGACCTTCTCGATATCAATCAATGCTGGCGTATACAGCAATGTACGAATCAGTGGATATGGCGTGTAGGCTGACACAAGGATTGCGCAACCAATCAGGCCCGGAATAGCCGCTTCCTTGATGGCCAGCCAGCTCGCATCAAGCTTGAGCAGACCAATACCACCGGTCAGCAGGATGCTGACCAAGCCCAGCACTGAAACAAAATTGAATCGCCTGGTTGTAAGCAGCTCATAACCGCCCCAAAGCAGCGGGAAGATCAAAGCGAGCACAAGTGCCCACTCGGCCCCGAGCTTGTCATGCGCACTGAGTTTCATCAGCACGAATGACGGGATGACAATGTTGACAACCAGCTCCAGCAAAGGATTCTTTTTTCTGTTTTGCATCACAGCCCAGCCCCAATAGGGCTTCTATCATTCAGTTTCAGAGGAGGCTATTCTAGCCTCAAAACAAAAAGCCGCCACCAAAGTGACGGCTTTCTTGCATTAAGACAGTTTGCTCAACTGGCCTGTGACTGCAGATAGTTTTCCAGCCCAACAGACTTGATCAGGAACAATTGTTGTTCCAGCCAGTGTGCGTGATCCTTCTCGGTATCATCCAGCAACTGGGTAAGCATGGAGCGAGTGATAAAGTCACACTCCTTCTCTGCCAGTACGATCGCTTTTTTCAGTGCTGCAGCAACCTCGTACTCGGTTTCCAGATCATTGGCCAGCATCTCCGGTACATCCTTGCCGATACGCAATGCGCCACGAGCCGCAATATTCGGCACGCCATCCAGAAACAGGATACGCTCGATCAGCATCTTGGCATGGGACATTTCGTCATCACGCTCATGATGGACACGTTCGTAAAGTTTTGCGAAACCCCAGTTGTGGTACATCTCGCTGTGAATGAAGTACTGATCAACCGAAGTCATCTCTGCCGCCAGCAATGCATTCAATGACTCAACGACTTTTTTACTACCCTTCATAATCTGTGCCCTCGCAAATCAGGATTCGCCCATCTGCGACTGCAGATAATTGGGAAGTCCGATGTCCTTGATTAGTGTCTGTTGGGTTTCAAGCCAATCGAGATATTCTTCTTCATCCTCGAGCAACTCGGTCAACTCTTCACGCGTGATGTAGTCCTCAGCCTTTTCCGCCAAGGTAATGGACTCGCGCAAAGTCTGCAGATGCACCGAAACCAGCTTGATGTCCGAGGCAATCATTTCCTCAACCGTCTCACCGATCATCAACTTGCCCAGCTGCTGCAGGTTAGGCAAACCCTCAAGGAAAAGGATGCGCTCAATCAGCTCGTCCGCACGCTTCATCGCCTGAATAGACTGATGATAGAAATGCTTGTTGAGACCACTGAGACCCCAGTTCTTGCACATGCGGGCATGCAGGAAGAATTGATTGATCGCCGTCAGCTCGTTACACAATACGGCATTCAAGGACTTGATTACTGCCTTATCACCTTTCATACAACCTCCGCTTTTTTTGGCATTTTATAACCAAACCAAAATTAATCAAGTCAACCATCTTCATTAATTCGAGAAAACCGTCGGTAGCACACTAATCGGTCAGTTCACGAAGCAGGCGCTCAAACTCATCAGCAGTAACTGGCTCGGAAAATAGATATCCTTGAGCCAAGTCACACCCCGCCTGCTTAAGCAAATTCATCTGCGTATTATTCTCAACTCCTTCAGCAACAACTCTCATTCCCAGTTTATGCGCCATAACAATGATGGCATCGCAAACCGCACTATTTTCTCTGGAAGCATCCATATCAACCACAAAACTCCTGTCAATCTTCAAATAATCAATACGGAATTTTTTCAGATATGACAGCGATGAATAACCAGTACCAAAATCATCCAGCAGTATCTCGATACCAGCCATACGAAAATCCCGGATCAGACCGGTAACCTGATCACTGGCATCCAGCAACAGCCTTTCCGTAATTTCCAGTGCAACGCCACTGCCCGGCAATTCTGCCTGCTGCAAATATGACAACCACTCTTTCATGCAATCCGAAGTACTGTAAAACTGAACCGGAGACACATTGATGCTTATCTGCAAGTCAGGCCGATATCGCTCTCGCCATAACTTTGCCTTGCCGACAGCCTCCCGGAATACCCAATTACCGATCTCGACAACCAGCCCGGTATCTTCTGTAATCGGAATAAAATCGGCCGGATTCACCAAACCTCTTGTCGGATGCTGCCACCGCAACAAGGCTTCGGCTTTTACAAGTCGGCCACTCGCAAGATCAATTACCGGCTGAAACAACAGATGAAACTGTGAAGTCGTTTCCGGGTCACGCAAGTCATTGCTCAGGCTCACCCGACTCATCGCCAACTGCTGCATACTGGGCATGAAGTAGCTGTAGCGATTGCGCCCCAGCCTTTTTGATGCATAGAGTGACTGATCGGCGTTTTTCTGCAGTAGTTCAGCATCGACACCATCATCAGGACATACTGTAATACCGATGCTGGCCGTAACATAGGCTATCTGATCATATATCGAGAAGGGCTCGGCAATCCTTCTTAGGATTTCCTCTATAACCCTGCTGATGTTTTTTAAATCACAAAAATCAACAATTATGATGGCAAACTCATCCCCACCAAGTCGAGCCAATGTGTCCGAATCTCGCACGCAATCATTTAACCTATCCGCAGCTTCTTTTAATAAAATATCACCAGCTGCATGGCCCAATGTATCATTTACTTCCTTGAAATGATCGAGATCCACCATCAGCAATGCCAGCTGCTTGCCACTGCGCTGAGATTTTAATATCTCCTGTGCCAATCTATCCTGAAACAAATACCGGTTTGGCAAACCGGTCAGATTATCAAAATTCGCCTGATGCCAGATAAGACTGGCCGTCTGCTTTCTCTCGGTAATATCGCGAAATGACAAGATAAAGAAATGCTCATCCCGAAGCCTGACTTCACTTAACACCCACTCGGCATCAAAAATCGTACCGTCCGGCCTCTTGTGCCGCCACTCGTAACGGATGTAACCAGACCGACGTGCCTGCATCAGATCCATCAACAACACGTCACTGGCGATATCACTCTCCTGCCTTGGGCAGGAAAGCATCAGCAAGTCACTTCCCAGCAACTCTCTGCGGCCAACTCTGAAGATGTCACACGCTGAACGATTACAGTCCTCGACCACCCCGTTGCGAATTACCAGAATGCCGTCTCCTGCCGCCTCGAACAAGGCACGATAACGGCACTCACTTTCCTGCAAGGCCTGCTCTGCTTCGACCAGCGGGCTCAGATCAATATCCATGCAAAACAAGACTGTACCGAAGCCTGGGTCCTGCACAATCGCATGCGAAGAGAAGACCGGCACCAGATGCCCGTCGCAATGGCGCAGCATCAGCCGAGCAGAAGGGCTGCCCTGTCGCTCGGCGAACATTTGTGCCACATCCTGACGCACCTGCTCGCACATTATTTGCGGAATAATCAAATCATAGAGGCTGCTGCCAATCGCCTCGTTGCGGGAGTAGCCGTACAGGCGCTCCGAAGCTGCATTCCAGTAAATCACCCGCCCGTCTTCGGTATAACCCTGGATAGCCAGCGCAGTCGCCCCCTCAAATAAGGCAAGAAATCGTGACTCGCTGTGATGCAGCGCCTGCCGCAGCACCTGGGCACCGTCGCCGTCTACACAAATACCTGCCATCAACACTGAGCCACCGGCTACTGGCAGCAACAGCCGAGCCTCGCCATTCTGCCAGACCATCTGTTCTGCACATGCCTGCTGCAAACAGGCAAGATCTGCGGCCAACCTGCATTCGGCCAGATGGGTAGGCAGAATCGCGGCATCAGCCTTGCCCAGCATCTGCGGAGCAGCCGTACCAAGATATTCGGCACACGCAGGATTCACATACAGATAACAACCGGACTGATCCTTGACCCACAACGGCACCGGCAGCACATCAAGCAGTGATTGCCAGCATCTGAGCGCATCAAGCAGATCATCACCAGCCCGTGCAATCAACATCACCCGCCCCCGAAAATCATCATGAACAAATTCCGGTATAGTCGACAGCACTGATTACGGAACCCACAATGATGAGAATGCGCGAAAACAGTTAAAATCAGCGCTTTGATATCACCCACCCTGTACATCATGACGAATACTTTTTTCTGGCACGACTACGAAACTTTCGGCATCGACCCGAAAAGAGATCGCCCCGCACAGTTCGCCGGCATCCGCACAGATGAAGAGCTGAATGAAATTGGCGAAGCCGTCATGCTGTACTGCAAGCCAGCACTGGACTACCTGCCCTCGGCTCAGGCCTGCGTTCTTACCGGCATTACCCCGCTGCGTTGTGAAGCACTAGGCATTGCCGAGCAACAATTTGCCAATGCCATCAATCATGAATTCTCGCGCCCCTACACCATCGCCGTCGGCTACAACTCGATACGCTTTGATGACGAAGTCAGTCGCTTCATGTTCTGGCGCAATCTGATTGACCCGTATGCGCGCGAATGGCAAAACGGCTGCAGTCGTTGGGATTTGCTCGATCTGGTACGTGCCTGCTACGCCCTGCGCCCGGAAGGCATCAGTTGGCCAAACGATGAAAACGGCTTGCCAATTTTCAAACTGGAGGCACTCACCAGCACCAATGGCATTCGCCACGAAGCCGCCCACGATGCATTGTCGGATGTGCGCGCTACCATCGCGCTGGCAAGACTGATCAAGCAAACTCAGCCCAAGCTGTTCGCCTTCAGCCTCGCCCTGCGCCAGAAAGACAAAGTGCGCCAGCAACTGAATCTGCATCAGCCCAAGCCGCTACTGCACATCTCGGGGATGTTTGGTGCTGCGCGCGGCAATATGGCTATCGTGATGCCGCTGGCCGAACACCCGAGCAACAAGAACGAGGTGCTGGTGTGGGATCTGATGCATGACCCGCGCGAGCTAGCCAGCCTGGATGCCGCCACGATACGCCAGCGACTGTTCAGCCGCAGTGAAGACCTGCCGGAAGGTGTCAGCCGTCTGCCCATCAAGGGCCTGCACCTGAACCGCTCGCCCTTTGTCATCAACGATCTGCGAGTGCTCAGCGCGCAGCGTGCCACACAGTTTGGTATTGACCTGAGTATTTGCCTGGCGAATGCCGAAAGAATCCGTCAATTGCCGGACATGAAAATGATCTGGACCGAAGTCTATCAACGTCCGGGTGGACCAATTGCAAGTGATGTCGACGAGAATCTGTATGGTGGTTTTGTCAGCCCGAAAGATCGCCGAACGCTGGAAAAACTGCGCCAGAAGCCAGCACAGGATATTCGCATCACACCGGGAGAGCTGGACGACAGCCAGCTGGGGAGTCTGATTCGCCGTTACAAGGCGCGTAATTTTCCGGAGCAGCTGGAAAGTGCCGAACAGCAACATTGGCTGGAGTGGGTCAGAAACAAACTGCATGGCGGCCAAGCTGGTGGCCGCACCTTCAGTGATTGTGAAGCGGAAATCCGAGAGCTAGAGCCAAACGCCACCGCTGCGCAACTCGCCATTCTGGCTGAGCTGCGACAGTGGCTAGCAACACAGCGCGAGCGCGTGGGTAGCTAATCAGGCCGGGCAAGCCAGCAGCCCAGCATGCCCTGGTTCAGCCGGATTGACATCCCTGTGCACAATCCGGTTGCGGCCAGTCTGCTTGGCGACATACATGCGCTCGTCAGCCAGCTTGACCATGTGTCGCCAGTCATCGCAACGCTCTCCCTGCATATCGGCAATGCCGATACTTGCCGTCAGCGGGCTGCCATCAGGACGCGAACCGAAGCCGCGCGAACGCAAACGCTGCAAGGCATGAGCAGCCTGGCCAGCATCCGTATTGGGTAGCAACAGCAGGAATTCCTCGCCACCCCAGCGCACCAGAATGTCGCCCTTGCGCAGACCATGAGTAATATTCGCGGCAAAGTCGCGCAGCAAACGATCACCCTCGTGATGGCCATACTTGTCATTGACCTGCTTGAAATGATCGATATCGATGAAGGCCACCGAGAACGGACTACCACTGCGACAGGACAGAATGTATTGCAGCTCCAGCACTTCCTCACCGCTACGGCGCGAAAAAGTGCCGGTCAGCGGATCACGCACAGCCTGCTGCACCAGTGCAATCATGAAAGCCAGCTGGCACACACCCGCCAGTGCCGCCACACCGGCAATCAGACCCTGCAACCAGAATGCCCCCCAGAATGACGGCCAGTCGACCACGGTAAACTGGAAATAGCCAGCCACCACGTGTGCAATCAGGATTGGCGCAGAGAACACCAGACTTTCTATCAAGGTCAGCGGGAAAATCGCAAAACCTGCCAGCAGAATGAAAGGCAGAAAGGCATAACCACTGCCCACTGCAGCCGAGAGACCGTGCAGTTCGTAATGGGTCAGCAAGGCATATGAAATGATGTAGAACACGGTAGGAATGGCAAACAGCATGGCCATGCCACGCCAGGCCGCCCCCAGTGATACTTCCGGCTTGTAAAAACACACCAGACCGGCAAAACCGGCCGTTGCGGCCAACCTCATCAATGACAGCTGCCACGATAGCGGATCAGGCAAAACCATCAAATCCACCAGCATCCATAGCGGTGTGAGAATCGCGAACAGGCTGGCAAACAGCCGCACCCGGTTAAGAATCATCTGGGCACGACGATTGGCCATCAAGGGCATGTGCTGTTGCGGCAGCAAAAGCCAGGCGGTTTCACTCGGATTCAACTCTCCGGGCAACAAACCCAGCAACCGGACCAGCCGGCTGGAAATTCCATGCATCATGGATGGCCATCCTGATAAGGAAATTTAACGAATTGGAAATCGTGACAGATTGCAACAAGGGTTTTTTTGTGGGAAATCAACTGTCAGGGCATTTACTACAAAATGACTACGCAAAAATGAACAAGGCCCGCAACGCGGGCCTTGCTTATCGAACACGACAGACATCAAACATACACAAAGTGTGCACGCTTGATATTGCACAGCAACTCATAGCTGATGGTGCCGGCACAAGCGGCAATCTCATTGACCGAAATCGCATCGCCCCACAGCTCGACTTCGCTACCAATACCCGCCTGCGGCAGGTCGGTCAGATCAACCGTAATCATGTCCATCGACACGCGACCGATTATGCGGCTGCGCACACCATCGATCATCACCGGGCTGTCAGTCGATGCCAGCCGCGGATAGCCGTCGGCATAACCGCCGGCTATCAGACCAACGCGGCTTGGTCGTGTGGTGACAAAATTATTGCCATAACCAACCGGCTCGCCAGCCGCCAGCTCGCGCACAGCAAACACCCGGCTGGTAAGGCGCATCACCGGCTTGAGCTGTACGTTGGCCGCACCGGCAGGCAAGGGATCCGCCCCATACAGTATGATGCCCGGTCGGCCCCAGTCGCGGCGGGCTGCAGCATGCACCATGATGCCGGCCGAATTAGCCAGACTGCTCTCGCCCGGCAAGGCAGCAATCGCCGCATCAAAGCTGGCAATCTGCTCGGCAGTCATCGTCACGGCCGGCTCGTCAGCACGGGCAAAGTGCGTCATCTTCACGATGGCATCCACCTTGCCGCTTGCGGCCAACCTTTGATACGCCGCCGCATAATCCTGCGGGAAGAAACCGGCTCGATGCATGCCTGAATCCATCTTCAGCCACACGCGATACGGCTTGTCGGCCGGGCTTTGCAGCAGCATCTGCAGCTGATGCTCACTCTGCACCACCAACCACAAGCCATGCGCCTGCACTTCCCGCAACTCGTCAGCCTCAAACACGCCTTCCAGCAACAGGATTGGTGCCTCGATACCGGCAGCGCGCAATTGCAGCGCCTCTTCCAGACAGGCAACGGCAAAGCCGTCAGCTACGTCGGCAACAGCCTGCGCACAGCGCACGGCACCGTGGCCGTAAGCATTGGCCTTGACCACGGCCAAGGCACGGCCGCCATGCAGCTGGCGCGCCAGCAAATAGTTATGACGGAAATGATCCAGACGGATCGTGGCAATCAATGGACGCATGCTATCCCTCAGAGCTTGGCCGCAACCGGGCTGCCCATCGGCACCACCAGTGTTTCGCCACACTTGGCATAGCGCTGCATCGACAAGCCATCCACCAGGATCTCCGGTTGCTGGCCGGTAATCAGATCGGCCAGTACCTTGCCCGAACCGGCGCACATCGTCCAGCCCAGCGTGCCATGACCGGTATTCAGTGACAGATTGGCAAAGCGGGTACCACCGATAATCGGCGTGCCATCCGGCGTCATCGGGCGCAAGCCGGTCCAGAACTCGGCCTTGCGCACATCGCCGCCATCCGGATACAGATCGGTCACCACCATCTCCAGCGTGGCGCGACGCTTCGGGGTCAGGCTCAGGTCAAAACCGGCCAGCTCAGCCATGCCACCCACACGGATGCGGTCATCAAAGCGGGTAATCGCAATCTTGTAAGTCTCGTCAAGCACGGTGGACACTGGCGCGCCCTTAGCATTGCTGATCGGCACGGTCAGCGAATAGCCCTTGACCGGATATACCGGAATATCGATACCCAGAGTTTTCACCATCTCGCGCGAGTAACTGCCGGTGGCCACCACATAGTGATCAGCAGTCAGCAACTCGCCATCAACCCGCACGCCGCTAACCTTGTCGCCATAGGTCTCGATGCTGTCAACCGACTTGCCCCACAGGAACTTCACGCCAAGACCGGCACACATCTCGGCCAAGCGGGTAGTGAACAACTGGCAATCGCCCGTATCATCATTCGGCAGACGCAAACCGCCGGCCAGCTTGTGCTTGGTCTTTTTCAGTGCCGGCTCGATACGTGCGCAACCATCACGGTCCAGCACCTCGTAAGCCACGCCGCACTCTTTCAACACCTCGATATCCTTGCCCATGGCATCAACCTGCTGCTGGCTGCGGAACAGCTGCAGCGTGCCACCCTGGCGGCCTTCAAAGCCGATACCGGTTTCGGCCTTCAGCTCGCGAATCTTGTCACGGCTGTATTCGGCCAGGCGCATCATGCGGCCCTTGTTGATGTTGTAAGCCTCAGGGTTGCAGTTGGCGAACATGCTGGCCATCCACGACCACTGGAACGGGCTGCCATCCACGCGAATCGCCAGCGGCGCATGCTTCTGGAACAGCCATTTCATCGCCTTCATCGGAATACCCGGTGCTGCCCAAGGTGCGGCATAGCCTGGTGAAATCTGGCCAGCATTGGCAAAGCTGGTTTCCAGCGCCGGGCCGGGCTGACGCTCGACCACAGTGACCTCAACGCCGGACTTGGCCAGATACCATGCCGTGGAAATACCAATGACACCACCACCGAGTACGATTACTTTCATGACTGCTCCTGCTACCGCTTCGCAACGTGTTGTTTTTTATGGCACAACGGGATAGTTGTGCTTTCAGTGAATTTGCGTAGTATATTGATTGATATGCAGTTTTATTGACTTAGTTTTAACAAGGTCGCAGTTAACAACCCTGTTTTATTGATATCAAACAGTGAAAAACGCCAACTACAATCCCGTCAATGCCAGACAACTTGACCGGGTCGATCGCAAGATCTTGCAACAGCTGCAACAAAACGGTCGTATCGCTATGACCGAGCTGGCCGAAAAGGTCGGTCTGTCCACCACACCCTGTACCGAGCGCGTGCGCCGGCTTGAACGCGAGGGTGTGATTGAAGGCTATTACGCCAGGCTGAATCCGCAAGCTCTTGGTGCCAGTCTGCTGGTTTTTGTCGAAATCAAACTGTCTGCCAAGTCGGGCGACATCTTTGATGCCTTCCGCCGCGAAGTACAAAAGCTGCCCGATGTGCTCGAGTGCCACCTCGTCTCCGGCGAGTACGACTACCTGCTAAAAGTGCGGCTGCCTGATATGTCGATGTACCGCAAGATTCTCGGCGACATCCTGCTGAAACTGCCGCAGGCCAACGAATCACGCAGCTATGTAGTGATGGAAGAAGTCAAGGAAACCAGCCAGCTAGCCATCACCCTGTAATGCAAACATCATTGGCGGATGTTTTTTTGGTGCAACCTCCTATGAACATCCGCATTCGCCCTGCCAGCCCTGATGACGCTCTTCGCCTGGGGCCGCTAGCCATCCTGATCTGGCTGCACACCTACGGCAAAGAAGGCATCTCCAACGCCATGGCGCGCTACGTACTGGATAACTACACGCCGCAGCAGTGCCTGCGCCGGCTATCCTCGCCACAACATCACAGCTGGGTGATCGAGCAAGGCGACAATCTGCACGGCTACATGACCGTGCGACATGCCGACCCGCATCCACTGTGGGGCATCGAGATCGAAACCCTCTATCTGCAACCCCACCTCTCCCGCCAGGGCTGGGGCCGCCAATGCCTGACGTTGGCACGCGAGCTGGCAACCACGCTGCATGGCCCCCCCGATGTGTGGCTAAGCGTCAATCAGCACAACCTCCCGGCACTAGCCTTCTATCAGGCCTGCGGCCTGGCCGAAGTTGGCGAAAACTATTTCGAGCTGGATGGTGAACGCCACCGCAATCTGATTTTCAGCTCTGCCCTGCACGCCTGAGTTCGCACTGCGCGCAAAAAAGGCCGCAGCTCGCTGCGGCCAACCCGACGACTTATCCTTGAACCAGGATGATTCAGGACAAACCTTCCTCGAGGGCTCGTGCAATCACCAGTTTTTGTACATCACTGGTGCCCTCATAAATCTGCGCTACCCGCACATCGCGATAAATCCGCTCGACCGGATAATCACTCAGATAGCCATAGCCACCCAGCGTCTGGATTGCGGCCGAACACACCTGCTCGGCCATTTCAGACGCCACCAGCTTGGCCATGCTTGATTCTTTCAGGCAGGGCTTGCCGGCATCCTTCAGACTCGCCGCATGCCACACCAGCTGACGCGCCGCCTCAAGGTTGGCCGCAGCCGCTGCCAGCCGGAAACCGACAGCCTGATGGCGGATAATCGGCTGGCCAAAAGTCTGCCGCTCGGTCGCATACTGCGTCGCAAACGCCAATGCCGCCCGCGCCATGCCCAGACACTGCGCGGCAATGCCGATACGGCCTGACTCGAGATTGGCCAAGGCAATGCGATAGCCCTCACCCTCTGCCCCGAGACGGTGGCTGGCTGGCACCCGCACATTGTCGAAAACAATCTGGCAGGTATCCGACGCATGCTGGCCGAGCTTGTCTTCCACCTTGGCCACCACATAGCCGGCAGTATCGGTCGGCACCAGAAAAGCCGAGATCCCCTTCTTGCCGGCTGCCGGATCCGTCACCGCAAACACGATGGCGAGATCAGCATGCTTGCCATTGGTGATGAACTGCTTCACGCCATTGATAACGTAATCGTCGCCATCCCGCAGCGCGCGCGTGCGCAGGTTGGCCGCATCGGAGCCGGCATCCGGCTCGGTCAGGCAAAAGGCCGAAATCCACTCGCCACTGGCAATGCGCTGCAAGAAAGTCTGCTTCTGCCAATCATTGCCGAAGCGCTCGATCGGCCCGCAGCCCACCGAATTGATAACCGAAATAATGGTAGACATCGCGCCGTCACCGGCCGCAATTTCTTCGATCACCGCCGCCAGCGTCACATAATCCAGCCCCGCCCCACCCCAGTCTGGCGAGGTAACGAGGCCAAAACAACCCAGCTCGCCCAGCCCCGCCAGCGCCTGGCGGGGAAACGCGTGCGATTTGTCCCAAGCCGCCGCATGCGGTGCGATCTCGCTGGCCACATAGCGACGCACCGCATCGACCACCTGTTCCTGTTCGTTTGTCAGCAACATAGCTGCTCCTTACACCAGCTCGACCGCCAGCGCCGTTGCCTCGCCGCCGCCGATGCAAAGACTGGCCACGCCACGCTTGCCATCACGCGCTTGCAGCGCGGCAATCAGCGTGACCACGATACGGGCACCCGAGGCACCAATCGGATGGCCCAGCGCGCAGGCACCGCCATTCACATTCACCTTGTCGTGCGGTAGCGACAACTCCTTCATCGCCGCCATGGTAACCACGGCAAAGGCTTCATTGATTTCGAACAGATCGACATCGGCAATGCCCCAGCCGGTCTTGTCCAGCAGCTTGTTGATGGCACCCACCGGCGCGGTGGTGAACCAGGACGGCTCGTGCGCATGCGTGCTGTGCGCCACGATGCGCGCCAGCGGCAACAGCCCTTGCGCGCGCGCCTCGCTCTCGCGCATCAGCACCAGCGCCGCAGCACCGTCTGAAATCGAACTGGCATTGGCCGGCGTCACAGTGCCGTCTTTCTTGAAGGCCGGCTTCAGCGTGGCAATCTTGTCGAGATTGGCCTTCAGCGGCTGCTCGTCCTGCGCGATGATTTCCTCGCCCTTGCGGCCAACCTTGGTCACCGGCACGATTTCCTTGCTGAAGGCACCGCTGGTAATCGCCTGCTGCGCCCGCGTCAGCGAAGCAATGGCGAACTCGTCCTGTGCACTACGGCTGAAACCATATTTTTCGGCGCAGACTTCGGCAAACACACCCATCAGCTTGCCTTTGTCGTAGGCGTCTTCCAGACCATCCAGAAACATATGATCTTTCAGCTCACCATGGCCAAGACGCAAGCCGCCACGAGCCTTCGGAATCACATAGGGCGCATTGCTCATGCTTTCCATGCCGCCAGCTACCATAACGTTGGCCGCACCCGCCTTCAGCAGATCATGCCCCAGCATCAAGGCCTTCATGCCGGAACCACACATCTTGTTGATCGTTGTTGCGCCCACAGCCAAGGGCAGCCCGGCGCCCAGTGTTGCCTGCCGCGCCGGCGCCTGGCCCTGGCCTGCCGGCAGCACGCAACCCATGATGACTTCGTCTACCGCCTCGGGAGCCAGACCGGCACGCTCGACTGCAGCACGAATCGCGACCGCCCCCAGCTCGCTGGCAGTCAACGCGGCCAGATCTCCCTGAAAGCCGCCCATTGCGGTACGCGCCATGCCTACAACCACAATTGCATCGTTCTGCATTTCTCTTCTCCTTGGCTTGATAACGTTTACGTTAACGTAAAGCAAGCCGCGAACTCAAGCAAAATTACGAACGATCTACTCTCAACGTAGGCAACACACCACAATCGCATACACACGCTATGCTGCAATAGCACACAACACCCGGAGCCAACCATGCCACTCACCCATCTGACCGATGCCCTGCTGTTCTGCCTGCTATTCAACTACGGTGTCTTGCTATTGTGGTTTATTGCTTACCAGTTATTGGGTGAGAAGTTATGGCAACTGCACAGACGCTACTTTGACATCAGCCGACAACAGTACGCGCTCACCCACTACGCCGGCATGGCCATCTACAAGATAGGCATTCTGCTCCTCAATCTTGCGCCCTGGCTGGCCATCACCCTTTAAGTAGCAGCCAACCGGAAATGACATGTGCAAAACATGTGATCCGCAGCAGCTTTCCGACATCTCGCCCAGCGCAAAGCCTGCGCCAGATCAAGGAAACCCAGCTTAAGCAACTTGCATTGATAGTACAGATTTAAAATAAGCCCGCTAAATTGTGCACACGATTGAATACCGCCAAGCAGGAAGGCAGCAAAGATGCGAAAACTATCCAACTGGCCAATCTGGTTACGCCTGACCCTCTCCATCTGGCTGTGCCTGGGTCTTGCCTGGGGCATCATGATTGCGTGGGAAATCAAGGTCAGCCGCGAGATCGCCGTTGATCAGGCACAAGACCTTGCCCACAGCATGAACGAAATGACCATGGCCGGCCTCACCGGCATGATGATCACCGGCACCGTTGCCCAGCGCGATGTCTTTCTTGATCAGATCCGCGAACTGTCAGCCGTGCATGACTTGCGCGTATTGCGCGGCGATGGCGTCAACAAGATTTTCGGCCCGGGCAATGGCGGTGAAAAAGCCAAGGCGCGCGACGAAACCGAAAAGCAGGTACTCAGCAGCGGTCAAGCTCACATCGGTATCGAAAGCTCGCCAGAACATGGCGAAGTGCTGCGCGTCATTTATCCGACCCGCGCCTCCAGCAACTATCTCGGCAAGAACTGCATCGCCTGCCATCAAGTGCCGGAAGGCACCGTACTGGGCGCCGTCAGCATGCGCGTATCGCTGAGCAAAGCTTATGAGTCGGTCGCCAGCTTCCGCAACCAGAGCATCGCTCTGGCCATCTTCATGTCACTGCCGCTGATGCTGATCATCTACGGCTTTATTCGCCGCTTCGTCAGCCGCCCGCTGGCCGAGATGAGCAACAATCTGAACGAGCTGGCCGAAGGCGATGGCGACCTCAGCCGCCGCCTGCCGGTACGCAGCCAGGACGAAATCGGCATACTGGCACAGCGCTTCAACCGCCTGCTGGAAACCATTGCCAATCTGGTACACAACGTCGGCCAGTCCGCCAATGCAGTCAATCAATCCGCCCACCAGCTCAATCGCCAGGCCGGCCAGCTGGCGGCCAGCTCGCAAAAACAGCGCGACCAATCCGGCATTGCCGCCAGCGAAGTCGACACCCTGGCCGATCATATTGCGCAGATTGCCGGCCAGAGCGACGCCGTACAGCTGATCTCGCAGCGCAGCCTCGAGCAATCAGAGGTTGGCCGCAAGCAGCTGTCACAACTGCAGGCCGAATCAGCCCAGGTTGAAGGCGCCATCCGCCTGATGAGCGAAGCGGAAAGCGACTTCATGAATTCGACCAGCCAGATCAACAATATGACGCGGCAAGTGCGTGAAATAGCCGAGCAAACCAATCTGCTGGCACTGAACGCCGCCATCGAGGCCGCCCGTGCCGGCGAACAAGGTCGCGGCTTTGCCGTTGTCGCCGATGAAGTCAGGAAGCTTGCCGAAAAGTCCGCCGCCTCGGCGCATGAAATCGAAGCCGTTACTGCGGCCCTCGGCCCCAAATCGCTGGCCGTACGCGAAGCACTCGACAAGAGCCTGCAGCTACTCGACGCCAGCCGCCAATCTACCGAACAGGTAGCCAGCGTACTGGCCGACAGCGGCCGCACCGTGGCCGAGGTCAAGCAAGGACTGGACGGAATTGTCGATCTGACCGAGCAGCAACGCCAAAGCAGCGGCGTGGTTGCCCACAATATAGAAGCCATCGCCAGCGGCGCGCAAGACAATGACGAACTGATCCGCCAGACCGTCGCCGCCAGCAGCCAGTTGGAAAAGCTGGCTGACGAACTGCAAGGCACCGTCGCCCGCTTCAAGGTGTAAGCACCTTGGCCGCAGCCCGACAACTGCGGCCAACCTTTTTGCAATCAGCAGGCAACATACCCGCTCAGGCCATAGCAAACACCCTCGCGACACGACTTACCCGCAAGACCAATCAGCTCAACATGACAAGAATGGCCTCAACGGCGAATATTGGCATTGCAGATGGCCATCAGCCGCACAATGCGCAGAGCTCAACCTGACGCTATCGCCCACCCTCCCATTCGGCAACCAGGCGACTTCTTCTGTGTGAAGGTGCTCGACGGCAGTCCGATAGCCTTTGGTGCGCAGTGAAAACGTGATTTTTTTGCTGGGATAGCAAACAAGAATGCCAGTAGGGATGCGACGACAAAGATAATAGGTGTCGGATTGGGGTGGCGCTACAAGATGTTAGCTAGCTTGACACCACCCATCGAGCCCCGAGGCTGGCCACCTCACATGTTGCACTTCGCACAAAATCGGCTGGGTGCAGTGCGATATTGGAGGGGCATTGTCGAATGCCGGATGAGCTTGTGACAAGTCCAACATACATATCATTGCGTCAGAAATACCAGCTTCTTCAGTGAGGCTCGGACTTACTTCTCGAAGACAGAACAATAGCGCAAATAATCAGTGCCGCCCCCAGCAACATACGCAGTGAAGGCTGCTCGCCAAACAGCCACCAGGCACAGGCAATGGCGTATACAGGCTCCAGGGCGATGATCATGCCGGCACTGCGGGCGTTGAGTCCGTCCAGGCTTTTGACAAACAGAAACTGTGACAAGCCGGTGCACACGACGCCCAGCAAGGAAAGATACCACCAGTCTGCTGGCGACAAGGCCGGCATGGTGCCAAGCGCAAACGGTGCCATCACCAGCGCCACGGTCACGTTCTGCCACAGGGCGACCTGAGCGGCCGGCATGCCGCGGGTGCCACGGCCATTGGCCATCGCCAGCAGGGCAAAGGACAGGCCCGATGCCAGTCCCCACAACAAGCCGATGGTGCCGTGATCGCCGAAGTCGAACGATGGCGTCACTAATATCAGGCCGAGCGTCACTAGGGAAAGCATGGTGCGCTCCCGCAAGCCGATCCGCTCCCGGAACACCAGCACATCCAGCAGCGCAATGAACGCCGGGAAGCTGGCAAAACCCAATGTCGCCACCGCGACACCCCCGACTTTGACCGCCACGAAGAAGGTCACCCAATGCGATGTCAGCAACAAGCCGGTTAGCAGCAGCGTCCCTGCCCGACGGCGGTCGATACCGCGCCAGGGTGCCTCGCGGCGCCAGATGGCAAACAGGGCCAGCGACACCACGGCAAAGGCCGCACGGCCAAAGGTGATGGCTTGCGCATCGGTATGAATCAGCGCCCCAAGGACACCTGTCAGGCCAAACAGAACGGCAGCTATGTGCGCCACGATCAGGGCGGTACGGTGGGAAATCATGCAGGCAATCTCGGAATCTGAAGCCTCATGCCGGCCCAGTCTGCCCAGCAGGCATCGGGCCGGCGTGCGGCCGGTGGGCAAAAAAACAAGTCAGCCAGGCAGGCATGCCCCGGCCAGGCTGACTCGACGATACAGCAATGACTCAAGGCTGGCTGCTATCGATCCAGATCGTTTTCATCTCGGTGTATTGGTCGTGTGCCCAGACGGATTTATCGCGACCACCAAACCCGGATTCCTTGTAACCACCGAATGGCGTGGTGATGTCACCTTCACCGAAGCAGTTTACCGTCACCACGCCGCATCGGATGGCACGGGAAAGCTTGATGGCATGGTTCAGCTTGCTGGTATACACCGATGCCGCCAGGCCATAAACCGAGTCGTTGGCCAAGGCGATGGCCTCGTCGATCGTACGGAAAGTCGAAACCGACAGTACCGGCCCGAAGATTTCCTCGCGGAACAGGACACTTTCCGGCCCCACACCATCCAGCACCGTGGGCGCCACATAGACGCCGTCTGTGGTGGTGGCACCGTACACCACCTGCAGGCGCTCGGCAGCGGCCTGGTTCAGGTAGGTGCAGACCTTGTCGAAATGAGCCTTGCTGACCAGCGCCCCCAGGCGGTTGTCCGGATCGAGCGGATTGCCGGTTGGCCAAGACTGCAGATGTACGCCGATGCGTGCCAGCAACGCATCCTTGACGCTTTCATGCACGATCAGGCGGGAGGAGGCCGAGCAGTTCTCGCCCATGTTCCAGAACGCCCCCTGCACCAGATGCTGGGCTACGGTGTCGATATCGTCGACATCGGGCATGACCACGGCCGGGTTCTTGCCGCCACACTCCAGCACCACGCGCTTCAGGTTGGATTCTGCCGCGTATTGCAGGAACAGGCGCCCGGTCTCGGTCGAGCCGGTAAAGCTCACCATCGTCACATCGGGATGGCGCCCAAGCGGCTCCCCTACTTCGCGGCCACTACCGGGCAGCACGTTGAACACCCCCGCCGGCACGCCGGCCTCATGCGCCAGCTCGGCCACCCGCAGGGCAGTCAGCGTGGTTTCCTTGGCCGGCTTCACCACAATCGAGCAACCTGCGGCCAACGATGGCGCGATCTTCCAGGCCAGCATCAGCAACGGAAAATTCCACGGCAGCACCAGGCCCACCACCCCGATCGCCTCCCGAACCACCAACGCCATCGCGCCATGACCAACCGGCGCCGTGCTGTCGTAGATCTTGTCGATCAGCTCGGCATGCCAGCGAATGGTATGGATGGCTTCCGGCACATCGGTCAGCTGGCACTCGCGGATGGGTTTGCCACTATCCAGACTTTCCATGATCGCCAGCTCTACTGCATTCACCTCCAGCAGGTCAGCAAAACGCAGCAAGATGGCTTTGCGCTGCGACGGCGGCAAACGATGCCAACGACCATCATCAAAGGCAGTTTTTGCGCATGCGACCGCCAAGTTGACATCGTCACTGTCACATGCCGCAATATTGGCCAGCAAGGCACCGGTTGCCGGATTGGTCGTTGCGAAGGTGCGCCCCGCGTGCGCAGGACGGAACGCACCATCGATGAACGCCTGATCTGGCAAGGTCATCCGGGCCGCACGGTCGGTGTAGTCCACCAGGGTCAGCAATGCCGCCATTACGCTTTCTCCCCGACGATGGCCGCCACATCACGCTGGATGGTGTGCACGATCTGCTTCAACGTCTGCTTCTCGGCCTCGTCCAGCCCCTGCAGTGGGGCGCGAACGCCACCGGCACGCAAGCCGACCAGCTCGCATCCGTGCTTGATCGACTGGACAAACTTGCCACCTTCCAGGAAATCCATCAGCGGCAGCATGGCCGCCATGATGCGACGGCCTTGGTCGAAGTCCTTGCGCACCACGCACGCCTCGAACAACGCCACATGCTCGCGCGGAATGAAATTGGAGCCGGCACATACCCAGCTGCGGGCACCCCAGGCAAAAAACTCCAGTGCCTGGTCGTCCCAACCGCATGACACGGCCAATTGCGGGAATTTTTGAACCAGCATGTGCAGTTGATTGGGCTGGCCGGAGCTTTCCTTGATCGCCACAAAGTTGCTGGAGGCCGCCAGGACGGTACGGAAAAACTCCGGCCCCATCGAAACGCTCATGCGACCCGGATAGTTGTAAAGCATGATGGGCAGGCCTGCGGCGCGGTCAACGGCCAGTGCGTGGGCCGCGTTTTCCTGCTCGGTTGGCAGCGCGTACGGCGGGGAGCCCACCAGAATGGCGTCGGCCTCAATACTGCGCGCCTCTGTAGCATAGGCAACAGCATCTTCGGTGCGCACCGCACCGGTACCGATCACCAGCGGAATACGGTTGCCGATGATGTCCTTGGCCTTGGCAGCCAGAGCCAAACGCTCCTCGGCGCTGTGAGCGTAGTATTCGCCGGTGGAGCCACCGATAATGATGCCGTGTACCTTGGCATCGATCAGGAATTCGAGCACGTCGGCAAAGGCGGCGTAGTCGATAGTGCCGTCTGCGGCCAAAGGGGTAATGGCCGGGGTGTAGATGCCTTCAAACTTCATGGGGAATTCTCCGTCGTAAAAGGGTATGCCGGGCCGCAGGACCCGCACGGGGCCGGTCCTGGGTGGCAGAAAATCAGAGGGGTGGAATCAGTGACCGAGTGACGCGGCCTCTTTCAGGCTGAGAGAGCGGGTTTCCGGTGCCAGCAGTACCGACACCAGCAGGCCGAGCAAGGTGACGGCGGCGGCGGCGTACATGGTGTTGCCGATGCCGAAGGCCTGTAGCGACACCGGTACCAGGTAGGTGCCGACGGCAGCGCCGATACGGGAAAGTGACGCACCGGTACCCACTGCCAGCGAGCGGATTTCAGTCGGGAACAGTTCATTGGGGTACACCAGTTGCAGCACCTGTGCACCACCGATAAAAACTGCGTAGGCACCAAACAGGCTCAACACCAGCAGCTCGGAACTGTGGGCAAACGCCCCCAGCGCCAGCAAGGCAAGGCCGGACCACAAAAAGCTGTGGATCACCATACTGCGACGGCCGATGACATTGATCAGTTGGGTAGCGATGACGCAACCCACGACAAACAGCAGGGTAATGAACACCGAGCCGAAGGCAGCCCAGTCGCCATTCAGGTTAAGTGCCTGCAGTACCTTGGGGGCAAAGGCATACACCGCGAAAACAGGAATCACCGAGCAGCTCCAGAACACCGCCACAAACAGCATGCGTTTGCCGTAGCCTGCACTGAGCAGATCACGAAACGACATCTTGCTGGCAGCTCCCTCTTCCGGGATGTTGGCCGCAGAAAACCCCTGGCCGTATACCTTCTTGATGATGCGATCCGCCTCGGACACGCGCCCTTTGCTCAGCAACCAGCGCGGTGACTCCGGGGTACCGATACGAATCAGTAACAGCAGGGCACCAATCACCGCCGGGCTGGCCAGTACATAGCGCCAAGCATCCGGGTGGCCTTGCTTCAACAACAAGTTACCGATGATGTAAGCCAAGGCCGCGCCGGCAAACCAGAGAATGGTGAGCATGGCCAGACGTGGACCACGATATTTACGCGGCAAAAACTCTACCAGCAAGGCACCCGCTGCCGTGTATTCGAACCCTACGCCGATACCGATCAAGAAACGGCAGACAAACAGCATTTCACCGGAGGTGGCAAAAAACTGAATCAGCGAACTGATAATAAAAATGGTAGGTCCGACGAAATAGAGTTTCTGTCGACCCAGCTTGCTGGTAAGCGAACCGCCCAAAAAGCCGCCGGCAAAAATACCCAGCAAAGCCGAGGACGCCACCATTCCCTGCCAGAAACTATTCAAACTCAAGGCTGCCGCAATCTGAACCATGGCAACACCAATAATACTTAGTACATAGCCATCCAATAACCAGCCACCACCGGAACGAATGGTCAGTAACTGATGAAAGCCATTCAATGGCACATCTTCAATTGATGTCGAGTTTCTCATTTTAGTCTCCTGTGTTTTTAGCCTTGCGGCCAACGTTGACAACATCGTGGTTGTTCTTATTGATTACGCTTCGCGACCCGCACGGTATTGCCCCATCATCAGATTGGCGTTAACACCGATCGACAGGAATGGCTGGGGAGGGTTTTTATTTGGACCGGGCGAAGACAGCAGAAAGTCGATCAACTCATTGCGCTGGCCTGCCAGCCAGTCGGCCAGTAAGGTTCCTGTAACCGTGCCGCGAGTGACCCCCAGACCGTTGCAGCACAGGGCACCGTACACATTGGGCGCTAGTTGGCCAAAGAAACCCTGATGGTTACGGGACAGCGCCAACGAGCCCCCCCAGGTGTAGTCGAACGACACGTCTGGCAACATGGGGAAACGGCATTCGAAAGAAGCACGGTGCCGTTTGACGAAGCTGTCGAGATATTTTTGCCGGCTGCGACCATCCAGGTTGAAGCTGAAACTGTTACGCACCAGAATCCGGTTGTCGTGCGTGCGGCGCAGCGTCGTACCGAACGGATCAGCCGGAATCAGGCCCCAGAAAGCTTTGCCACCTAGTCGCTCCTGCTCTTCTGCTGTCAGTGGGCGGGTCAAACTGCCATAGGTAAAGATGGGCAGCATAGTGCCTTGCAGAAAACCAAAGCGCATGCCGAAGGCGTTATTGGCCAGCACCAGCTTGCGTGCCGTGATCTGCCCAGCAGCATGACGAAGTACGACCTTGTCGCCATACTCCACATCGGTAATGGGGGTGTTTTCGTAGAGGGTGACGTTAGACGGCAAGCTATCGGCCAACCCTTTGACCAGTGCAGCAGGCTGGATCAACACCGTTCCCGGAGTAAACAGCGCCTTGCGGTAAAAGTGGGTGCCGACGTGCGCCGGGATATCCGCCTGCTCGATCACATCGTAAGGCTGTCCCAACTTGTCGAGGCCACGGCGGTAGGCGTCCAGTACGGCAATACCTCGGTCTTCCACTGCAGCCTGGTATTTACCGGATGCCCGGAACTGGCAATCAATCTGATGTTTTTCTACCAGTGTGCGCAGAATATTCTGCCCAGTCAGATTCAATTTCAGACTGATATTAGCCGTCGCCAGATCGCCAATATAATCTTCCGCCCCAATATCGTGAGGTAGATCAATGGCAAAACCGGCATTGCGACCAGATGTACCAAAACCAACTTCTTGGGCTTCCACCAAAACAATTTCTTCATCCGGAAAATTGACGGCCAATTGCCGGGCAACGGCCAGGCCGGTAAAACCGGCACCCACCACAACCCAGGGGGCTTCTTTTTTACCGGAGTGCGCTGGCCTGGCCTGACGTGCCGGGCTCAGGTGAAACCAGCCACAACCATTATCATCTGCGGGAAGCGACGTTACTTTTGTCATATCTGCCTCTGTGTTTGTTTTAATGGCTTTGCAAAAACAAATTCAATGAGCTCAAATTTATTTCTGTTATTGTTTTGCCATTCACAGAGTCTAGAGAGCCTGTTATTCAGGCACAAACGACCATTAATGCACACAATTGATAACCTGACGTTATGAGTAAACCTACCCCGCACGATCAGATGCTGCTGAGAATGCCCTCACTGAGGGCCATCAAATCCTTTGTTGCCGCCGCCAGACACCAGAGTTTTACCCGCGCCGCCGAGACACTCTGTGTTACGCAGGCGGCTATCAGCCGCCAGATTCGCGAGCTGGAAGATGCCCTGGGGACCCCGCTTTTTCACCGGGCAGGTCGATCGGTAGAGCTTACCCACGCGGGCGCCATGCTATTCGATGCGGCTCAGATGTCCTTTATCAACATCGCGCAAGCCAGCAGCCGCATCAGGACCGATTACGGCAACGGTGCGAAAAGAACGCTAACACTCTGCTGCACCCCCGCTTTTGCAGCGCTGTGGATACTCCATCACCTGCCAGACTTCTTCGAAAGACACCCCGGCATTGATCTGAATCTGGTGACGACTCAGCAATTTCTAGATTTGGAGCCAGGAGTCCAACCAGACATCTTCATCACCAAACTGCCGCATATCCGCGATGGCTATGTCAGCAAGCCCTTGTTCCATGACCGTATCTATCCGGTCTGTTCGCCGGCCTATCTGGCAGCTCATCCCGAAATCCGCACCCTCACCGGATTGCGCGACAGCAACCTTCTCAACCTGGGGCCATACGGACGTTCACAGGTGGCCGAACATGTCGACTGGCAGGTCTGGCTGGGCATGCATCATGTGGATCTGGATGCCCGTCCCCGAACTGGCTCACGCTATTTCAATGCCAACGACTACAACCTGCTGATCCAGCTTGTGCTGGCGGGCCAAGGTGTCGCCCTGGGGTGGGAACACCTGGTTACACCACTGCTGGATGAAGGTCGATTGGTGCGGCCGCTAGCGGAGGAAGTGGTTCTGGAAGAAACACGGCACTATCTGGCGTATAGAGAAGACCAGCATGAGGAAGAATCGCTGGTTCAGTTCAGGCACTGGTTCTTAGAGCGTGTTCACGATCTTGTCGCGTAGCCGGATAATGGTGTGATGAGGAAGCCCTACGCAAGCGACTTCAGTCGAGAACAGCTTGAGAAAATCCTGGATCTGCTGCAAAGCGCGAGGACGCGCACGAAGTCGACCACGGTGAACTTATACGAAGTGTTCTGCGCGGTGCCCTACCTGCTGCGCAGCGGTTAACAGTGGCGGATGCTGCCGAGAGACTTTCCCAAATGGAGCACGGTGCATTCGTACTTTGCAATGAGGAGCGAGCTTGACCTGAACGGCATCAGCTGTTCTCCCATTCGGTAGTCAGACGGGCTTCTTCTGTGCGATCGCGCACGAGGGCATGACGGCAGTCACCTTGCGTAGCATCGCGACTTTGTCCAGCTTCTGGTAGTAGTCGAGATAGTTCTGGGTGACGACAGACAGCAGTGGGGTGTCCAGTTGCTGCGACATGATGGGGGTTGGCACCTCCTGCCCATCGTAGCGATTGAGCAGCTTTTCGTTGGTGCGGATGGCCATTCGACCATAGGCCAGCGCCAGTCGGCGCATTTCGGGCTCGGACGCGTTGAGCTGGTAACGGTAGAGTCTCAGGAATTCTTCGAGTGGCTGACGCAACAGTTCGTAGTCACCGATGGCGATCGCACTTTTGAGTAAGCGGTTAGCTTCGGTGTAACCGTCCTGGTATTCCAGAACTTCATCCGAGGTGTAGTGCCCGTTCTCTCGACGCAGTTCATCCCCGGCGAGGCTGACAGACTCGGCATGGCGGCAGATGGCATCAATGGCGTCAGGGGTAAGTGCATCGATGTTGGTGATAGTGGCTAATTGCGTTCGTGCGTAGCGCTCAGCCTGACGCTGTCGCTTGTCCTGCCATTCGGCAGTCAGACGGGCTTCTTCGGTGCGATGGCGCTCGACGGCAGTCCGATAGTCTTTGGTGCGTAGTGAAAACGCGATTTCTTTTTTGCCGGGATAGCAAAAAAGAATGTCAGCAGGAATGCGACGACGAAGATAGTAGGTGCCGGATTTGGGGTGGCGCTGCAGGCCGGTAGGTAACATTGGCATCGTTCATTGAGTTCCGATCCAGAGTATAGAAAGCCAGGAACAAAATTGAACTCTTATCGCCAATGTGTAGGAGTGTTGTGTAGAACTCAGGGCAAAAACTACCTTTGAATACCTGAATTTACTTGCAATTCAACACCTTAGGGGCATCTGGCGGAGAGGGGGGGATTCGAACCCCCGTCAGGGTATTACCCTGAACACGCTTTCCAGGCGTGCGACTTAAGCCACTCATCCACCTCTCCAGATGGCTCCACTGCATCAGCAGCAGAGGAAGCGCATTCTATGCACTCTCTTAAAATTGCGCAAGTTTTTTTTTCAGATTTCTGGCAAGCAGTTAAAATCCTGTTATTCAGCCCAGCCAATGGATGCCAAGATGCGTATCGCCCTAGCCCAGTTCAACCCGATTGTCGGTGACATCACCGGCAATACCCGCAAAATTATCGACCTCGCACATGCCGCCATTGCGCAAGGTGCCAGCGTGCTGGTCACCCCTGAACTCGCCCTCACCGGCTACAGCCCGGAAGATCTGCTACTGCGCGAACAGTTCTATCGCGACATCGCCAAAGGACTGGATGAAATCGAACAACTGGACGGCATCACCGTCGTCGTTGGCCACCCTGCCCGCAGCGGCGACGAGCGCTTCAATGCGGCCACCGTGCTGCGCGACGGCAACCGCCTCGGCCAGTACCACAAGATGCTGCTGCCGAATAATGAAGTTTTTGACGAATGCCGCTACTTCACACCCGGCGCAACGCCACTGGTGTTCGAACAGGATGGCGTGAAAATCGGCATCATCATCTGCGAGGATGGCTGGGATATCGAACCGGCGATGGCCGCGGCCGACGAAGGGGCCGAGCTTATCGTGTCGCTGAATGCCTCGCCCTTCCATCGCAACAAGATCGCCACCCGCCAGCAGGAAATGCGCTATCGCGTGCAGGAAACTGGCCTGCCCCTTGCCTATGTCAATCTGACCGGCGGTCAGGACGAGCTGGTTTTTGACGGCGCCTCCTTCGCCCTGAACAAGGACGGCGAAGTTGTAGCGCAAGCGGCAGCTTACGATGACGAGCTGCTGCTGCTGGATGTGGTAGATGGCGACTTTGTTGCGGCCAACCTTGCGACGCTGCCAAACGAGCTGGAAAGCGTCTATCGCGCGCTGGTGGTTGGTGTGCGCGATTACATCGGCAAGAACGGCTTCCCCGGCGCGCTGCTCGGCCTGTCCGGCGGCATCGATTCGGCACTGACACTGGCGATTGCAGTGGACGCACTGGGTGCAGACAAGGTTCACGCCGTGATGATGCCCTCACGCTACACCGCCGATATTTCGGTCACCGACAGTCGCGACATGGTCGACCGCCTTGGCGTCAAATATGACGAAATCGAGATCTGGCCGATGTACGAGAACTTCATGTCGGCCTTGGCACCAAACTTTGCCGGGCTTGAGGCCGACACCACCGAAGAGAATCTGCAGGCGCGCATTCGCGGTACCTTGCTGATGGCGCTTTCCAACAAGAGCGGCAAGCTTGTTTTAACAACAGGTAACAAATCCGAGATGACCACCGGCTATTGCACCCTGTATGGTGACATGGCTGGCGGCTTCGCCGTGCTCAAGGATGTGGCCAAGACCCTGGTGTTTGACCTGTGCCGCTGGCGCAATACCGTCAGTGACATCATCCCCGAGCGCATCATTACCCGCCCGCCGTCGGCCGAGCTGCGTCCGGACCAGAAAGACCAGGACAGCCTGCCACCGTATGAAGTGCTGGACGCCATCATGGCGCGCTATGTCGAGCAGAACGAATCCATCGCCGACATCATCGCCGCCGGCTTTGCCGAGACAGATGTGCGCCGCGTGGTACGCCTGCTGAAGATCAACGAATACAAACGCCGCCAGGCACCGGTCGGCCCGCGCATTACCCATCGCGGCTTCGGCAAGGACTGGCGCTACCCGATTACCAATCGCTTCATGTAAGGAGCCGCATGAAAAAAGCCCTGTTCGCCCTGCTCTGCGCCACCAGCGTTTCGGCCCATGCCGCCGCGCTGCCGCAGTTTCGCGCCTTCATCGCCGGCACCCAGACTTTGAGCGCCGACTTCCGCCAGACGGTCAGCAGCAAGCAAGGCCGCGAAACCGCCAGCGGCAAGCTCGAAATCCAGCGTCCGGGCAAGCTGCGCTGGGAATATGCCAAGCCGTTCGAACAGCTGATCGTCGGCGACGGCAAAACACTGTGGCTGTACGACAAGGAGCTGGCGCAGGTCACCAAGCGCGACCAGGCCGGCACACTGGGCAGTTCGCCGGCGGCGCTACTGGCCGGCAGCAATGCGATCGAACGTGACTATGTCCTGCGCGAAGTCGGCAAGGACGGCAAGATTTCCTGGTTGGCCGCCAGCCCGAAAAAGCAGGACAACACTTTCGAGTCGATCAAGATGGGCTTTGCCGACAATCAACTGCAAGAGATGGAGCTGGTCGACAGTTTCGGCAGCACCACGCGCATCAGCTTCAGCAATCTGAAGCGCAATGCCAATCTGCCTGCGGCCAACTTCCAGTTCACCCCGCCCAAGGGGGTCGATGTGGTCAGCGAGTAAGCTTGCTGCTGCCGTAAAAAACAAAACCAGCCCGCGGGCTGGTTTTGTTTTCTGAAGCCAAGCCTGGCCGCCGCGGCTTACAGCAGCGGTTCGGCCGACAGCAGCACGCCATCCTCGTCGGCATACAGCCACTGCCCCGGCACAAAGTTGGCCGCCGCAAAAGCCAACACCAGATCACGCTGGCCTTCATTACGCTTCACGGTTTTTTTCGGATGGGTATCGAGCGCACGCACGCCGATATCGAGCTGATTGATCGCGACCGAATCGCGGATGCAACCGTAGATTACGATGCCCTCCCAGGCATTCTTCACCGCCAGCTCGGCAATCTGGTCGCCCAGCAGCGCGCAGCGTTTCGAGCCGCCACCATCCACCACCAGCACCTTGCCCTTGCCTGGCTCGCCGAGGATTTCGCGCACCTTGCTGTTATCCTCGAACACCTTGGCCGTAACAATCTGGCCGGCAAAACGGGCTCGCGCACCAAACTGGCGGAACATCGGCTCGGCCACCTGCACGCGGTCTTCGTTGGCATCGTATAAATCCGTAGTCAGAAAGCTCATGATTTCTCCTTGTCTTGCTTGACGGCAAAAGAAAAGCCGCCTCTGCGGGCGGCTTGGGGGTGACGGCTACACGACGATCAGGCCGGCTGTACCGGCGTCAACGAGGACAGCTCGGTCATCTGGTTGTTGCCATCGACAAACACCAGCTTGGGCTGGTGATTGGCCAGCTCGCTGTCTTCGTAGGCAGCAAACGAAGCGATGATCAGCAAATCGCCAGGCGCGGCGCGGCGGGCGGCCGAGCCATTGACCGAAATCACGCCGGAGCCACGTTCGGCACGGATCGCGTAAGTGGCGAAACGCTCGCCATTGGTTACGTTCCAGATCTGGACTTCTTCATATTCCTTGATATCGGCGGCCTCGAGCAGATTCTCGTCGATGGCGCAGGAGCCGATGTAGTGCAGTTCGGCATGCGTGGTCGTCACGCGATGCAGTTTGGATTTCAGCATGGAGCGCTGCATGTCTTGTACTTCCTTTTGATGCGCCTTAGCGCGTTACTTCGATATTGTCGATGAGTCGGGTCTTGCCGAGGCGAGCTGCGGCCAACACCACCAGCTTTGCCTCGCCAGCGTGCGCCACTTCCAGCGTATCGGCCTGGCGAATTTCGACATAGTCGACACGCCAGCCATGCTGATCCAGCGCGGCAACAGCACGCTGCTCCAGCACCGCGTACTGGTTGTCGCCTGCCATCAGAGCCGCGCGAATGGCGGAAAGTTCACGATACAGGCGCGGCGCTTCCGCTCGTTCTTCGGCAGTCAGATACCCGTTACGCGACGACAGCGCGAGGCCGTCATCCGCGCGACCGGTATCTACCGGAATAATGCGCACCGGCATGTTCAGGTCATCCACCATGGCACGAATCACGTGCAGCTGCTGGAAGTCCTTCTTGCCGAAGCAAGCCACATCGGCCTGCACGATATTGAACAACTTGGTCACCACGGTCGCCACGCCACGGAAGTGGCCGGGACGGAAGGCACCGCACAGTTCATTCTGGATATGCGGCGGCTCGACGTTGAAATCCTGCTTGATGCGCGGGTACAGCTCGCGCTCGTCCGGGAAGAACAGCACGGCAACGTTGGCCGCACGCAGCTTGTCACAGTCGGATTCAAAGGTACGCGGATAGGCGTCGAAATCCTCGCCCTGACCGAACTGCAAACGATTGACGAAGATGCTGACGACCACGGCATCGGCGTGGCGATGCGCCTCGCTGACCAGTGCCAGATGACCTTCGTGCAGATTGCCCATGGTCGGCACAAATGCCACCCGGCCGGCGGTCGCGCGCCAGGCGCGCAGCTCGACGATAGAACGGATAATTTGCATGTCTTTTCTCAGAAACAGTGCTCGGCAGCCGGGAAACTCTTGTCTTTCACCGCCTGCACATAGGCCGTAACCGCGCCCTGAATGCTTTGCGCCTCGGCCATGAAGTCCTTGACGAAGCGCGCCTTCTTGCCAGGGTAAACACCCAGCACGTCATACAGCACCAGCACCTGGCCGGACACATCCACACCGGCGCCGATGCCGATGGTCGGCACACCGACGGCCTCGGTCACCCGCTTGGCCAGCGCTGCCGGCACACACTCCATCAACACCATGCTGGCACCGGCTTCGGCCAGTACACGCGCTTCTTCAATGATGCGCTCGGCATCACTCTCGCTACGGCCCTGCACCTTGTAACCGCCAAAGGTGTTGACGAACTGCGGGGTCAGGCCGATGTGAGCACAAACCGGCACGCCTCGCTGCACCAGGAAGCGCACGGTATCCGCCATGAAGGCACCGCCCTCCAGCTTGACCATATGGGCACCCGCCTGCATCAGCTTGGCCGAGCTGGCAAAAGCCTGCGCCGGGCTTTCCTGATAGGCACCGAACGGCAGATCAGCCAGCACCAGTGCACGCTTGGCGCCACGCGCCACACAGCGGGTGTGGTAAATCATTTCATCCAGCGACACCGGCAGGGTCGAATCTTCACCCTGGATAACCATGCCCAGCGAGTCACCAACCAGCATGATGTCGACGCCGGCATTGTCCAGCAAGCTCGAGAAACTGGTGTCATAGCAGGTCATCATGGCGATTTTCTGCCCCTCGGCCGCCATGGTCTGCAAGGTATTGACGGTAATCTTCATGAGTCTTGTATTTCCTCGTTGCGTGACGCCACCGGTCGGCCGATGGATGATCAGCAGTCAGGTGACGAAGCCTGTCGGCATGTGGCGCCAGCAGGCTTTCAGGGCTCATTCGCCCTTGTTGAAGTAGCTGCGCTGCCCGCGCATCTCACTGATGCAGCGCAACAATAGCCCGAAATCTTCATCGCCATCAACCAGATCAAGGTGATCGGTATTCACAATCAGCAATGGTGCCGCCTGATACTGATGGAAAAAGGCACTGTAGGCCTCGTGCACACGCTGCACATAACCATCAGGCAAAGGCTGGCTCTCGCCACGCGCAACCCCTGCGGCCAACCGTTTTTGCACCACATCGGGCGATGTCTGCAGATAGATCACCAGATCCGGCACCGGATGCTCGGGCATCAGCTGCGGTTGAATGCGGCGATACAGTGCCAGCTCGTCCGGCTCCAGCGCCACCTCGGCAAACAGGCCATCCTTTTCGAACAAGAAGTCCGTAATGCGCGGGCGCAGCAACCAGTCACCGCTGATCATTTGCCGCGCTGCTTCGGCGCGCTGCAGCAGGAAGGTCAGCTGATTGGCCAGCGCATGCAAGGGTGGCTGCTTGTAAAAACGCTCGAGAAAAGGATTGTCGGTAGCTGTTTCCAGCGTGACATCCACCCCCCAATAGTGAGCGAGTCGCTCGGCCAGCGCCGCCTTGCCCGAAGCAATCGGCCCCTCGACAACGATATAGCGGTATTGCATGCGCGTCTCCGTGCTCAGTCAGCAGCCGTCAGCCGGCAAACCCCGGCAGCATCCAGTGTTGCCGCAATTTCGGCGGCAAAGCCATGCCCCGGCAGATTCAGCTGTGGGCAAAGCTCGGCCAGCGGCAGCATCACGAACGCCCGTTCGTGCATGCGCGGATGCGGCAAGGTCAGAAAATCATCCTGTTGCGTGACCCCATCCATCCACAACAGGTCAAGATCGATGATGCGTGGCGCATTGCGAAAAGTCCGCACCCGGCCCATATCCTGCTCGAGCTGCAGCAAGGCTGTCAGCAGCCTGTCGGCAGACAGCGCGGTTTCGACTTCGCAAACGGCATTGATGAAATCAGGCTGATCGGCAAAACCGACCGGTGCAGTACGATAGCAGGATGAGCGACCAAGCAGCGCGACACCCGGCAGGGCCGCAATGGCGGCAATGGCTCGCTCAAGCTGGGCAACCGGGTCTTCCAGATTGCTGCCCAGCGCGATGATGGCACGACTCATTCTGCCTCACCACCATCCTGACCATGCTCGCCACCACCCGCATGACGCGGCTTGGGTTTACGCCGACGACGTTTTTTCTTGTCAGGGTTGGCCGCAGCAGGCTCCTGCTCGCGCGCCATGTCGATCAGCTGCTGACGCCCTTCAAGCGACTCGTCCTGGAAGTCTTCCCACCACTGCTGCATCTCGATCGGCACTTCGCCGGCCTCTGCCCGCAGACTGTAGAAGTCGTACGCCGCACGGAAGCGCGGCTGCTCTAGGAACCGGTAAGGACGCTGCCCCTGACGGCTGTCAAAGCGCGGTTGCAGGAACCAGATTTCGCGCATGGTGGCCGTAAAACGCTTGGGAATCGCGAAATCGTTATCCTGCAATTCGCCCACCTCGGCCATGGCCGCGGCCAGTGCCGGAATATCCTTCTCGCCATCGGCCATGCGCGCTTGCCAGCGGTTGCGCACTTGCGCCCACAGCAATGCGGCCAACATGAAACCGGCTGATACCGGCTTGTCCTCGCGAATGCGCTCGTCGGTATTATCGAGTGCCAGCTTGAGGAAGCGCTCGCTGCCTGGCTCGTCCATCACCGCATCCAGCAGCGGGAAGATACCCTTGGACAGGCCTTCCTGACGCAGCATGCTCAGACAGGCATAGGCATGGCCCGAATGCAGCAGCTTCAGCAGCTCGTCAAACAGGCGGGCCGGCGGCTCGTTACGCAACAGATGCGCGTTGGCCGCAATCGGAATCCGCGTGTGCTCATCGATGGTAAAGCCCAGCTTGGCCGCCAGACGTACCGCTCGCAGCATGCGCACCGGATCTTCCTGATAACGGCGCGCCGGCTGACCGATCATCACCAGCTTGCGCGCGCGCAAGTCTTTCACGCCGTGGTGATAGTCGATGATGGTTTCGTCAGTCGGGTTGTAAAACAGTGCATTGACGGTAAAGTCGCGGCGCATCGCATCTTCGGCCTGATCGCCAAAGGTGTTGTCCGCCATGACCCGGCCCGAATCGCTCTTGTTGCCCATCTCGCCGCCACGGAAGGTAGTGACTTCGATGGTTTCCGGCCCCATCATCACATGTACGATGCGAAAACGCCGGCCGATGATGCGCGAACGGCGGAACAGGTGATGCACCTCTTCCGGCGTGGCGCTGGTGGCCACGTCAAAATCCTTGGGGCTGACCCCCAGCAGCAGATCGCGCACCGCCCCACCCACCACATAGGCGCTGTGACCTGCTTCCTGCAGGCGCGACACTACACGCAGCGCGGCACTACTGAGGCCGTCACGACGCACGCCGTGCTGCGCCAGCGCCAATACGCGTGGCCTGGATTGATTTCCGGACAGCTTGCCCGGAAAATTGATAATTCGACTGATGAGTTTGCGGATCATCGCTTGCTACTGAATAGTTATTGGCTGGAAGAGGTGAAATAGTTTCACCCACAATCAAACGGCGGATTATAGCCTGATTCAAGCCCGAGCCTCCAGACTGCAAGACCGAACCGCACCGACCCTGCAATTTACCACCATTCCAGACTTGACACACAAAGTGCAAATGCACTAATTTATCGACAGCGCCGATTTGATCGCAGCTTGCGGGGCGCTATATAAATGCCAGCTAAAGCGTGAAGACCCAAAGGAAATCCGCTGCAGCCACTGGCCAGCGGATTTTTGTTTTCTGCGGCCAACCTGGTTTGTGGCACGCGCATTTCGCGCACGGCGCCGACTTAATCGACAACTTGCAGGGCGCCTTAAAAACTCTGCTAAAGCGTTGCCCGCCAGCGGGCAACCTGAATACAGGAGCCCACCATGTACGACTGCCAGCAAGACAACTACACCGGTTTCACTACCCCTTCCTATCAGCAAAGCAATAGCGCCAGCAATCTTGTTGGCACGCTGACCGCACTGCAAGCCGACAAGCAGCACAGCGCCAAAACGCTGACGCAGCTGCTGGCTTGGGCCAGCGAGCGCCAGCTGGATGCCAGCCTCAACAAGGGCAAGCTTGAACTGCAGGATGTTTCTCTAGAGCAAGCACTGCAAATCAATCGCCTGTTCGGCGAGCAGCTGGTCATCAGCTGCCATTTGCGCTGCCTGACGCCCAGCCACATCGACTAGGCAAACAAGCACGGCCACCACTGTGCAATCTTGCCCGGCAGGCTTTACCGGAAAATAATTTACCTTATATAAAGGTTTAGACTGCTGGCAACCCTGCCTCGGGCTATAATCGGCTGGTTTTAGCCCACCTCCACCACCATGCTGTTCGATCTCCATACTGCCAGTCGCAGCCAGCTCAGGCATGAAGCCCGAGTACTGTCGACACTGGCGCTGCCAATGATGGTGGCTCAAATTGCGCAAGTCGCCACCGGTTTTGTCGACACCGTGATGGCCGGCCGCGTCAGCACTGACGACCTCGCTGCCGTCTCGCTTGGCAGCAGCGTATTCATCACGTTTTATGTCACCATGATGGGCATCGTGACGGCGCTGAATCCGATGCTGTCGCACCTGTATGGCGCCGGCGAAAAACAGCGTATCGGTGACATGACCCGCCAGGGCCTGTGGTTCGGCTTCATGCTTGGCTGCCTGGCGATGGTGTTAATGTTCGCCATCCAGCCGGCACTGCGCAGCTGGCTGAGCCTGCCTGCCGATGTCGAAGACAAGGTGATGATCTACATCAGCGGCACGGCCATCGGCATGCCGGCTGCCATGATGCATCGCGCCCTGCACGCCTTTGCCTCCAGCGTTGGCCGCACCCGCCCTATCATGCTGGTCAGCCTGCTGGCACTGGCACTGAACATTCCGCTTAACTACATTTTCATACACGGCCTGTTCGGCATGCCGGCCATGGGTGGCGCCGGCTGCGGTCTCGCCACCGGCATCGTAATGTGTTTCAACGCCTTCGCGCTGTATAGCTATCTGAAACGCCAGCCTGATCTCAAGCCCTATGGCCTGACCCGCGAATTCAGCAAACCTCAATGGCACACCTTCCCTGCCATGCTGAAACTGGGCATCCCGATCGGCCTGTCTTTCTTTGTCGAAGTCAGCCTGTTTTCCTTTATCGCCCTGCTGATTGCCAAACTCGGCACACTGGTCGTGGCCAGCCATCAGGCGGTGCTGAATTTCTCCAGCCTCGTCTACATGATTCCGCAAAGCATCGCCACCGCACTGAGCATTCGCACCGGCCAGTCGATAGGTGCCGGCGATTACCGCCTGGCGCGGCTGATCTGCGGCATCGGCCTCGTACTGGCAGTCGCAGCGGCCAGCATCACCATGCTGCTGGTACTGCTGTTTCGCGAGCAGATCATGGCCATGTACAGCGCTGATCCGGCAGTGATTGCGCTGGGTAGCGGGCTGATGCTGTTTGCCGCCTTCTATCAGCTGACCGACGCCATGCAAACCGTTGCCTCCGGCGGCCTGCGCGGCTACAAGATCACCACCCTGCCGATGTTCATCCACATCGTATCGTTCTGGGGTCTGGGCTTGTTGCTGGGCAGCGTGCTCGGCCTGACCGACTGGCTGCGGCCAGCCATGGGCGTACATGGCTTCTGGACTGCGCTTGTCATCAGTTTGTCAGCCGCCGGCCTTGCGCTGGTGGGCTATCTGTCACATGTCAGCAGGCAACGCCTGCACCGCCAAACCGCTCGAGGTTGATCGTGCCCCTGCAATACCAAATTGACGCACCGCTGCAAAACCTGAACACATTCGGCCTCAGTGCCCGTGCCAGCCGCCTGCTGGCACTGAGCGACCTTGCCGACCTGCCCGCCCTGCTGGCCGACACCGCCGGCCAACCCATACTGTGGCTGGGCGGCGGCAGCAATATCCTGCTATCCGGCGACTATGCCGGCACTATTGTGCGCGTAGCACTGCGCGGCATCCGCGTACTGGCCGAAGATGAACACGGCTTCACCGTCGAAGCCGCTGCCGGCGAAGTCTGGCACGACTTTGTGCTGCACTGCCTTAGCCAGGGCTGGTACGGCCTCGAAAACCTGAGCCTGATTCCGGGCACGGTCGGCGCCAGCCCGATCCAGAACATCGGTGCCTACGGCGTCGAGGTCAAGGATGTGATCAGCGAAGTCGTTTGTGCCGATCTGCACGACGGCGGCCGCGAAGTGGTATTCAGCAATGCCGACTGCCGCTTTGCCTACCGCGACAGCCGCTTCAAACAGGAGCCGGGCCGCTACCTCGTCACCGCCGTGCGTTTCCGCCTGAGTCGTGAGTGCCAGCCGCGCACTGCTTATGGCGATATCGACAAACAGCTGCAAGTGATGGGCGTCAGCGGCATGCCCACAGCACAGCAAATCAGCCAGGCGGTGATTGCCATCCGCCAGAGCAAACTGCCTGACCCGCGTGAGCTGGGCAATGCCGGCAGCTTCTTCAAGAACCCGGTTATCGACGCAACGTTGGCCGCAAGCCTGAAGCAGCAATTCCCCGACATGCCGCAATATCCGGCTGGCGAGGGCAAAACCAAGCTGGCCGCCGGCTGGCTGATCGACCAGGCCGGCCTCAAGGGCTATCGTCAGGGCGATGCCGGCGTGCATGCTCGCCAGGCGCTGGTGCTGGTCAACTATGGCAGCGCCAGCGGCGCAGACCTGCTGGCACTCGCCCGCCACGTGCAGGCCACTGTACAGCAACGCTATGGTGTCGCACTCGAAGCCGAGCCGGTGGTGATCTGAAATACCCAATAAAAAAGGCAGCGCAAGCTGCCTTTTTTATTGGGCGACGGCCGGCTAGAGCACGCGCCCGGCCAGCAGGAACAGCCAGATTACCGAGAGAAACGCGCCAAACCAGCTCAAGGAACGCAGCGTCGCCAGATCGCGGATATAGCAAAAGCCATAGGCAAAACGCAGCACCACAAATACCGCCGCCGCCGCATCCATACTGGCAGCCGGCACCTGCTGCAGGCCGGCCAGCAGCACCGAAGCCGCAAACAGCGGAAACGCCTCCCAGCTATTTTGCTGCGCCCATTGCGCGCGCTCGCGCCAGCCCTTGACGCCCTGCAGATAGCGACGCGGTGCATGATTGTCATAGCCGCCACCACTCTTGGCCAGCACCGCCCACAGCAAAGGCTGGCATGCCGCAATCAGGATTGCCCAGTAAGCAAACTGCATTTCAGAACTCCTTGTCCTCTGCCAGATAACGGCGATCATCAAACGTCCACACCCACTGCGGCCGGTACACCACCATGATGGCCAACACAAGACCCGTGGTAAATGCCTCGGACCAGCTCAGCAGAAAATAGAAGGGCAAGCCGTTTTCCAGCAGATAATCCGCCGGATATACATCCGCCACATACAGCCACAGCATGCCGCAACTGGCCGCCACCAGCATGCTGAGGCCACCGGTCAGAAAGGCATTCACGAAGACATAGACAAACAGATGCGGCGGCAGATAACGCCGCGCCAGTCGAAGGCTGGCCGCCGTCAGCCAGATCGCCGGCAGCACGCTAAGGCTGAAATTCAGCCCGATGGCCACCCCATCCAGCTGGCCCGCCACGGCGACAAACAGCAATACCAGCGCCATCAGCAGCATCGCCAGAAACGGCCCGCACATAAGGGTGAAAATCGCCGCGCCCAATAAATGAAAAGACAAACCCGGCTGCACCCCGGCCGCCACCAGCCACATGCCGGCCATGGCAATACTGCCGGCCAGCCACGCGGCCAACGTTGCCGGCTGCAGCTGCCGCCACGGCGTTGCCCACAGCGACAAGGCCAGCAAGGCCGCCATCAGGCCATTGCCCGCCCACAACACCAGCGGCGTTGCCTGCACCTCCAGAAAATTCATCTGCCATCTCCGTTTGACCGAAGAGGATGATAGCAGAGTCACCGCCAGCCAAAGCAGGGTAAACTAGCGCCTTGTCCGACTTGAATGCTGTAGAACATGCCTACCCTGCCTGCTGCCCACCTGATTGCCCAACAAGTCAGCCTTGCGCTGCATGAAGATATCGGCCAGTGCGACTGGACCGCCGCCCTGTGCCCTGACGAGCCGGCTACCGCCCGCATCATCGCGCGCGAACGCGCCGTACTGTGCGGCCAGGCCTGGCTGGAAGAATGCTATCGCCAGATCGACCCCGCCTGCCGCATCGAATGGCATCTGGCCGAAGGCGACTGGACGGCGGTCGATGCACCGGTCTGCACCATCCACGGCCCTGCCCGTGCACTGCTGACGGCCGAACGCAGCGGTCTGAACTTCCTGCAGACGCTGTCCGGCGTCGCCAGCGAGACGCGCCGCTATGTAGAGGCGATTGCCGGCACCCGCGCCGCCATTCTCGACACACGCAAGACCGTGCCCGGCCTGCGTCTGGCGCAGAAATACGCTGTCACCGTCGGCGGTGGCCAGAACCAGCGCATCGGCCTGTACGATGGCATCCTGATCAAGGAAAACCACATCATGGCGCACGGCAGCATCACCGGCGCCCTGACCGCTGCCCGTGCGATCGCGCCGGCCCACGTCACGTTGCAAGTTGAAGTTGAAACACTGGCCGAGCTTGACGAAGCACTGGCAGCTGAGTGCCCGCTGATCCTGCTCGACAATATGGACAATGACACCATGCGCGAGGCGGTACGCCGCAGCGCCGGCCGCGCCAGACTCGAAGCCTCCGGCGGCGTGGATCTGGCCAGCGTGCGCGCGATTGCCGAGACCGGCGTTGACCGCATCTCGATCGGCAAGCTGACCAAGGACGTGCGCGCCATCGACTTTTCGATGCGCTTCGTGCGCTAAGCTTCAGCCCGCCATCCGCAAAAAAACCGCTGCCAGCCTCACGCTGCAGCGGTTTTTCATACTGGCAAAACCTGAAACTGCCTGCCCGTCGCGGCAAAACACCCGAAGCCGACCAGTCAGCAACAGGCGCTTCGCCGGCAAGCCTTATCGCTTGAGCTTGGCGAACGCCGCCGCCATCGCGTTATTGGCCGGTGCCGATTCCTGCTGGCGCGGCTTGCTGTTCTGGCGTGGCTCGCTACGCGGGGCGCTGCCGCGGCTTTGCGTGCCCGGCGCATCATCCATGCGCATGGTCAGCGCGATACGCTTGCGGCCAACGTCGACTTCCAGCACTTTCACCTTCACCACCTGACCGGCTTTCACCACGCTGCGCGGGTCATCGACAAACTTGCTGGCCAGTGCCGAGATGTGCACAAGGCCGTCCTGATGCACGCCGATATCGACGAAGGCACCGAAGTTGGCCACATTGGTCACCACGCCTTCGAGCACCATGCCCGGCTGCAAGTCCTTGATGTCTTCCACGCCGTCCTTGAAGGTCGCAGTCGTGAACTCGGGGCGCGGGTCGCGGCCCGGCTTTTCCAGCTCTTTCAGGATGTCCATCACCGTCGGCAAGCCGAAACGCTCGTCGGTGTAATCATTCGGCCGCACTGTCTTGATGAAGCTGATGTCACCGATGATGTCCTTCACCGCCCGGCCGGTCTTGCCGACAATGCCCTCCACTACCGGATAGGCTTCCGGATGCACGGCCGAGGCATCCAGCGGATTGTCACCGCCCATGATGCGCAAAAAGCCGGCCGCCTGCTCGAAAGTCTTGTCGCCCAGACGCGGCACTTTCAGCAGCTCGCGACGGCTGCGGAAGGCACCGTGCACATCGCGGTAGGACACGATATTGGCCGCCAGTGTGCTGTTGAGGCCGGAAATGCGCGTCAGCAGCGGCGCGGACGCCATATTCACATCCACACCCACCGCGTTCACGCAGTCTTCGACCACTGCATCCAGACTACGCGCCAGCTGGCCCTGATTCACATCGTGCTGATACTGGCCGACACCGATGGATTTCGGGTCGATCTTCACCAGCTCGGCCAGCGGGTCTTGCAGACGGCGCGCAATCGACACCGCACCACGCAGACTCACGTCCAGATCCGGAAACTCCTTGGCCGCCAGCTCGGACGCCGAATACACCGAGGCACCGGCTTCGCTGACCACGATCTTGCTCATGCCAAGCTGCGGGAAGGCGCGGATCAACTCTTGCGCCAGCTTGTCGGTCTCGCGGCTGGCAGTACCGTTGCCGATAGCAATCAGCTCGACCTTGTGGCGCGTACACAGTGCGGCCAAGGTTGCCAGCGAGCGGTCCCAGTCGCGACGCGGCTCGTGCGGGAAGATCGTGCTGGTTTCCAGCAGCTTGCCGGTATTGTCGACCACCGCCACTTTCACGCCGGTACGCAAGCCTGGGTCCAGCCCCAGCGTGGCGCGCGGGCCGGCCGGCGCGGCCAGCAGCAAATCCTTGAGGTTGGCCGCAAACACCTTGATCGCCTCGCCGTCGGCCGCATCCTTGATGCGCGTCATCAGCTCCAGCTCCAGCGACAGGAAAATCTTGGCGCGCCAGCACAGGCGCACGCCGTCCAGCAGCCATTTGTCGGCCGGGCGACCCAGATCCTTGATGGCAAAACGCGCGGCGATCAGCTCTTCATAGGCCGAACGCTGGGTAATCGGCGTGTCGTCCGGCTGGTATTTGAGCGCCAGCGTCAGCACACCCTCGTTGCGGCCGCGCAGCAAGGCCAGCGCACGGTGTGACGGTGCGGTTTTCAGCAGCTCGCGATGAGCGAAATAATCGGCAAACTTGGCGCCTTCCTGCTCCTTGCCGGCCACCACGTTGGCCGCAATCTCGGCCTCGCCCCACAGCTTCTCGCGCAAGCTGCCCAGCAGCTCGGCATCTTCGGCAAAGCGCTCGATCAGGATGGCGCGCGCACCATCCAGTGCCGCCTTGCTATCAGCCACGCCTTTTTCGGCATCGACAAAGCTCGCGGCCAAGGTTTCCGGCTGCTGCGACGGGTCGGCCAGCAGACTGTCGGCCAGCGGCTCCAGCCCAGCCTCGCGCGCGATCATCGCCTTGGTGCGACGTTTGGGCTTGTACGGCAGATACAGGTCTTCCAGCAGTGTCTTGTTGTCGGCGGCGTAGATCGCCCCTTGCAACTCGGGCGTCAGCTTGCCCTGTTCGTTGATGCTCTTGAGGATGGTGTCGCGTCTGTCGTCCAGCTCGCGCAGATAGGTCAGACGCTCGCCGAGCATGCGCAGCTGGGTATCGTCCAGACCGCCGGTGACTTCCTTGCGGTAGCGCGCAATAAACGGAATGGTGGCCCCTTCATCGATCAGGCCGACGGTGGCGCTTACCTGGGCTTCACGGACATTCAGTTCGGTGGCCAGGCGACTGGCAAGACTTTTCAACATGCGGAATTCTTTTGGCAGAAAAACGAAAGCCGTTACTGTAACGGCATAGCGCGGAATTGCAAGCAAAAAGGCCCGCCAGCTGGCGGGCCTTGCGCGGCAAGACGCGGATCAGGCGGCAACCGGATTCAGCAACCAGGCCTGTGCCTCTTCTTCACTCTCGAAGTACTGCGCCGGAATGTGGGTCAAGAGGCCGGACAAGTGCGCGGCCAGCTTGATCCAGCCATCTTCGGCCACGATGGCAAAACGACCGAAGTCGTTCTCGTGGGCACGCATGAAACGCACTTCTTCGAGCGCCATATCCAGGGTGAAATCCTGCATGCCCAGGAGATTCAGCAAGACATCGGGTTTGCCGTGCTCTTCGGCACGCTTGAGCAAGGCTTGCTCGAGCAGCTTGAAGTCGCCGAGGGTAAATTCGTTATACAGGGCAACATCCAGCCCGTATTCCTGTTCGCGGATCGAAATCATGGCGTACTCCTTTCTGGTGGGAAACGGCCGCCAGCCGGCGGCCTGATACTGCATTCTAGCGCCGGCCGGCCAGAATGCCGCTGACAATAATCAAGCCGATGGCCATGACATCAGTGAGTGTCAGCCGCTGCTGCCACAGCAAAACACCCAGCAAGGTCGAAAACACCACGGTCAGATACGAGAGATTGGCCACCAGCAGCTTGCGGCCAAGCTTGTAGGCGCGCGTCATCGCCAGCTGCGCCAGCAAGGCGGTCAAACCCAGCCCCACCACCCACGGCAGGTTGGCCGCAGTCAGCGGCTGCCAAGGCTTGAACAGCAGCAACACTCCGCCGCCGAGCGTGCTGATCAGCGCGAAATAAAACACCGTGCGCCACTCGGCTTCGCCAGCCTGCCCCAGCTCGCGCACATGCAGATAGGACCAACCGGCCAGAAAGCCGGACGCCACACCGGCCAGGCCCGCCAACCAGGCATCGCCACTCAGGGTTGGCCGCAACAGCAACACCACACCGGCAAAACCCAGCAACAGGGCAAGCAGCGCCAGTCGTGACAGCCGCTCGCGCAGCAACAGGATGGACAAGACCGCCAGAAACATCGGCGAGGTGTAATTGAGGGTCACCGCTGTCGACAGCGGCAGATGGGCAATCGCATAGAAATAACAGAGCAAGGCCACGTAGCCGATGCCGCCCCGCTTCAGATGCTGGCGCAAAAGCGGCGTGGCAAAGCGCTGGCGCCGCCACAAGGCCACCGCCGCCAGCACCACCACGGCAAACAGCGTGCGCCAGAACACCAGCGCCACAGCATCCAGCGTGGCCGCCCCCAGCTTGACGAAGACACCCATCAGCGCAAAAGCCAGCGCCGCCACCACCATCCACAACGCACCTGCCATTACCGCCTCGCTACCAGCACACCACTGGCAATCACCAAAGCCATGCCCAGCCATGCCAGCCACGGCAGCTGCTGGCCGTTCAGCAACCAGCCAAACAAGGCCGAGAACACTACCGTCAGATAGGCGAGGCTCGACACCACAAACTTGCGGCCAACCTTGTAGGCATGCGTCATCGCCAGCTGCCCCGCCAGACCCATCACGCCGACACCGGTCATCAGCAAGACGTGGCGCAAATCCAGCGCATGAAAGCCGCCATTGGCCAGCACCAGTACCAGACCCAGCACGGTAGACACCACATACAGCCAGAACACCGTCACTGCCGGACGCTCGCCCAGCTCGCCCAATTCGCGCACATGAAACAGCGCCAGCCCCGCCAGCGTACCCGAGGCAAAACCCAGCAAGCCGGCCAGCCACTGCCCGCTGTCAAAGGTTGGCCGCAACAGGCAGACAATGCCGGCAAAGCCCAGCAGCAGCGCCAGCCACACCGCACGCGGCAAATGCTCGCGCCGCAAGGCAACGCAACACAAGGCAAAAAACAATGAGGAGGTGTAGTTGAGCGTCACTGCCGTTGCCAGCGGCAGATGCGCCAGCGCATAAAACAGCAGCAGCATCGCCACATAGCCGAACACGCTGCGCTTGCCATGCGCAAACCAGTGCGGCGAACGCAATGGCTCGCGCCGCCACAGCATCAGCGGGGCCAGAAACAGCAAACCGATAAAGGTACGGTAAAACAATACCTCGGTCGCACTGATGGCACCTGAGCCTGCCGCGGCAAACCAGCTCATCAGCGCAAAACTCAGCGCTGCAACAATCATCCACGCCGAACCGCGAGGCCGGGCGCTCACTTCTCCCCCTCCAGCCTCTGCATACCATTGCAAAGACGGTCGAAACGCTCGCGATACTGCGCATACTCCGAAGCATTCGCCTCGCAACGGGCGCGGATATAGCGTTTGCCGTCCTGCTGCTGCCACACCACCAGTTTTTGTCGCACGATCCACAAGCCTGACTGCACATATTCGCTCTCGCGATACAGCACCAGCAGCTTGCCACGCTTGAGCTCTACCTTGTCAGCCACCTCGCGACTGCCCGAGGCGCGGCGGTAGTTGGCCGCAATGCGCTCGAGTGAAGCAGCGCTGCGCAAGACTACCGGCGTCAGCTGCACCCGCACGCCGCCGCGTTCGCGCTCTTCCTTGCGCTCCGGGCGCACGACAAGCTCGTCCTGACCATGCTGCTGCACGCGCCAGCCGGCAGGAATATCGGTACGGATTTGCAGGGGAGCAAGATTCTGGACAGCGGCCTGGGCCGGAAGGACAACGAACAACAACAGCAATGGCAGGATCGGCATGATGTTCATTTATAAAAAAAGGCGCGGAAATCCGCGCCTCATATTATGCAACCGATTACATGTGCTTAGCCAGCCAGATGTTCAGCCATCAGGCGGCGATAAAACTCATGGAAATGCTGCATACCGTCTTCGGTTGGCGACTGGTAAGGGCCGACTTCGCTCTCGCCACGCAGCCACAAAGCCTTGCGGCCTTCGTGCATGCGCTGGCAGATTTCGTCGTCCTCGACCGCGGTCTCGAAATAGGCTGCCTGCTCGGCCTCGATGAAATCAGGCTCGAACCACAGGATGTCTTCCGGATAGTAGAACTCGGTAATCACCGTGCACTTTTCCGGGCCCTTCGGGATCACCACACTGACTACCAGCACGTGCGGATACCACTCGACCATGATGTTGGGGTAGTAAGTCAGCCAGATCGCGCCGTACTCGGGCTGCTGGTCGGCGTAACGCTTGCGCACTTCTTCGTGCCACTTGCCATACACCTTGCTGCCCGGACGTGCCAGCTGGTTTTTCACGCCAACGGTCTGTACGTGGTATTGCTCGCCCCACTCCCACTTCAGGTCGCCGCAATTGACGAAATTGCCAAGACCGGGGTGGAAAGGATCAACGTGATAATCCTCCGAATACACCTCAATGAAAGTCTTCCAGTTGAAGTTGTATTCGGTGGTAAACGACTTGTGATAGCCGTAATTCTCGAAAGTCATGTGCCTAGCAACGCCCAGCTTTTCGAGATCTTTGGCGATATCGCGACGTGCATCGAACAGCAGGCCGTTCCAGCGGGTCAGCCCGGTCTGATTAAGATTCAGACACGGCGTTTCCGGGAAGTGCGGCGCACCGACGAGCTTGCCTTTATTGTCGTAAGTCCAGCCATGCAGATTGCAGACAATGTGATTGCCGTTGCCACGCCCCTGATAGATCAGCGCCTGGCGATGACGACAGACATTGGAGATCAGCTTGATCTGGCCATCGACGTTTTTCAGCATTTTGCCGTGGCCCATCCAGTCCAGCGTGTGATAGTCGCCGGCGTTCGGCACCATCAGCTCGTGGCCATAGTATTGCGGCGCATCGGCGAAGAGAGTCTTCTGTTCCAGTTCGTAAAAAGCCGGATCGAAGTAGGTAAAGACAGGCAACTGCGCTGCAGAAGCCTTCAGCAACTGGGACGAAGCCAGATCAGACATAATTCCCACACCCCCTGGGGAGAAGATATAAGACCAGCCGAATCTCGCTCTTAACGAGTTTACGGAGTGCTATACAGACACTTGGCAAGCTTTTTAAATGAAAACAGGCCGCGCAAGCGTCAAGGGTGGGGATTGTGGGCCAATTCACCCCCTCGGGCAAGCATTATTTGACCAGTTAATTGCGTTTAATCAGCAATTTGATTAATAACCCTGCCCAAAATGTGGCCTGAAAAAATTTCAGCCGGAAACGGCTTGCTTTTCATCAACTTGCCACACGATTCTTTCAGAATCTGCCTTGCAGGCCAACAACAAAAATCCTCATAAAATAAGGACAAACTCTGGTTGTTGCATTGCAGAAAAATAGCAGATAATTGTCGCCCCGCCACCAGTAGCGGGCACGGCAACAAATATATGCCAAATAAAAAGAAATATTACCGCAACATTGGCACAGACCTCGCAACCGACGTCTAACAGCTAACGGATCTGACATGAACCAGCACATCCTCGTCATCAACTGCGGCAGCTCATCGCTGAAGTTCGCCCTGATCAACGCCGACAATGGTCAGGAGCTCCTGACCGGTCTGGCCGAGAAGCTCGGTCTGGACGGTGCTTGCATTACTTTCAAATACCAGGGCGACAAGATCACCCTGAGCCTGCAGAACAACGGCCATGACGGCGCGATGCAGGCGATTCTTTCCTATCTGGCTGACAAGGGCCTGGATCAGGACATCCGTGCCATCGGTCATCGCGTGGTACACGGCGGCGAAACCTTCAAGAACTCGACGCTGATCAATGATGAAGTGCTGGCCGCCATCGAGCATTGCAGCAAACTGGCGCCGCTGCACAACCCGGCCAATCTGCAAGGCATCCGCACTGCAATCACCTGCTTCCCGGGCCTGCCGCAGGTTGCCGTGTTCGACACCGCCTTCCACCAGACCATGCCACAGCAGGCTTATCTGTATGCCGTGCCGATGGCGCTGTACCGCGACCACGGCGTGCGCCGCTATGGCTTCCACGGCACCAGCCACCGTTTCGTGACCGGCAAAGCCGCCGAAATGCTGGGCATGAATCTCGCCGACACCGCGCTGGTTTGCGCCCATCTGGGTAATGGCGCTTCGGTAGCTGCGGTACTGGGTGGCAAGAGCGTCGACACCAGCATGGGCCTGACCCCGCTGGAAGGCCTGGTGATGGGCACCCGTTCCGGCGATATCGATCCGGGCCTGTTCGGCTATCTGGCCGGCGAGCTGGGCAAGGATGTGCAGGGCATTACCGATCTGCTGAACAAGCAGTCCGGCCTGCTCGGCCTGTCCGAGCTGTCCAGCGACTGCCGCGAGCTGGAAGAAGCAGCGGCCAACGGTCACGAAGGCGCCATCATCGCACTGGAAGTGTTTGCCTATCGTCTGGCCAAGCAGATCGCCGCCATGACCGTGGCACTGGGCCGTCTCGACGCCCTGCTGTTTACCGGCGGCATCGGCGAAAACTCGCCACTGCTGCGCGCCAAGGTCATCAAGCTGCTGGGCTTCCTCGGCCTGCAACTGGATGAAGCCGCCAACGAAGCCGCCTTCCGCGGCAAGTCCGGCCGCATCAGCCGCACCGACAGCACTGCGGCCCTGGTGATCAACACCAATGAAGAACTGATGATCGCGCTGGATACCGCCGCGCTGACCCGCCACTGAGCCGGAGCCCGTGATGCAGACTTTTCTGATTGCCCCTATCGGCTTTGATGCCGGCCTCACCTCGGTGTCGCTGGGCCTGATTCGCGCGCTCGAGCAGGACGGCCTGCGCATCGGCTTCGTCAAGCCGATTGCCCAGGACACCAAGGGCGAGCCGGAGCGCTCCAGCCACTTTGCGCGCGAACTGTGCCACCTCGCCACCCCCGAGCCGATCAGCATGGATCGCGCCGAGCACCTGCTCAGCCGCGGCCTGCTCGACCAGCTGATGGAAGAAGTGGTTCATCTGTACCAGAGCGTGGCCCGCGATGTGGACGTGGTGATTGTCGAAGGCCTGGTGCAAGACCAGCAGCACGTCTTCACCACCTATATCAACCACAAGATTGCCCGCACACTGCAGGCCGAAGTGATTCTGGTGGGTGCGGCCAACGTACTGCCGAGCCACGAGCTGGCCGAACAGCTGGACATCAGCATCCAGGCATTTGGTGGCCAGACCCGCCAGGTGGCCGGCTATATTCTCAACCGCCTGCCGATCGGCCAGTCCGTCCAGCAGTTGGCCGCAGAAATCAGCGAGTCCAGCCGCCTGATCAACAGCCAGCGCATTGCCTGCCTTGGCGGCATTCCGTTTGATTCCGAGCTGCTGGCCCCGCGCACGCTGGACGTTGCCAATTACCTGAAAGCCAAACTGCTGCACTCCGGCCAGATGACACGTCGCCGCGTGCGCAGCATTTCGGTGATGGCGCGCAGCGTGCCGCACATCGTCAACCTGCTGAAGCCGGGCGCGCTGATCGTGACCCCGGGCGATCGCGAGGACATCATCCTCGCCACCGCCATGGCCACCATGAATGGCGTGCCGCTGGCCGGCCTGCTGCTGACCTGCGGCGAAGAGCCGCATCCGAACATCAGCCGCCTGTGCGACAAGGCCTTCAACAGCGGCCTGCCGGTGCTGTCCATCGACACCAATACGCTGGACACCACCAACCTGATCAGCGCCATGAGCCGTCAGGTGCCGGCCGATGACCGCGAGCGTATGGAGCGCGTGGTCGCCCACGTGGCCGAGCAGCTGGAAACCGGCGCGCTGCGCCGTCGCATCGGTGAGGCCCGCGAAAAGCGCCTGTCGCCGCCGGCCTTCCGCTATCAGCTGATGGAACGTGCGCGTCGCGCCAATATGCGCATCGTACTGCCCGAGGGCAACGAGCCGCGCACCGTGCGTGCCGCCGCCATCTGTCAGGAAAAAGGCATTGCCAACTGCGTACTGATCGGCGACCCGCGTGAAATCCGCCAGTTGGCCGAGGCCGAGGGCATCGAGTTGCCAGCCGGCATCGAGATTGTCGATCCGCATGAGGCACGCAGCCGTTATGTGCTGCCGATGGTGGATCTGCGCAAGAACAAGGGCCTCAACGCCCCGATGGCCGAACAGCAGCTCGAAGACAATGTGGTGCTTGGCACCATGATGCTGGCGCTGAACGAGGTTGACGGTCTGGTTTCCGGCGCGGTTCACACTACCGCCAACACCATCCGCCCGGCCCTGCAGCTGATCAAGACCGCACCAGGTGCCAAGCTGGTATCCAGCGTGTTCTTCATGCTGATGCCGGATCAGGTCTATGTGTATGGTGACTGTGCCGTCAACCCGGACCCGACCGCCGAAGAGCTGGCCGATATTGCCATCCAGTCGGCCGACTCGGCTGCCGCCTTCGGCATCGTGCCGCGCGTGGCGATGATCTCCTACTCGACCGGCAGCTCCGGCAGCGGCGACGATGTCGAGAAGGTACGCGAAGCCACCCGCATTGCGCGTGAAAAACGCCCTGACCTGATGATTGACGGCCCGATGCAGTACGACGCCGCCAGCGTCGAGTCGGTTGGCCGCCAGAAGGCACCGGACAGCCAGGTTGCCGGCCGTGCCACGGTGTTCGTATTCCCGGATCTCAACACCGGCAATACCACTTACAAGGCGGTACAGCGCTCGGCCAATGTGGTATCGGTCGGCCCGATGCTGCAAGGCCTGAAAAAGCCGGTCAACGATCTGTCGCGCGGCGCACTGGTAGACGATATCGTCTACACCATTGCGCTGACGGCGATCCAGGCGGATCAAAATATCAGGAATGAATGATTAACTCGCAAGGTTAATTTGATTTCATAGCAAGCAAGGCAGAAGCAGCAGGGAATAATCCAAAATCCCGGCCACTTCTGCCTCTTTCTATATGAAACCCTTGTAAGCTTTAAAATCTCGCACCCGGCTCCGCCACCGTCATGAAATCAGCCACCGCCTTTGTCGCCAGCAGCCTGATGCCGCTCTTCATCCTGCCAGCCACACTTGCCGCCCCCGCCAGTTGCCAGCTCAAGGTCAGCATGACCGAATCAGCCCAGCACTTGCTGCGCCCCGCGCCATCCAGACATTTACCTAGCTATCTGCAAAAACTCGAATCACTGAGTCATTGCAAGATCCAGGAAGTCATGCTGCCCATGGCCAGGCTGATCCCGTCTTTCAGCCAGCATCAGACCCAGATGATCATTGGCCTGATGCAGACTCCGGAGCGTGACCGGCTGGGCAAGTTCCATCCACTTTTGAAGCTGCGACCTTACTGGATCAGCCAGCAGGCTCCGCAAGATCATCTGATCAAGGCCCTGCAGCGTTATGACTACCGCGTGGGCGTTGTCCGCGGCGCGGTTTTTCCGCCCACGCTGATGCAGACACTGCAAACGCTGCGCGATGCCCAACAGCTGGACGAAGCCAGTAGTGAAGAGCAGGCAATTCGCATGGTGCAGGCCGGTCGCAACAAGGCTTTCCTTGCGGTTGATATCACTTATTACTCGCTGAAAAAACAAGGCCTGCTTGGCACGCTGGGCGGCTGGCCTATCAAGGATGTCGCACCGATCAAGATCGGCATCTATCTAAACACCAGTGCGCTGGAGACAGCTCAGGCTGGCAAGATTGCCAGCGCCGTCCAGCAACTGTCACAACAGCGGTATGCCGAGAAGCTGATCGAGGCACACCTAGGCTATTCGCCCGACTAACCACCAAGCCAGATCTCTCCGGCAGCAAGCCCGCGCCTCCAAGCAGCCATGCTAAAAGCCGGGCACCACCCGGCCTTGCCACAACCTCCGACCGACACCATCACGATCGCTTATTCGGCCATGCGGCCAACCCCACCCTGCATATTCAAATTTCTGCTTTCATTCTGAATTTTCCATTGTTCTGGTTATAAAAATTCCAGCTTATCTTCTTCGCATGCCCTAACAAGACCGGAGAACGATATGCCCCGCCACACCCTTATCAGCGCCCTGACCCTCGCCGCCCTCAGCCTGCCCGCCTTTGCCGACGTTACCCTGCTGAATGTGTCTTACGACCCGACCCGCGAGCTGTACCAGGAATTCAACAGCGCCTTTGCCAAGCACTGGAAAGACAAGACCGGCGAGACCGTCACCGTGAAGCAATCCCACGGCGGCTCCGGCAAACAGGCGCGTGCCGTGATTGATGGCCTTGAGGCCGACGTGGTGACGCTGGCACTCGGCTACGACATCGACGCCCTGCACCAGCAAGGCAAGCTGATTCCGCAAAACTGGCAAAAACGTCTGCCAAACAATGCCGCACCCTACACCTCGACCATCGTTTTCCTGGTGCGCAAAGGCAATCCGAAACAGATTCGTGACTGGAACGACCTGACCCGCAGCGATGTGGAAGTGGTCACCCCGAACCCGAAGACCTCCGGCGGCGCACGCTGGAACTACCTGGCCGCCTGGGGCTATGCCCTGAAACAGCCGGGCGGTAACGAGGCCAAGGCGCAAGACTTCGTGAAGAAGATCTTCCAGAACGTGAAGGTGCTGGATTCGGGCGCGCGCGGCTCGCTGGTCAGCTTTACCCAGCGCGGCATCGGGGATGTGCTGCTGGCGTGGGAAAACGAAGCCTATCTGGGCGCGAAAGAGCTGGGCCCGGGCAATTTCGACATCGTGACGCCGTCACTGTCCATCCTCGCCGAGCCGCCAGTCAGCGTAGTAGACAAGGTGGTGGACAAGCGCGGCACCCGCAAGGTGGCCGAGGCCTATCTGCAATACCTGTACAGCCCGCAAGGTCAGGAGTTGGCCGCGGCCAACTACTACCGCCCACGTGACGGCAAGATTGCCGCCAAATACGGCGCACAGTTCAGCAAGGTCAAACTGTTCACCATCAACGAGCTGTTTGGCGGCTGGGAAAAAGCCCAGCAACGCCACTTTGCCGATGGTGGCGTGTTTGACCAGATCACCAAACGCTAAGCGGAGACAGGCATGACGCCGCATTTCGTCTACACACTGGATGCGGCCAACCCTTATGCCCGGCTGCTGCTGAACCTCAGCGCCGGGCAAGGTCAGCCACTCCATGCCGGCCTGGTGCCACACCAGCCCTTTCTGCTGCTGGGTCACTGCGAAGCCTGCCACCCGCTGTGCCGCTGGGGCCGCCAGCAGGCGCACTGCATCGGCGCGCTGCTGCTCAACCCCGGCTTGCACTACCCGGCCGACACCCCGCTGCCTTTTCCTTCGCTGGTGATTCACGCCGACAGCAATGACGGCAGCCAGCGCCTGTCAACCAGCGTGATGCAGGCCGAACAATGGGGCAGCGCCTTTGCCCGCCTGCCCGCCCTGCCGCAAGCCGAAGCCGCACTACAGCACTGGCTGGAGCAGCTGCTGACCCTGCAAAGACACTGGCCCAGCGGCGACTTTTGAATCCTTATCTCTAAAAATTCATAAAGAGATAATTTTTATTCACTTCGAGAATATGAAAAAGCTTATTAGCATTTCGTCATTCGCAAACCCCAGCCGGAGGGCAAGATGGCCTTATCCCTGAAAAAGCATTCGGTGTTGCCCGGCTTTCATGTCTCGCTGGGGCTGACACTCAGTTATCTGTCGCTGATCGTGCTGATTCCGCTGGCCGCCGTGTTCATTCACAGCAGTCAGCAAAGCCTGCAGGACTTCTGGCTTACCGTCAGCGAGCCGCGCGTGCTGGCCTCCTTCCGCCTGAGCTTCGGCATGGCGCTGTTGGCCGCACTCATCAATAGCGTGTTCGGCCTGCTGCTGGCCTGGGCGCTGGTGCGTTATCCCTTTCCCGGCAAAGCGCTGATCGACGCCCTGGTCGACCTGCCCTTCGCCCTGCCGACCGCGGTCGCCGGCATCGCCTTGACTGCGCTGTATGCCGGCAACGGCTGGCTGGGCAGCTGGCTTGAGCCACTGGGCATCAAGGTCGCCTTCGGCCCGCTGGGCGTGCTGGTGGCGCTGGTCTTCATCGGCCTGCCCTTTGTGGTACGCACGGTGCAGCCGGTACTGGCGGATCTGGAAACCGAACTGGAAGAAGCCGCCACCAGTCTTGGCGCACGCCGCTGGCAGGTGATTCGTCATGTGGTACTGCCTACCCTGCGCCCGGCGGTGCTCACCGGTTTTGCCCTCGCCTTTGCCCGTGCGGTTGGCGAATACGGCTCGGTCATCTTCATCGCAGGCAATATCCCGATGGTGTCGGAAATCACGCCACTGATGATCATCAGCAAGCTCGAGCAATACGACTATCGCGGTGCCACTGCCATCGCCGCGGTGATGTTGCTGATTTCCTTCGTCCTGCTGCTGGCCATCAACAGCCTGCAAGCCTGGCAAGAACGTCACCGCAAGGAGGCCCGCGCATGAGCACCACCCTGAGCTTCACCCCCGGCGACCAGGCAAGCCTGCTGCAAAGCAAGGCCGCCACCCGCGAAAGCGGCTGGGTACGCGCCACCGTATTGACGCTAGGCCTCGGCTTTTTCTTCCTGTTCTTGCTGCTGCCCTTGATCGTGGTATTCAGCGAGGCACTGGCCAAGGGCTGGGAAACCTATCTCGCCGCCATCAGCGAACCTGACGCACTGTCCGCGCTCAAGCTCACCCTGTTGGCCGCAGCCATCGCCGTGCCGCTGAATCTGGTGTTCGGCATTGCCGCTGCCTGGGCGATTACCCGCTTCGACTTTCGTGGCAAGCAGCTGCTGATCACGCTGATCGACCTGCCGTTTTCGGTGTCGCCCGTGGTGGCCGGTCTGATCTATGTGCTGGTGTTCGGCAGCCACGGCTGGTTTGGCTCGTGGTTGGCCGCCAACGATCTGAAAGTGATTTTTGCCGTGCCCGGCATCGTGCTTGCCACCGTGTTTGTCACCGTGCCCTTTGTGGCGCGCGAGCTGATTCCGCTGCTGGAAGCCCAAGGCCGCGAGGAAGAAGAAGCCGCCGTGGTGCTGGGTGCACGCGGCTGGCAGGTGCTGTGGCATGTGACGCTGCCGAATGTGCGCTGGGCCTTGCTCTACGGCGTGATTCTGTCGAATGCGCGCGCCATGGGCGAATTCGGCGCGGTGTCGGTGGTATCCGGCCATATCCGTGGCGAAACCAACACCCTGCCGCTGCATGTCGAGATTCTTTACAACGAATACCAGTTTGCCGCCGCCTTTGCCGTGGCCTCGCTGCTGGCCTTGCTGGCGCTGGTAACGCTGGCTATCAAACACCACGTCGCCGCCCGTGCCGGCCACGCCCACTGATAAAGGGACATCCCATGACCATCCGTGTTGAAAACCTGCAAAAACGCTTTGGCCAGCATGTGGCGCTGGGCGGCCTGAATATCGACTTTCCTGCTGGCGAGCTGGTCGCCCTGCTCGGCCCGTCCGGTTGCGGCAAGACCACGCTACTGCGCGTGATCGCCGGGCTGGAAAGTGCCGACAGCGGCCAGGTGTATATCGACGGCGAAGACGCCGCACTGACACCGGTGCGCGAACGTCAGGTCGGCTTCGTGTTCCAGCATTACGCCTTGTTCCGCCACATGACGGTGTTTGACAACATCGCCTTCGGCCTGCGCATGAAGCCGAAAAAACAGCGCCCGAGCGAGGCCGACATCGCCCGCAAGGTGCACGAGCTGCTGAATCTGGTGCAGCTGGACTGGCTGGCCGACCGCTATCCGGCGCAATTGTCCGGCGGCCAACGTCAGCGTATCGCACTGGCGCGCGCCTTGGCGGTCGAGCCGCGGGTGCTGCTGCTGGACGAGCCTTTCGGCGCGCTGGATGCGCAGGTGCGAAAAGAGCTGCGCCGCTGGCTGCGTCGCCTGCATGACGAGCTGCACATCACCTCCATCTTCGTCACCCACGATCAGGAAGAAGCACTGGAGGTTGCCGACCGCATCGTGCTGATGAATCACGGCCAGATCGAACAAGTCGGCAGCCCGGCCGAAGTCTATGCCCAGCCGGCCAGTGCCTTTGTCTATGGCTTCCTCGGTCATGCCAACCGTTTTGAAGGCACCGCCAGCGCCGGCGGCATTGCCATCGGCGACAGCACCCTGCCGGACAGTGGCGCGGCGCAAGGCAAGGTGATTGCCTTTGTCCGCCCGCACGAACTGGACATCGTGCGCCGCGAACATGGCGACGGCCTGCCAGCCAGCATCAGCCGCGTGCTGCCGCTAGGCGCGATTACCCGTATAGAGCTGCTGGGCCGCAACGAGCTGGCCGGCCAGCATTTTGAAGTCGAATTGCCGCATCCGCTTGCGGCCAACCTTATCCCCGGCGAACCGGTTCGTCTGCTGCCACGCAGCCTGCGCACCTTTGCCCACCACGAAACGACAGGTGCAGCATGAATTTCCAGCAATTACGCATCATCCGCGAAACCGTGCGGCAGAACTTCAATCTGACCGACGTCGGCGCCGCGCTGTTTACCTCGCAATCCGGCGTCTCCAAACACATCAAGGATCTCGAAGACGAACTGGGCGTCGAGCTGTTTGTGCGCAAGGGCAAGCGTTTTCTCGGTCTGACCGCGCCGGGCAAGGATCTGCTGGGCATTGTCGAGCGCATGCTGCTGGATGCGGCCAACATCAAGCGGCTGGCCGAACAGTACAGCCAGTGCGATGAAGGCCAGTTCACCATCGCCACCACCCACACCCAGGCGCGCTATGCGCTGCCGCCGGTGGTCAGTGCCTTCAAGCGCGCCTTCCCCAAGGTGCATCTGGTGCTACTGCAAGCCAGCCCGGACGAGCTGGTGCGCCTGCTGATGTCGGGCGAAGCCGATATCGGCATCGCCACCGAAGGCGTCGGCAATGTGCCCGAGCTGGTTTCCTTCCCCTACTATCGCTGGCACCACACGGTGATTGCGCCTCCGGATCACCCGATACACCAGCGCGAGCTGAGCCTGCAGGCGCTGGCCGACTACCCGATTGTCACCTACCACGAAGGCTTTACCGGCCGCGCGCAGATCGACGCCGCCTTTGCCGAAGAAGGGCTGAACCCCGACATCGTGATGGCCGCCCTCGATGCCGACGTGATCAAGGCCTATGTCGAGCTGGGCATGGGCATCGGCATCATCGCCTCGATGGCGTATGACAGCCAGCGCGACAGCAATCTGCGCGAAGCCGAAGGCCCGGCGCTGTTTGACCACCAGACCACGCGCATCGCCATCCGTCGTGGCCATTATCTGCGCCAGTATGCCTACCGTTTTCTGTCGCTGTGCTCGCCGGCACTGGACGAAGACAGCATCCGCCGCGCGCTGCAACCGGATGGCGCCGATTAAGCATCATGATGAACCTGCAAGCCCTGCTCAGATATTTTGCCGCCCAACAGACCGGGGGCGGCCCCGCGCCCCAGCTGATTTTTGGCGATCACGGCACCCATGCCCGCCTTGGTGCCTTGCAGATGCAAAGCCATTTTCAGCCGATACTGGCAGCAGACGGCAGTCTCTACGGCCACGAGGCGCTATTGCGTGCCAACAATGGCCAGGGGCGGCAGATTCCGCCCGACTTGCTGTTCGAGAGTCAGGGCGAGCAAGCGCAGGTGGTGCTGATAGACCGGCTGTGCCGGGTGATGCACAGCCTCAACTATGTGCAGCAAGGCGGCAGGCAGCAGCTGTTTCTCAACGTCAACGGCCGCCACCTGCTGGCCATTGCCAGCGGCCAACATGGCGTCACTTTCGAACGCTTGCTGGCCTGCTGTGGCCTCAAACCCTCGCAAGTGGTGCTGGAAATCATCGAGTCCGAAATCGACGACCCCGGCTTGCTGCGTGAGGCCGTCAGTGCTTATCGCGCCTGTGGTTTTCGCATTGCGATTGACGATTTTGGCGCGCGCCACTCGAATTTTGATCGCCTGATCGCCCTGCAACCCGACATCGTCAAACTCGACCGTAGCCTGACGGTGCAAGCCATGCTGCAGGCACGCATCCGCAAAATCTACCCCTCGCTGATCAGGCTGATTCACGAGCTGGATGCCACTCTGGTGTGCGAAGGCATCGAAACAGCCGAACAGGCCAGCCTCGCCATCGACAGCGGTGCTGACCTGCTACAGGGCTATCATCTTGGCCGGCCGCAAGCGCGGCTGCAATCGGCGGCCAACAGCGAGGCCCGCAGCCAGCTGGCGCTGGCCTGAGACTGCGGCCAGGCTTTACCGCTTACTGCCACCAGCCATCCATTGCCAGCAGCACGCGCGGCTGGCCGGCTGCCACCTGCGGCGAGCGATGCACCGCTCCCTTGCCGGCGTTGTACTGCCACAGACTGCCCTTCAACAGCAGCACATCTCCCGGCTGGCTTTGCCCGACTTGCTGACCGTCCATCAGGCCGGAAGCCTCGTCCGGCAAACCGCCGCTGCCTTGGCCGAGTTTGTGGCGCGGCAGCTGCTCGCCAGCCAGCCACTCGGTGCCCGGCCCAAGCCAGGTGCTGACCAGGCGGATGCCGGTGCGGTCGATATGAAAACGCGGGCACATCGCCTTGTTCAGCACCTCGATGCGCCAGCTCACGCCATCACAATCCAGCAACGTCGTCAGCAGGCTGGCCAGCCAGGCAATCTCGGCCACCATCGCCTCGCGCCCTGCCCCTGCCGGCCAGTAATCCAGCACCGGCAGCTCGCTGTCTTTCAGCAAGCCGCGCTGCCCCAAAGGCAGATTGTTACTGGCGGCCAGGGTCTGCAGATAGTCGGCGATAGCCTGCGGCAAAGGACGCTGCCAGCAAGCCAGTTGCACGGCTGGCTCGAAAATCTGTGACAGCAGCGCCAGATCGCTGCCGATGGCCAGCTCGCCTTGGCCAGGCACGCGCGCGTTCATGCGGCCTCGTCTTCTTCGGCGATTTCCCAGCGCGGGAACGGGTCCGGCAACGCCAGCCAGCCTTGCGGCCCCAGTGCCATTTCGTCTTCGCTCAGCAGGCAGGCATCGAATGCGGCTGTCAGCGCAGCCTGATCCATGCCCATGCCGATCAGCACCAGCTCCTGCTGGCGATCGCCCCACGGCTCTTCCCAACGGCTGGCAATCATCGCGCGACTGTCGTCGTCCTGCGGCCAGTCGGCCTGATCCATCGCCGCCCACCACAGCCCGGCCAGCTCGTGCCGGCTGACCGCACCGGCTTGCGACCAGCTGCCCACCAGCATCGGCCGGGTCGCCAGCCAGAAATAACCCTTGGAGCGCACCACACCCGGCCAGCCCTGCTGCAGCCAGGCATGCAGCCTCGCCGGGTGGAACGGCCGGCGCTGGCGATAGACAAAGCTGGAGATGCCGTATTCTTCGGTTTCCGGCACATGCTCGCCACGCAGCTCTTGCAACCAACCCGGCGCATCGGCCGCGGCATCAAAATCAAACAGGCCGGTATCCAGCACGCTGTCCAGCGCCACCTTGCCAAAGCTGCTGTGCACGATGCGCGCGCGCGGGTTCAGGCTCGCCAGAATCGCCTCCAGCTGGCTGATCGCCTCGGCCGACATCAGGTCAGTCTTGTTCAGCACGATCACATCGCAGAATTCGATCTGTTCGATCAGCAGATCCACCACCGTGCGCTCGTCCTCTTCGCCGGCCTGCTCGCCGCGCTCGGCCAGCAAATCGCGCGAGCTGTAATCACGCAAGAAGTTATAGCCATCCACTACCGTCACCATGGTATCGAGGCGAGCAATATCGGACAGGCTGTGGCCGTCGTCATCACGGAAGGTGAAGGTCTCGGCCACCGGCAGCGGCTCGGCAATGCCGGTCGATTCGATCAGCAGATAGTCAAAACGGCCGGCTGCGGCCAACTTGCGAATCTCGATCAGCAAATCTTCGCGCAAGGTACAGCAGATACAGCCATTGCTCATCTCGACCAGCTTTTCTTCGGCACGACTCAAGGCGGCACCGCCCTCGCGCACCAGCCGCGCGTCGATATTCACCTCGGACATATCGTTGACGATCACCGCTACGCGCCGACCTTCGCGGTTGTTCAGGATGTGATTGAGCAAGGTGGTCTTGCCCGCCCCGAGAAAACCGGAAAGAACGGTAACGGGCAGGCGCTGGTCTGCTTGATTCTGAGGCATGGCAGTCTCGTTATACAGTAACAAAGTTGGCGTTATACCATAACACTTGCCTGTATCAAATACCTGCCTTGCCACAGCGCGGCTCACAGCAAAAACCGGCTTCTGCCGATATCCGATTTGCTTATGCCTATTTAATGTTGGCGCAGGCAGCTGCCGCCGTTATGCTCTCTCACTATCTGTTCTGCGCTGCAGCACCCTGCGGCCAGGCTTCACCTTGCCTCAGGAGACATCATGCGTTACCCGCTGATTACCACTGCTGTATTGCTTGCGCTGGCCGGCGCGAGTCAGGCCAAACCCCTGGTCGTCTGCACCGAGGCCAGCCCCGAAGGCTTTGATGTGGTGCGTTTCAACTCGCTGACCACCACCAATGCCAGCGCCGACGTGATTTTTGACCGTCTCGTCAATTACGATGCCGCCGCCGGCAAAGTCGTACCCGGCCTTGCGCAAAGCTGGAAAGTCGCCGCCGACGGCCAGTCGCTGACCTTCACCCTGCGCGATGGCGTGCGTTTTCACAGCACACCGTGGTTCAAGCCTACTCGCACGCTGAATGCCGACGACGTGCTGTTCAGCTTCCAGCGCATGCTGGACAGCAACCATCCGTGGTTCAAGAGCGCCCCGACCGGCTACCCGCACGCCAAATCCTTCCAGCTCGACAAACTGATCAAGGCCGTGGTGAAAGTCGACAACCGCACCGTGCGTTTTGACCTCAACCAGCCCGATGCCACCCTGCTGCCGCTGCTGACCATGGGTTTTGGCAGCATCTACTCGGCCGAATATGCGGCCAACCTTGCCAAGACCGGCGACTTTGACAAACTCAACAGCCAGCCCGTCGGCACCGGTCCCTTTGTCTTCCTGAGCTTCAGCAAGGACAGCGCGGTGCGTTACACCGCCAACACCGCCTACTTTGGCGGCAAGCCGGCCATCGAGCGGCTGACCTACGCCATCACCCCAGACTCGGCAGTGCGCAGCCAGAAACTGCTGACCGGCGAATGCCAGCTGGCGCTGTCGCCCAAGCCGCAAGACATCAACGACGTAGCCGGCAACCCGCGCATCAAGGTGCTGACCACGCCGATGTTCTCCACCGGCTTTGTCGCGCTCAACACCCAGCACAAGCCGTTTGACGACAAGCGCGTGCGCCAGGCCGTCAACCTCGCCTTCGACAAGGCCAGCTACCTCAAGGCCGTGTTTGCCGGCAGCGCCGCCCCGGCCGTCAACCCCTTCCCGCCGTCCACCTTCGGTTACGACAAGAACGTGAAGGACTACCCGCGCGATCTGGAACGCGCCAAGGCCCTGCTGGCCAGCGCCGGCCTGCCCAACGGCTTTGCCACCACCATCTGGACGCGCCCGACCGGCAGCACGCTGAATCCGAACCCGAAAGCCGGTGCCGAGCTGCTGCAAAACGACCTGGCCAAGATCGGCATCAAAGCCGAAATCAAGGTCATCGAATGGGGCGAGCTGATCAAGCGCGGCAAAGCTGGCGAGCATGATCTGCTGTTCATGGGCTGGGCCGGCGACAATGGCGACGCCGATAACTTCCTCACCCCGCAATTCAGCTGCGCCGCCGTGCAAAGCGGCACCAACTTCGCCCGCTATTGCGACGCCCAGCTGGACAAGCTGATTACCGACACCCGCAAACTGGCCAATGCCAAACAGCGTGCGGCCAACTACCAGAAAGCCCAGCAGATCATCAAGGATCAGGCACTGTGGCTGCCTATCGCCCACCCGACCGCCGCGGTACTCACCACCGCCAATGTCAGCGGCTACCAAGTCAGCCCCTTCGGCCGCGTCAACTTCAACAAGGTGGTAGTGAAGTAATCGACCCTGTCTCACAAAAGCCCTGCGGCCAACCTTGCAAAAGGTTGGCCGCAGGGCTTTTCTATTTAAGAACAATCACTTGAATACACATCATTCAAGTTATTTTTCCAATGGCCACACCAACTGCAGGCTGTGAATCAATGATGCGAATGAGTTACCCACGTCCGCATAAGTATATGCCAAAACCCATTGAAATTACCTAGCATCAAAAACCCCGCAAGGGTAGACTTGGCCGGGCTGCGGGATTCCGGAAATGCAGCTAATGATGAAGAACGTCAAGCGAGTTCAGGATCAGGCTGTAAGTCAGCTTGATTTCAGACCAACCGGCATAACACATTGACAATCAATATAAAATTTCGAATTAGTAACAACTTGAAATCGATGGAGTTTTGATGAATATTTCCAACGCAATAGATATCGCAATTGAAAACATCCTTAAAGAGGGAATAACCGATGTCGATGTTTTCACTCGTCCATTCGAAATCGATTTACTTAAAAAAACCATAATAAAAAACGAAGTGAAAGCAACAGTAAAGGCATCACTTATAAACAACAAAATAAAGGAGATGGGCTTTACCCCGATTAGCCACATCTTAGCACCAAAAAAAGAATTTTTTGATTTCAGAAAATGTGCAATGGTGCAATTACTAGACGAGATAAAATATTTATCTCTAGTTCTACAAATCACACATCTCATTGAAATAGAAAGGGTAAACAAAAGCAAGAATGTAGTATTTTCATACCGCTTTAAACCAGAAGATGGATATTTGTTCGATCCAAAGTATGGCTTCACCGCATTCAGAAATCATGTACACAACAAATCAAAACAGAAAAATGTAAATGTAATTGTCTCGTGTGATATTGCGAATTTTTATGACAGAATAAATATCCATAGACTGGAGTGCATCCTAGCCTCAATCAAGAAGATAGATAAAAAAATAGTCGGGCAAATAAATGAATTACTACTGTTTTGGTCTAATCGAGATTCATATGGCCTACCGGTTGGATCAAACGCGAGTCGAATACTAGCGGAGGTTGCACTAATTGAAATTGATAATTACCTTTTATCTCACAACATTTCGTACTGCAGGTTTGTTGATGATTTTAGATTATTCGCGCCTGATGCAGCAACAGCGCACAGATGGCTTGCACTGCTAGTAGACAAACTATCAAAAGAGGGATTATTTCTCAATACAAGCAAAACATCTATAAAGGATGTTTCACTACTCACTGATACAGAAAATCAAGAAGGCAATGGCGCCACGCAAACCAAAATAGAAGAACAAAAACCAAACTCTGTAAATGATTGCGAGCAAAAAGATAGCAAAGTTGAAACTGCAAGAATAATAAGAGGTTACTCAGGCCTGATCCCGACAAAATTTAGGTCTATGAGTGCCACCGAAAAACAATCACTAATGAGTAAAGATATCAACCAGCTCCTATCAATGATTGAGAATAATTTCCTAATAGAACCCAAAACAATTACCACCACAACAAAAGCAAGCATTGCCCAATCAAATTCATCTAGCTTAATTTCATTAATGAGGAATATTAATAAATTCCCCCAATTTATACCATACGTCCTCGATGCGGTAACAAAAAACGAGCACTTGTTTGAATCAAATGAAATCAAAGAAATCAGCGCAACAATGAAGCCATGGCTCAATAGGGAAATTGCCCCAGAGTTTGTTTCCGTGTATGTTGCAAAATTCTTTGGAAAAGGAAAATTTTTATGCAAAGAGACATTATTTGAATGTTTCAGAAATCTTAAGAGAAACGATGGAAACTATATCGGCAGAGTTATACTTGAACAACTTGAGCCAATATTATCCAGAGGAGAGGTACTAGAAATTCGCGATTATTACACAAGAGCTGATCTACTTGAAAAACGACAAATAGCTAAGATTGTAGATCTTCACCTTACTGAAGGTGAAAAGCGCCCATTTTTCAAGAATGCCACATCACAAACACAGGATATATTTTTGAAATTCATCGATGGACACTCAAAATAGCCACATAGCGCGGGTATAGCCCTGTAGAGCGGGTTCACCACAGGCGATACCCGCGCCACACCATAAAATCCTAGCCGCGCTCCGCGGGTATGGCCTAGCGGCCGACCTTGACCGCAAGGCTTGTCTGCTCGCAGCACGCCCTGAGCAATCTCCGACTGCAGGTCATTTAACCTTGCGCCACTCTCGCCAGCCACTGCCGTGTCTGGCCCGGGCTATGCAGGCGGATGAAGCGGATATGGCCGTAGGCCGGGTCTTGCAGCAGGGCCTGATAGCGCTGGCGGTTGCTGCGCCAGGTTTGCAGCGTCCACAGCAACACCGAGTCGCGGCTGCAGAAGGTCTGTCGCCAGCTTTCGACATTACCGGTGCCGGGCCAGAGTTCGCGGCCTTGCCAGCAGCGCGTGATGGCGCGGCGCAAGGCCTGCCAGACGGTGCGCGGCCAGCTGTAGTCCAGCCAGATGATGGTATCGACCTGCACCCATTTCACCGGCTGGCTGCGGCCGTAGTTGCCGTCCAGCACCCAGCGCTCGCCTTGCAGCTTGCTGGCCAGCAGGGTGAAAAAGGCGTCGTCGTCACGGTTTTGCCAGGCGGGCAGCCAGTACAGGCTGTCCATCTCGATATACGGTGCCTGCAGCCGCGCTGCCAGCGCTTTGCCGAGTGTCGATTTGCCACTGCCACTGGTGCCGATGATGTTGATGCGTTGCATGCTGGCCTCCTGATGCCGAAACGGGGGCGGGATTCTGCCACGGCGCACGCCATCCGCATAGCTAGAATGCATTGCGGCCAACCTCATACAAGGTTGGCCGCAATGGGTGAAATCCGGATGAACCGGCCTATACCGCCGGTCGGGCTAGCGGTTTTCCGGCCGCACCTCGATGAACTGGAAATAACCGGTCTGATGCAGCAGGCGGTGCGCCTTCACCAGCACGATGCCTTCTTGCTGGCTCAGCTCGAACTGGCGCAAGGCCTGGTAGAGCTTGCCCGGCATCACCAGCACATCCTGCTGGTTCAGCCGCGAGTTAGCCGGCAGGCGGATTGCCTGCTGCGGCTGCTCGGCCTCGTGGGTGACAACCGGCTTCACCATGATGGCTTCGGGTGTCTTGCCGATGATTTCGATGCCGAATTCGGTTTCGCCGGCGGGGCTCAGGCGATTGATCCAGCGCACCACGCCCAAAAGCCACGAGCGGGTTTCGCGCTGCACCATCACCAGATCGCCACTGCGCAGCACCACCGCGCCGAGCTTGCCGGCCAGCAGATAGCCGGCGGCGCTCATATTGCACACCGCCATCGGCAGCGGCGGCTGCTGGTAGGCGGCCGGCTCGTGCAACATCTGCCAGCAGGCATCCAGCCCGATGTGCACGTGCACTTGCTCGTGATTCTTGCTGTGCAGGCGTAGCTGGCGACGTTGCGGCGGCTGTACCCACTCTTGACGCAGGCGCAACACCAGCTGTTGTTGCAGCTGGCTGTTGGCGTCCGGCATCTGCACGGTCTGGCTTTTTTCTTCCCAGTGTTGCAGCGCACGGTGGGTGCCCAGCAGGAAGTGCTGGTCAGCATGCAGGTATTTGCGGCGATGCTGGCCAAAGCGCGGCGGCTGGTCGGCATACATATCCAGTGCATAGCCCGGCGCATCAGCCCCGGCCGGCAGCGGAATCAGCTGCACATGCGGCGCGCCTTCGCTGACGATATTGATCAGGCAGAAAATGCGCGCCAGATCCATGCGGTTGCTGGAGGCCATGCCCAGCAATAGCAAACGGCGGTACAGCGTCGCCAGTGTCTCCTCACGCGCGCCGGCACTCTTGCCCTCCCAGCCTTGCGCCAGTATCTGCCGGTACAGCTGATGGCAGCCCAGCCAGACGCCTTTTGGCACCGGGCTGTAGCCTAGTGCATGGCTGGTCATCACATCGAATGCCGCCAGCAATACCTGCTGGCAGGCTTCGATCTTGGGTTTGTTGCTGGCAAAAAAGCCCTGCTGCTGCATCGCCTGCTCTTGCCACGGCAAGGCCAGGCCAAAGCGGCCCAGTGCCACGCCTTGCGCCAGCACCGCTGCCAGCAAGGCGTGCTGCGGCTGGCGGTTGTTCAGCTCGCGCACTTTTTGTTGCAGCGCTTGCAAGAGTGCGGCCAACTCGCCAAGCTGCACGGCAGTCACCGTCTGCGTTTGCTGCAGCATCGCGGCCACCGCCTGCCGGCCTTGCTGCAGGCAGCGGCGGGCATCGGCATCGGCCAGTGGCGTGGCAAAGACAGGGTCGTTGGCAAAGGCAAGCACTTCGGCAAGCCGGGCGGTAATGGCAGCAGTCAGCACGGGGCGATGGTCTTGGGCAGGTTAAAGGTTGGCCGCAAACGCGGCCGAGCCGGCATTGTTCTCTTTCTGCCTACAAAAAAAAAGCCGATGACGGCGGTTTTTGCCGGCAGTGTGCATATTCACGTTTTGCCGCCGCGCGCCGGCAGCCGCACCCGCCGCCTGCTGTTACACTACGCGCCTTCTTTTGCCGGCCGGATACCATGCTGACCATTCTCTATCGCGATGAACATCTGATTGCCATCGACAAACCTTCCGGCCTGCTGGTGCACCGCAGCGAGATCGACCGCCGCGAGACGCGCTTTGCCGTGCAGCTGCTGCGTGACCAGATCGGCCAGCAGGTGTTTCCGGTACACAGGCTGGATCGCGGCACCAGCGGCGTGCTGCTGTTTGCGCTGGACAGCGCCACCGCCCGCCTGCTGAACGATGCCTTTGCCAGCCGCGCGCCGGCCAAGACCTATCTGGCCGTGGTGCGCGGCCACCCGGCCGACAGCGGCGAGATCGACCACCCGATTACCCGCCAGCCGGACGAGCGCGAGTATGTGCACGACAATGCCGCGCTGAATGCGCAGCCAGCCTTTACCCGTTATCAGACGCTGGCGCGCTGCACCCTGCCCTTTGCAGTGGATCGTTATCCGCAAAGCCGCTACGCGCTGGTGCAGCTGGCCCCGGAGACCGGCCGCCGCCACCAGCTGCGCCGCCATCTCAAGCACATCGCCCACCCCATCATTGGCGACGCCACCCACGGCAAGGGCGTGCATAACCGCTTTTTCCAGACGCAGTATCAGGTTGGCCGCATGCTGTTGCACGCGGTCGAGTTGCAGCTCACCCACCCGCATAGCGGCCAGCCACTGTGCCTGACCGCGCCCTTGAGTGGTGACTTTGCCAGGCTGCTGACTGAATTCGGCTGGCAACACACCTTGCCCGCGCACTGGTTGCCGGCATGAAAAAAGCCGGGTCAGCTGACCCGGCTTTTTTCATGCACATTCTCCTCAGACGCCATTCATCTCAGGCCATGGCCAATCGCCACTGCCGCGCCTGCCGCCACAGCAGGGCCGCGCGCATGGCGAACATGCCGCTGACCATGCCCAGCACACTGCTGCTGATCAGCAAGGGCAGCGTCTGCAGCCAGAATGTTGAGTGCGTCGCCGCCGCCGCGCCCATCGCATACTTGAGGCAGAACACCGTCAACATCGCCGTCAGCGGCAGCCAGCTGCCTTCCACCTGCAAGCGCCCGGCCTCATCCAGCCCGCGGCTGGCCGGTGGCAAACACTGGCCAAGCAGCACCACACCCGCCAACACGCCGCCCAACCAGGCCAGCATCGCCGTCTGGCTGGCCAGACTGCCGGCTGCCTGTATCGACAGCAGCAAGAACAGTACCGGCATGATCAGCAAACGGTTCGGCATCACCCGATAAAGCCGGCTTTGCTTCCAGCCCATATAGCAAAGCCAGCCCAGCAACGGCCATACCCACAACGGTGCCTTGACGATATAAACCAGCATGATGCCTCCTGATGATGTTGTTATGACTAAATTCAGAACCGGTAGCTGAGGCCCAGCATCGCCGCGCTGGTGCTGCTGCGCTTGACCATCGGACTCCCGCTGCGCTGCTCGGCCTGCCATTGCAGGCTGACCGGCAGATGCTCGCTGCTGACGCGCGCCAGCAAGGCCATGTCGCGGCTCAGTCCGTAGCGCCAGTTCAGTGCCAGGCTGTAACGGCTGCCAGCTTTGGCCTGATAAATGGGCAGGCCGCTACGAAAGCTCTCCATGATGCCGACGCCATAGTAGTACTGCATATACTCCTGCGACAACTGGCTGGCCGCAGCGGTCAGCGACCAATGCTGGCGCGCGTCAGGCGCAGTCAGGTGGTAATCAAGTTGCACGGTCGGAATCAACGCGCGATGCCGGCGGCCAGCATCCTGCAGCAGACTCAGACTGGCGCTGGCGCGATTGCCAAGGCTGGCTGACAGCATGCCGCCGAGCAAAAGCCCTGCCTTGCGCTTGTCGAGCTGTTTCATCTCGGCCAGATCGTTATCCTTTGGAGTAAAACTGTTGAATTCGATCTCGCCAAGCACGCCGGCGCTCAACCAGTCATTCAGCGGCTGCTTCCAGCCAAAACTGCTGCCGCTGACAAAGAAATGTTCACCTTCGTAGATCGCAAGCGGCATCACGAATGCCTTGCCGCTCTCGCCACGATAAACACTCTGGCCAGACCCGGCCGCCAGACCCAGTTGCAGATCTGCGGCCACCCCTGCGCCACTGCCTGCCAATAACATCACACCCAACAACACACGCATTTGCCACTCCTCCTTGCCTGATCGGTGCATGCATCTTGCCGGCGGCCTGACTGCCGGTGTGTGTCATGCGATAAACGGTTGTCATCGCCGATGAATGGTTGGCCGCCAGCCGCCAAGCCTCATGCCGACTGAATCACCCCTTTCACAGCAAGGAATCCGGCATGGCCGGCACTGGCTGGGGCTATACTGGGTCAACTGATATTACGGATGCAAAAAATGCCCCAGCACATCCTGATTGCCGAAGACAGCCCCAGCCAGCTCGAAATCCTGGTGATGTTGTGTCAGCAGTTGCCCGATGTCGTCGTGCATCAGGCAATTGATGGCCAACGCGCCATGTTGCAGGCACAGCGCATGGCGGAGCTGGATCTGGTGATTACCGACATCAATATGCCGGGCATGGATGGCATTCGCCTGACACAAGAGCTGTCGATGCTGCGCAAGCTGCCCAAGCTCTTGCTGCTGAGCGGCCATGTGCCCGAGCTGCTGAATGGCTGCACCCGCGCCGCGGCGGCGCTCGGTTATCCGGCTATCGGACAATTAAGCAAGCCGATCAAACCGCAGCAATTCCAGGATGAGGTCAAGCGCTTGCTGACGGCCCTGCCACCCGATATCAGCGACCGCCACACCGTCAGCGTGGCAGAAATTCTGTATGGCCTGTCTCACAACCAGTTTCTCGCCCATTACCAACCGGTTTATCGCCAGCGCGACTGGCAAGCCAGCCAGATCGAGGCACTGGCACGCTGGCAGCATCCGGATTACGGCCTGCTGGGGCCGGCGGCTTTTGTCGAAAAACTGGAAAACGACAATCTGATCCTGCCGCTGACCCGCCGCATCGTGCAAACCTCGCTGGACATGCTGACGCGCCACGACGGCATGCGTAATGTCAGGCTATGCATCAATCTGTCTGGCGCGCTGCTTAACGACAGTGATTTTTATGACTGGCTGATTCGAGAAGTAGACAAGCGCTATGTCAGCCCCAGCCGCATCTCGCTGGAAATTACCGAGGGCATTGCCTTCAGCAATCTGGGCCACTCGCTGTCTTCGCTGCTGCGCATGCGCATGAAAGGTTTCGAGCTGGCGCTGGATGACTTTGCCCGTGGCAATACCAATCTCGAACACCTGCGCGACATGCCGATTACCGAGCTGAAACTGGACAGGTCGCTGATCAAGGGTATTGCCCAGAGCGGCAGCGCCCAGCTGATCATGAATGGCGTGATCCTGATCGCCAAAGAGCTGAAATTGCGGGTGGTGTGTGAAGGGATTGATGCGCTGGATGACCTGAGCTATATCCGCCAGCATCACCCGCAGGCCGAGTTGCAGGGCTTTTTATTGTGTAAGCCGGTCAGCGCAGACCAGCTCGGCAAGCACCTGCAGTTTACCCCGCCACAGGCGACGGTTGCGAGCTAGTAAGCCATATGCCGCGAGGCATCGCGGCTCGTCTGGTGCACGCGGATCAGGTACTCGCCCAACACCTTGCGATGCAGTGGCAGGAAGGACACGCCAAGCGGTGCGCGTGCGCGAATACGCTTGCACAGCATGTCGACATGGCAGGCCTCAGCAAAGCCCGGCTCTTTAGGCAAGCCGGCTTCGCCCTCGCCGGTGCGCACCAGCAAGCTGTCGATACTCAAGCCATCTATCATGCCGGGCTGCCAGGCCAGGCCTTGCAGATAATGGCGCAAACGGCTGATGCGGCTGGAGGCCAGTGATTGCGGGTTGCTGACTCGCGTTGCGACATCCCCGCGCCAGAGCAAACATCGACCATCAGGCAAGGTTTCAAACTGCCCCGCCAGCGACAGGCTATCAATAATGGTGATGCCACCCTGATGTATCAGCACGTGGTCGAGCTCCAGCATGTCCTCGCCCAGCTGCAATCTGATATCACCCAGTACATATACCTCGTCATCTTCGGCAAAAAAGCGCCGCAAATAGAATGCCACCTCACGCTCGGCCAGAACCACTGCCGCGGGCAACTCTTCGCCAATACACTTTTCTTTCAGAATCATGACATCTCGCCTAAAAATTTCGGGGATTGTATCCCTTACGCATACCCAATATAAATTTTTAGTACACAAGCCCGCTTTCCGTAAACATTTTGGCAACACCCTTGGCCTCATCGGCCTTACAGCCGGCAAAACGACGCACCCAAAGCCCGCACAGCCAATACTTACAAGGCTTCTATACTGTTTTCAGGATCTGCGACGGAGCACCATCATGAAAGCGCTATTACTGTTATTGGCCCTGCTGGCCCCCCCTGCGCTGGCACTCGATATCAACGATGCCAGCCGCGAAGAACTCGTCACTGCCGGCTTCAGTACTACCGATGCCGACAGGATCATTGCCGCACGCACGGCCAACGGTGCCTTCACCTCGAGCCGTGATCTGCTGCGCATCGAAGGCATCTCGCAAGGCGATCTCAATCGCGTGCGCGGCAAGCTGACCATAGCCGGCGAAGCCGTCACCACACGCTCCGGCACCGCTCCGGCCATACCGGGTGAACGCCCGGCGATTGCCGGCAAGAAGTCCGGTACGGATGATGCTTCCCGTACTGGCCAACATCAGGAAAATGAAAGCGAACACGCCAGCGGCGATGACCATAGCCATGACAGCAGCGGCAAGGCCGAAAAAGACAGCAACAGTCAAAGTAGCGATAGCAAGGAAGGGAAAGAAAAAGGCGATAGCGGCAAAGGCAAGGGGCGCGGCTAAGCCGCACCCCGTTATTGTTGGCCGCAACGCGGCCTGACGTTCAGCCTCAGGCGGCTGCAACAGTGAAACGCTGGCGCGAGTGACGTGGCTGTTCGATTTCATCCACAATCGCCACCGCCAGATCTGCCACGCTGATACTGGCTGGTGCATCGCCATTCATCAGCAACTGCTCGCCGCCGACCACATACTGGCCGCTACGCTCGCCCGGCTGCAACAGCGCCGGTGGCGACAGGAATACCCAGTCCAGCTCGCGCTCATCACGCAGACGATTCAGCGCCTGGCGCGCACCTTCGGCGCCTTCCTTGTACTCGGCGGGGAAATGCGGAGTATCAATCAGCTGCACGCCAGGCGCCACAAACAGGCTGCCGGCACCGCCAACCTCGATAAAGCGCGCCACACCGGCGGCCTTGCTGCCAGCCACCATCGCATCGTGCCCCTGCAAGAACAGCTCGCGGATATTGGCCTTGTCCCAGCCCGGATTGAAAGCGCTGACCACTACCTCGTGGCCGGCAACATCACGGGCAACCGCCGCCGCATCGTAAGCATTACCTGCCTTGATGGTCAGCCCGGCCGCCGCCGCAACACGCTCCGGGCGGCTGACAATGGCAGTCACCTCATGACCGCGTGACAGCAACTCTTGCTGAACAGCCTGACCGACAAAACCGCTGGCACCGATAAGCGCTACTTTCATGATTGTTTCCTTTGCAGAACGAGTGGGAATGCATGCATGGTAAATCCGGCTTGGCAGATTGATAATCCATGCAACAATACAATCATTGTTAAGCTGAAATTCACTATCTATGGAAGCGCTGCACAGCATGGCGGTATTTGCCGCCGTTATCGAACACGGCTCGATGAATGCCGCCGCCCGCACCCTGGGCATGACACCGTCTGCCGTCAGCCAGCATGTACGCAAGCTGGAACAACAACACCAGCTGGCACTCTTGCACCGCACCACCCGCAAACTCACGCTGACCGAGGCCGGTGAAGTGTTCTACCGCAGCTGCGCCGCCATGTTGGCCGCAGCGCGTGATGCCAGCCAGCAACTGGCCGCCATGCGCGACGAGCCGGCTGGCGAATTGCGTCTCTCCGCCCCCACCGGCTTTGCCGGCGGCGTGATCAGCCGCGCCCTCGCCCCCTTGCTGGCCGAATACCCCGGCCTACGCTTGCGGCTGTTTTTCCGTGACGAGCGTATCGACCTTGTCAGCCAGCGCATCGACATCGCGCTGCGTGCCGGCCAGCAGCCGGACTCCAGCCTGATTGCGCGCCATATCGCCGACTGGCCCTTCATCCTCTGCGCCTCGCCCGACTATCTGGCGCGTTGCGGCCAACCTGCACAACCGGCGCAACTGGCACAGCATGACTGGATCGCCGTCGAACAACTGAGCAAGCCTGATGGCAGCCTGCAACTGTCGCCGCTGCAGGCCAATGGCGAAACACAAAGCGTGCGGCCAAGGCCGCGCATCACCAGCGACAGCATGCTGTCGGCACGCGCCTTTGCACTGGCCGGCATGGGCATCTCCTTGCAGCCAGAGCCGGAAATCCGCGACGCGCTCGCCAGCGGCCAGCTGCTGCCCGTACTGCCGGGCTGGAAAGCCTTTGACCTGCCGGTGTATATCGTTACCCCGCGCCGCGATGTGCAACCGGCCAAGGTCCGTCACGCCATCAGCCTGTTGCAGCAAGGCCTGCGCTGATGCTGACCCGCACAAAAAAAGCCTGGCCGCAACACCCAGTGGGCGTGCGGCCAGGCTTTTCAATATGTGATGCTGCAGCGCTTACAACTTGCTGTTCATGCAACCCGCGCTCTTGCACTCGCGCAAACGGTCTTGCAGCTCTTTCACCCGCGCCAGCGTGGTATTGGTCGCGCAATCCAGATTCACGAAAAAGCCGCGGCCATCGCTATAGCTGCATTGCTGGTTACGATTGGCAATCCACTGCAGTTGGGTCTTTTTCAGCTGAGCCTTGCCCGCCGCATCCAGCGACTTGGCCAGCTGGCCGTAGACTTCGTTCAGATCCTTGTCTGCCTGCAGGTAAACCTTGTTCAGACAATACAGGCCATCAAAATCATTGCGCGGCTTGTCGCATGCCGAATTGGCAAAGGCCGTGCCGCTCAAGGCCAGCAATGCCACCAGATACCATTTTTTCATCATCACTCTCCTGTTGGCACCGCGCTGCGGTGCAATTGCCCTGCCCGTTTCCTCAGACACCCGACTCAACCATCGCCATGATCTTGCCGGCCTTCTCGAAGTGGTCAAGCCGGTGGATCTCTATCCACCAGCGCGCCGCCTCCATCAACAGCTCCGGCTCGTCATTGCGATTCTTGAAAAAAGCGTAAAACGACACGCCGACATCCTCGCCCTTCTTCGCCATTTTCTGCTGACAGATCACGACGATCCTGTCTCTCAAGGTTTTACGCAAAACCGGCCCTCCCCAGCGATCATCAACAAAAATGCCGGCACGTTGGCCGGCACTTTTTCTGCGGCCAACTTATCTGGCCTTGTCGACCACATTGTCCTTGAAGTCCATCAGCACCGTGCGCCACAGGTCCATGGTGTCTTCCAGATTTTTGGCCGAGACCCCGAAATCCAGATTCACATCCATCTGCACATTGGCGTCCTTGTCATCGTCCAGATAGGCCGAGCCAAAGCGGTTTTCCACATTCCACTGATTGATCTGCACCAGCGACGGCTTTACATCAGCCCAGCCGGCAGCAAACTGGATGCTGCGGCAGCGCTCGCCCTTTTCACAGCTGTAAAAGTAAATCGCGTAAGCCACACCTTCCATGCGGCCGCGAATTTTCGGGTCGCCCGACTCGTCACGCTCCAGCGTTGCCGAGCCAAAACCCTTGGCCATTTCCAGAATTTCGGCTGGCTTGCCAGCGTCCAGCAGCTTGGCCGGGGCGGCAGCAAAGGCCGTCGTAGCCAGCATAGCCAGCGATACAGCAACAATCGTCTTTTTCATTTCACACTCATCAGCGGCCAGTTGGCCGCAAGTTTCCGAATAACTATTACCGATACATATTATCCACCTGGCAAGTCAGTTAAACCAAGCTATTCCGGGAAAATTAAACCAGCCAACGGCTGGCGGCAGCGCGTCGCCTATCGAAATGAAGCTGCGAACAAAGGCTCTGCAGCAAGGTACTCGCCTCGAAACCCAGAACACCCCACCGGCAAGTCTGCTCGAAAACCGGTGTGGCGGCTGCAGGCAGTCCATACCAGCGCAATCCTCGCGGGGACGGCTACTACCCTAAAACCGGCGAACAAGCCGGACAGGTGCAATAAACACAAATTGGCTTACAGCCCCAACGGAATAACCGCTCTATCGGGCTGGATATTCAGCATTATTTTATGCGATATGACCCAGTGGATTCATTCAAGCATTCGTGTTTTGAGTCAATTTTGACCCAAAATATCCAGTTAATAATCATTCTATTTAAAATTGAATTAAGCAATGAAATCTAGCATAAAAGCTGATGGTGTTATTGGCATAAACCATGGAATAATCCGGTTAAGTCATTCATTATTATCGAAATAAAAACTATTCTCTGGAGGCAGGCATGTTCAGCAAGATCACCGCAAAATTAAAAGCAGGCTTCGCCGTCATGCTGCTATTTCTGCTCGGCACCACCGGCCTGGGCTACTTGAGTGTCAAGCAGCTGCACAAGCAAAGCACGCAGGCGCTGAATCAGGATGTGGTGATTGGCGACGTTGCCCAGCAGATCCACTATCTGCAAACCCGCGTGCGCCAGCGCGAAAAAAGCATCTTTCTGGCTATCAATAATCCGGCCAGCGAATCGGTCGAATTCATGAAAAAAGGCCACGACAAACTTGTGGACGAACTGCTCGCGCAAATCGAAATCTTCCGCAAGCTGCCGCTATCAGCCGATATGCAGCCGATTGCCGAGAAAATGCCGCAGCAGGTAGAAAACTATCGCAAGGTGATTCATGACATTCACGCCCAGATTGTCAGCGGCGCTTTCACCTCGCCAGTACAAGCCGATGCCGCGCTGATGCCGTTCAAACAGCCGATGCGTGACCTGGGCGACAGCACCGCCAAGATTGCCGAAATCTCCAGCAAGCGCGTGGCCGATATTGCCAAAGCCGTGGACGAAAGCGGCCAGCGGCTGGAAACCCACCTGCTGATTGCCAGCCTGAGCGCCATCCTGATCGCCGTAATACTGGCGTGGTGGATCTCGCGCGCCATCAGCCTGCCGCTGCGCAGCATGGAACAAGACATCGAACGCATGGCCCGCGACAAAGACCTGCACCAGCGCATCAGCTATCAGGGCAATAACGAAATCGGCAATATGTCGCAGGCTACCAATCAGCTGATCGGCAATCTGGCGCACACCATCCAGCACCTGCAACAGCAGTCCGACTCGCTGAAAAACTCGGCCAGCGAACTCGCCCACAACTCCGGCGAAGTCCGCAGCAGCGCCGAGCGCCAGTCTGACGAATGCTCGACCATGGCTGCCGCGCTGGAAGAAATCTCCACCAGCATCAGCCATATCAGCGAGCTGAGCGGCGATGCGCGCAAGCTGTCCGAGCAATCCGGCGTGGCCGCCAGCAATGGTGCCAAACTGATCGCCAATATGGTGGAAGACATTCGCCACACCGCCGGCGAAATCCGCGAAGCCGCCCGCTCGGCCGAAGCGCTGGACGAATCCACCAAGCAGATTTCCAGCATCACCGTAGTAATTCGCGACGTGGCCGACCAGACCAATCTGCTGGCGCTGAACGCCGCCATCGAAGCCGCCCGCGCCGGCGAACAAGGCCGCGGCTTCGCCGTGGTGGCCGACGAAGTGCGCAAGCTGGCGGAAACCACTGCCCGTTCGGCACAGGAAATCGCCAGCATGCTGCAAACCGTACAACGCGACGCCCGCAGCATGGCGCAGCAGATGCGCAGCTCGGTAGACCAGGTAGAAAACAGCCTGCAGCTATCGCAAGAAGCCGGCGACACCATCACCGAAATCGCCGACAGCGCACGCTCGGTAGTGAACGTGATTGGCGACGTCAACCAGTCGCTGGCCGAGCAAAGCAACGCCAGCCAGATGCTGGCCAACCGCGTCGAGCAAATCGTGCAGATGACCGAATCCAGCACCCGCAGCGCACACTCCGTTGCCGAAACCGCCAAGCAGCTGGACAGCCTGGCCGACCACCTGCATCAGGAAGTCACCGCCTATCGCGTCGGCTAAGTCTGTTGGCGGGATGGCATCACGCACCCCGCGCAGTCGACTAAAAAAACGTTGGCCGCATACCAAAATGGTGTGCGGCCAACGTTTTTGCAAACAATGTCACGAGCGCGACAACACCTCTGCCGTCTTGCCGTTGCGATATAGTACCTCGCTCAAACCGCATGGCTGGCATTCGACATAGAGCAAGTTATCGTCTTTGCGCAGCCGTGGTTGCCGCCCACATTTGCGACAATCCATCTTGATTGCGGTATTGCCACCGCAATTCAGACAACGCAAAAAGTAACCGAACTTGCCATAGCGAAACTCGAGTGCTTCAGAGGAGCAAGAGCGGCAAAACGTTGCATACACTTTACGCCGTGCAGTCGTGCCGAAAATGCTGCCGAGCAAGCTCGGTTCAGGGAGGCTGTCACCGATATAGCGGAAGTTGTCCGCCGTCTTTTTAGCTGGCTGATCTGTGCTATCCCGCTTTTGCTGCACCACCACCGGTTCAGCCGGCACAGCCTGCGGTGCTGGTGGTGTCGGCTCCACAGGCTTTGCTGGCGGGCTTAAGGGGCTATGCATACGCACCAGATAATCGCCCAGTACCTTGCGGTACGGCGCGCCAAATACCTCATCACACTGCAACCTGCCACGCACCCTCTCGCCAATCAGGTCAGCCTTGCACACTTCCGCTACAGTCATGCCGCGGGGTGCGATGAACTGGCCTTTACTGGAAATCGCGATATAGAAATCAATTTGCAGCGCATCAATCACCTGTGGCTGCTTTGCCATGCGCCGTAAAAATTTACGCAGAAACTCGGCTTGCAAGCGCGCCTGAACCAAGGGCGAGGCCATCCCCTGCGAGCGATCCTCATACCAGCGCAGCCACTCGCCATCCGGCTTCATCTGCAACTTGCCTGACACACTCTTGCTCTCGATGATGGTCAAGCCGCCGCGATGAATCAGCAGATGATCCATTTGCGCAGCATCACCATCCATTTCCAAGCGGATATCATTCAACACCAGCACATCGGACTCATCACCAAAATACCGGCGCAGATAATGTGCCATCTCCTTCTCGGCCGCATCGCCCGCCGCCTGTTTCCAGTCTTTTGCTTGGGTAAAAGCTTTCTCTTTCAGAATCATCATGCAGAACCATCGCCAGAACGAAGACATTATACGCAAAATGACTATGGCGATTGAATTCAATGACCAATGGTTGCCACACCAAGGTTGGCCGCAAACCACCACGGCATGCGGCCAACCTTTGGATTTATCGCGGTAAACGTTGGGCTTCATTTCATTCAGCCCAACCTACAAGCCGCGACCCTGCCCGTTAGCGCGAGCCGGGCAAGCTGGCTTGCCACGGGTTTTAAGCCGCCGTTTGTCCGAGTGGCGAGCCGTTAGCGAGCCGCGAGTTTGGCGGCGCCCGTGGCGAGGCTGATTGCACGGGGTTTCGAGCAGCGGCGGGCAAGCGGGGTTGATAGGGGGCGGCGATCCGCCCCCTATCCCGTCTTGCCGGGCGGAACCGGCATCCAAAACATCCTCCGCGTCAGCGGATACCAGACCCAAAACAACGTTGGCCGCAATACCATCACGGCATGCGGCCAACCTTTGGATTTATCACGGTAAGCGTTGGGCTTCGTTTCACTCAGTCCAATCTACTAAGCTAAACCATATTTCAGAGAATTAAGCTTGATAGTTTACTTCTCCTCTTCCGGAATTGAACTCAGTAGCGACTCATCCATAATGGATGATATATCTCGTACATTAGGAAAAAGGACCCTAGCAGTTTCCTCATCAATAATATCAAGAAACAGAGCAATTTCAACATGATGAGTACATACCGACTGCACCGCTCCCAAGACAGAGTCAGCCATTTCAACTTCAACCATCTCATCCAAAACGGAAGCCAAGGAGTTAAGCAGTAATCCCAAGCGAAACTGTGCATCAGCGGTTAAAGAAATATCAAGCCCATGTCGATAGTAACCAAAGTCAACTGCACTCATTGCTGAATTTATTTCATCCAAATTACTTGATTTCCCGGATGAATTTTCTTTATTCCACGAGTCGATACTAGAAATTAGAATAGAATAGAATTTAAAAAGCTCATCCTTTTTTGCGCTAATCTTCATCAAGCCATACTGATCAACAAGACTCTGTCTATTTGCTTCCAATGCATCCGCAGCACGCTTGGCTTCCTCTCGCGACAATCTCAACTCTTCAGCATTAATCTTTAATGCTTCTTCACTTAGACGAAGAGACATTTCACTTTGTTCAAGTGCGATTCTATTTTGGGACAACGAATGCAAGATAAGAATCAAGCTAGCAAATCCAAGAATTGGATTCAGAACACCTCCGAAGAAGTCCCCAAACTGGCCCCAAGCCGAGCGTATAGATTCCAAGTTTGAAACTTGCTCTTTGCCTACAGGTTTAATGGATATTGGCTCCAACTGAAACCCAAAAAAACTCCCATATACAAGGACTAACGTCAGAATGGCAGCAACAACACCAAAAATTACCAAAATATAAAATTTCCGCATGAAAAACCCCCGCCACCTTTCGATGACGGGGGTTTTATCACGGATGACAATCAGCTATCAAGCCAGCTTAGCAAGCTGCGCTTTAACCTTCTCCAGCTTGTCATTCAACTCCGCCAGCTGCGCCTTGTCGCGCTCTACCAGATGCGCCGGGGCCTTGTCGGTGTAACCCGGCTTCTCCAGCTTCGCGGTCAGCTTCGCCAGCTCTGCTTCCACCTTGCCTTGCTCCTTGGTCAGGCGCGCGGTTTCGGCGGCTTTGTCGATTTCGACTTTCAGCATCAGGCGGGCATTACCCGAAATCGCCACCGGAGCGTCGTCTGCCGGCAAGGCGGCGACGATGCTGCCTTCGGTCAGACGGGCCAGCAGCTTCAGGTACGGCACGAAGTCGGCCACCGAGGCGTCCGCGGTTTCGATGAACAGCGGGGCCTTGACGGCCGGGCCGATGCCCATTTCGCCACGCAGGTTACGCACGGCGTTGACCATGTCCTTGAAGGCTTCCATGCGGGCATTGGCCTCGGCATTGATCTTCTCCGGCACGGCTACCGGCCACGGGGCCACCATGATGCTGTCGGTGACTTTGGCGTTGGCCAGCGGGGCAACGGTCTGCCACAGCTCTTCGGTGATGAACGGCATCAGCGGGTGAGTCAGGCGCAGGGCGACTTCCAGCACACGCACGATGGTGCGGCGGGTGGCGCGTTGCTGCGCTTCGTTGCCGGTTTGCAGCTGCACCTTGGCCAGCTCGACATACCAGTCGCAGTACTCGTTCCAGATGAATTCGTAGATGATCTGGGCGGCGAGGTCGAAACGGTAGGTTTCGAGAGCGTTGGTGACGTCGGCTTCGGCCTGTTGCAGGCGACCGATGATCCACTGATCAACAAAGCTGAATTCCAGCGGCAGGCTTTCGTCCTGGCCGCAGTCTTTGCCTTCCACGTTCATCATCACGAAGCGGGTGGCGTTCCACAGCTTGTTGCAGAAGTTGCGATAGCCTTCGGCGCGCTTGAAGTCGAAGTTGACCGAGCGGCCCAGCGTGGCGTAGCTGGCCATGGTGAAGCGCAGCGCGTCGGTGCCGTAGGCCGGGATGCCGTCCGGGAACAGCTTTTCGGTGGCCTTGGCAATCTTCGGCGCGGTCTCCGGGCGGCGCAGGCCGGTGGTACGCTTTTCTACCAGCTCTGGCAAGGCGATACCGTCGATCAGGTCGACCGGGTCGATGACGTTGCCTTCCGACTTCGACATCTTCTTGCCTTCGTGGTCGCGCACCATGCCGTGGATGTACACGTCACGGAACGGCACCTTGCCCATGAAATGGGTGGTCATCATGATCATCCGGGCAACCCAGAAGAAGATGATTTCGTAGCCGGTGACCAGCACTTGCGACGGCACAAAGGCGCGCAGCTCGGCGGTGTCGGCTGGCCAGCCCAGGGTGGAGAACGGCACCAGCGCGGAGCTGAACCAGGTGTCCAGCACGTCTTGTTCGCGGCGCAGGGTCTTGCCCGGGGCCTTGGCTTGCGCTTCGGCTTCGGTGCGGCCAACGTAGATATTGCCGTCTTCGTCGTACCAGGCCGGAATTTGGTGACCCCACCACAGCTGGCGGCTGATGCACCAGTCCTGGATGTTGTTCATCCACTGGTTATAGGTGTTGACCCAGTTTTCCGGGATGAAGCGCACTTCGCCGCTGGCGACAGCGTCGATGGCTTTCTGGGCGATGGATTTACCGGTGGCATCGCCCTCGCCTACCTTGCTCATGGCGACGAACCATTGGTCGGTCAGCAGCGGCTCGATCACGGTGCCGGTACGGTCGCCACGCGGCACCATCAGCTTGTGCGGCTTGGCTTCCAGCAGCAGGCCCTGGGCATCCAGATCGGTCAGCATGGCTTTGCGCGCTTCGCTGGTGCTCAGACCGGCGTAGGCGGCCGGCAGGTCGATAGTGCCCTGCGCAGTACCGTCAAAGCCGAATACCTGCGCCTTGGCGAGGATGGTGGCGTCCAGCGACATCACATTGATGAGCTGGGTGTTGTGGCGCTTGCCGACTTCGTAGTCGTTGAAGTCGTGCGCCGGGGTGATTTTCACGAAGCCGGTGCCGAACTCTTTGTCGACGTATTCATCAGCAATCACCGGAATCTGGCGGCCGGTCAGCGGCAGCTCGACCAGCTTGCCCAGCAAGTGCTGGTAACGCTCGTCGTCCGGGGCGATGGCCACGGCCACGTCACCCAGCAGGGTTTCCGGACGGGTGGTGGCGACAGTCAGGAACTCGTCGCTACCCACCACCGGATATTTGATGTGCCACATGTGGCCGTCTTCTTCCTCGGAAACCACTTCGAGGTCAGAGATAGCGGTGCCCAGCTTGGCATCCCAGTTGGACAGGCGCTTGCCACGGTAGATCAGGCCTTGCTCGAACAGGCGAACGAAGACTTCGGTCACCACCTCGGCGCGGGCGTCATCCATGGTGAAGTATTCGCGGCCCCAGTCTACCGAGCAGCCGACACGGCGCATCTGGCTGGTGATGGTGCCACCGGATTTTTCTTTCCACTCCCAGACTTTGCTGGTGAAGGCGTCACGGCCGAGGTCGAAGCGGCTGATGCCCTGCTCGGACAGTTGGCGCTCTACCACGATCTGGGTGGCGATACCGGCGTGGTCGGTACCCGGAATCCAGGCAGTATTGTGGCCCTTCATGCGGTAGTATCGGGTCAGGCCATCCATGATGGTCTGGTTGAACGCATGACCCATGTGCAGCGTGCCGGTGACGTTGGGCGGTGGCAGCTGGATGCAGAAGGCAGGCTTGGTGGTGTCCATGTGCGGCTGGAAGTAGCCGGACTGTTCCCATTGGTCGTACCAGCGGCGTTCGATGTCGCCCGGTTCGTAGCTCTTGGCAAGTTCGGTTGTCATGGCAAATTGCACTTTTTATCGATGCAGAAAAATGGTTCAGATTATAAACTGAATCGTCGTCATCGTCCCTAGGACGCATGACAACTCGCCACAAACACATATCACACACCCACATGACCGATACCCGCGTTCTGGTAGTAGAAGACAACAAGGCTGTTTTGCGCACCATCTGCCGCATGCTGGAAAAAATCGAGGTTGAAACGGTTGCAGCCACCAGCCGTGCCGAGGTCGAGAATATTCTCGCTGCGGACACGGCCTTTTCTGCCTGCCTGCTGGATTACTGCCTGCCCGATGCACCAGATGGCGAAACCCTGCCCGTCGTACTGGCCAAACGCATTCCGACTATCGTGCTGACTGGGCGCAACGACACCGAAACGCGCGAAAAGGTGATGTTGAATCCGGTGATGGATTACATCCCCAAGGACAACCCTTCGTCTTTCGACTATGCAGTCAAGATGGTACAGCGGGTGCAACTGAACCCGGATATCAAGGTGCTGGTAGTCGATGATTCGCCATCAATCCGCAACTACCTGCGCATGCTGCTGAAACGCCAGTTATTCCAGGTACTGGAAGCCGGCACGGCCGACGAGGCACTAGCACTGCTGCGCGCCGACCCGGACATCCGGCTGGTTTTGCTGGATCACGATATGCCGGGCAAGAACGGCGTCAGCATGTGCAGCGAGGCGCGTCGCTTCCGTGGCACGGCTGATCTGGCCATCATCGGCATCTCGGCCAGCCAGGACCCGCATATGAGTGCCCGTTTTCTGAAAGCCGGTGCCGATGACTTCCTGAACAAGCCGTTCAACCATGAAGAGTTTTTCTGCCGCGTCACCCGCAACATCGAGTTTGTCGAAAACTTGCGCGCACTGGCACGTGCGGCCAACGAAGACCCGCTGACCGGCCTGCATAATCGCCGCCATTTCTTTGACCTTGCCCAGAGTCGAGAAGACGAATATGGCACGGCAATGCTGGATATCGATTTTTTCAAGAACATCAACGATCAGCACGGCCACGATGTCGGCGACGAGGCCTTGCGCTATCTGGCCAGTACGCTTTGCCAGCATTTTGACGATGCGATCTGCGCGCGCATGGGTGGCGAGGAATTCGTGGTGCTGCTGCCGTTTGACCAGTGCGTCGAAAACCTGCGCCGGCTGGAGGAATTCCGCAAACAGCTGGCCAGCAACCACTTCCATACGCCGGATGGCACCGCCCTGCAGATGACAGTCAGCATCGGTTACGCCAGCAGCAAGGATCGCGATATCTACCAATCGCTGAAATGCGCCGACGAGGCGCTGTATCGCGCCAAACAGACCGGCCGTAACCGCGTGTGCTTCGACCCGAAAATCAATATGCCCGAATCGGCCTGAACGCCGGCTGCCATGAAAAAAGCCCCGCGATTGCGGGGCTTTCTCATTGCGGCCAACCTTGGCCGCAATACTGCATCACAGCACTTCGATGATGCCGGCGGCACCCATGCCGGTACCAATACACATGGTTACCATGCCGTAACCCTGCATGCCGGCATTGCGCATGCCGTGTACCAGTGTCGCCGCGCGGATGGCACCGGTCGCACCCAGCGGGTGGCCCAGAGCAATCGCGCCACCGTGCGGGTTGACCTTGGACATATCCAGCTCCAGATCACGCGCCACGGCCAGCGCCTGTGCGGCGAAGGCTTCGTTCAGCTCGATCCACTTCAGGTCTGCCTGGCTGATGCCGGCCTGGGCGCAAGCGGCAGGGATCGCCTCTTTCGGGCCGATACCCATGATGGCTGGCGGCACGCCTTTTACCGAGAAAGTCACATAACGCGCCAACGGCACGAGGTTGAACTCTTTCAGTACACGCTCGGAGACCAGAATCACCGCACCGGCACCGTCGGACATCTGCGAGGAGTTACCGGCCGTTACCGAACCCTTGGCATCGAAAACGGTTTTCAGCTTGGCCAGACCTTCCAGCGTGGTTTCACGACGCGGACCTTCGTCGGTATCCAGCACGCGGGTCTTGCTGATGACTTCGCCGGTTTCCAGATTCGGGGTGCGATAAGTCACTTCCAGCGGGGTGATCTCGCTCTTGAACTTGCCGCCGTCGATCGCCTCGATGGCGCGACGGTGCGATTCCATCGCGAAAGCATCCTGATCTTCACGCGACACGCCCCACTGCTGGGCAACCTTCTCGGCGGTCAGACCCATGCCGTAGGCGATAGCGTAGTTCTCGTCCTTGGCAAAGATTTCCGGGTTCAGCGATACCTTGTTGCCCATCATCGGCACCATGGACATCGACTCGGAACCGGCAGCAATCACCACATCAGCCTCACCCATGCGGATGCGGTCGGCAGCGATCTGCACGGCATTGATACCGGACGAGCAGTAACGGTTGATGGTGATACCGCCAACGGTGTCAGGCAGACCCGCCAGCAGCACGCCGATACGCGCCATGTTCAGGCCCTGCTCCGCTTCCGGGAAGGCGCAGCCAACCACGCAATCGGAAATCAGCTTCGGGTCCAGATGAGGCACTTGTGCCAGCGCGCCGCTGATCACGTGTGCCAGCATGTCGTCCGGACGCACGTGACGCAGCATGCCGCGCGGTGCCTTGCCGACCGGGGTACGGGTGGCGGCAACGATGTAAGCTTCTTGTACTTGTTTAACCATGTTTGCAAATCTCCTGTCGGCAGGCTGGCCAGCCCCTCAGCAATGCCATCCTGCCGGAATTCCTGGCTTGTCTTAGTTACGCAGCGGCTTGCCGGTGGTCAGCATATTGGCGATGCGGTCCTGGGTCTTGCTGCTCTTCAGCAGGGTCATGAAGGCCTTGCGCTCCAGATCCAGAATCCACTGCTCGTTGACCAGAGTACCCTGCTCGACGTCGCCACCAGTCATCACGTCGGCGATCAGGCCGGCGATGGTGAAGTCGTGCTGGGAGATGAACTTGCCTTCCAGCATGTTCACCAGCTGACCCTTGATCGACGCTGCGCCGTTACGGCCGGCAACTGCGAAGGTCGCACCAGCCATAGGCGGACGGTAGCCGGATTCAAACATGGCCAGCGCCTGCTTCTTGGCCACATACAGCAGCTCGTAGGCATTGAAGACCACGCTGTCGGTCTCGCGGAAGAAACCGATTTCCTGCGCTTCGTGACCACTGGTCGCCACCTTGGCAGTCGCGATAGCCATGAAGTAGTCCTTCACTGCGGCCAACACATCGCCCTGTGCCTCAGCAGCAGCGCGCATGGCAAACTCTTTGCAACCGCCGCCCCCTGGCAGCAGGCCGACGCCGACTTCAACCAGACCGACATAGGATTCGAGTGCCGCTACGACCTTGTCGCAGTGCATGGCGAACTCGCAACCGCCGCCGAATACATAACCCTGGGTTGCCGCCACGGTCGGCACAAGGCTGTAACGCAGACGCAGCGAAGTGCTCTGGAAGCGACGCACCATGGCGTCGATGCTGTCCCAGTCGCCCATCATGAAGGCCGGCAGCATGGACTGCAGGTCGGCACCCACGGAGAACGGCTCTTCGGTTTGCCAGATCACCAAGCCCTTGAAGCGGGCTTCGGCGATATCGATGGCGGTATTCAGACCGTCCAGTACATCCGGGCCAATGGCGTGCGCCTTGGACTTGAAGGACACCACCAGCACCTCATCACCGGTAGTAAACGCGCGGACACCGTCGTTCTCGAACACGGTTTCGCCCAGCGGCGCTTGTACTTCGCCCAATACCTTGGCCGGGGCCAGCTGACGCTGGTAAACATCCAGCGTGCTGCGGCCAACCAGTTTGCCTTCGGCAGCATCGTAAGAACCGCTGGCGAAATGTACGCCGGCACGGTCAGCCTCGAGCGCCCACGCCGGCATTTCGGCGGCAGCCAGCGACTTGCCGGCAGCGATGTCTTCGGCAATCCACTTGGCAACTTGCTGCCAGCCGGCAGCCTGCCAGGTTTCGAACGGGCCTACCGACCAGCCGAAGCCCCAGCGAATCGCGAAGTCCACATCGCGCGCGCAGTTGGCGATATCGCCCAGATGGTAGGAAATGTAATGGAATACGTCGCGGAAGCACGCCCACAGGAACTGCGCCTGCGGATGCTCGCTCTCGCGCAGCTTCTGGAATTTTTCGGCCGGATTTTCGATTTTCAGGATGGCCTTGACTGCGTCATCACCCTTCTCGCCGGAACCGACATATTCGCCCTTGGCCGCATCGAAGACAAACATCAGCTTGCCTTCCTTCTTGTAGATGCCGCGCTTGGTCTTGGCACCCAGGGCACCATCACCGATCAGCTGCTGCAGCCACTGTGGCGACTTGAAGTAGGCATGCCACGGGTCGTTAGGCAGCGTGTCTTCCATGGTCTTCACCACGTGGGCGAAGGTATCCAGACCGACCACATCGGCAGTACGGAATGTCGCGGACTTCGGACGACCGAGGCGCGGGCCGGTCAGGTCGTCTACCACGTCAAAGCGGATGCCGAATTTTTCGGCGTTGGCGATGGTCGCCAGCATCGAGAATACGCCGATGCGGTTGGCCACGAAGTTCGGGGTGTCCTTGGCGCGAATCACGCCTTTGCCCAAGGTGGACACCAGGAAACGCTCGAGATTGTCGAGGATACCGGCATCGGAACCGACGCAAGGAATGATTTCCACCAAGTGCATATAGCGTGGCGGGTTGAAGAAGTGCACGCCGCAGAAGCGTGGCTTCAGCGCCACCGGCAGCGAATCAGCCAGTTGGTTGATCGACAGGCCGGAAGTGTTGGTCGCGAAGATGGTGTCTTCGCCCAGGAATGGCGCAACCTTGGCATACAGGTCTGCTTTCCAGTCCATGCGCTCGGCGATCGCCTCGATCACCAGATCACATTCTTTCAGCAGGTGCAGGTGCTCTTCGTAGTTGGCCGCCTGAATGAAATTGACCGCCTGCTTGTTGGACAGCGGGGACGGTTTGAGCTTTTTCAGCCCCTCGATAGCCTTCAGGGCAATCGCGCTCTTCGGACCTTCCTTGGCTGGCAGGTCAAACAGTACGGTTGGTACCTTGGCATTCACCAGATGAGCGGCGATCTGCGCACCCATCACGCCGGCGCCGAGTACGGCTACCTTGCGCACGTTGAACTTGGTCTGAGACATGATTTCCTCGGTTGTTTTTACGAACAAACATGGTTGGCACTCCCCGGATTATAGTTTCCGGGTGAGTCATTCACGACTTGCTGTCAGGCAAAAATAGCTGAACCACTATTCAGCAAGCCCCGAAAAAAACACGACGACCCGCGCCGTGTCCTGCGGCCAACCGCAAGGTTGGCCGCATGCTTCCTGATAAAGCTTAGAAGCGATGGTTGTACTGCACGCCAACGATCTGGGCGCTAGCCTTGTAATCGGCGGTGCCATTGGTGTAGCTGGATACACAGTTCACTGCACCCGGTACGCTGCCACCGCAGTAGCCGTTCACATTGGCCTTGCCATCCTTGATATGGATGTAGCTGTAAGCCAGATCCAGGCTGCTCATCTTGCTCAGCTGGTAGTTGGCACCCACGGAGAACCAGTAGCGGTCGTTGTCAGGCATGGTGGCCAGACGCTTGTCGTCGCTAGGCACTGGCGTCTTGTCATAAGCAACACCACCGCGCAGTTCCAGCTGGTCGCTGGTCTGGTAGGCCATACCCAGCGCGAGCTTGTAGGTGTCGCGCCAGTTAGGCGTCAGCACGGTTACATTGGTAGCCGCACCACCCGCACCCGGCTTGCTGTTACCGTATACCAGATTGGCGGTATTGAATTGCGAGTGACGGGTCCAGGTCACATCACCGAATACCTTGGTCTTCGGATTAGCCTTGTGCATGAAGTGCAAGGACAGCGACTCAGGCGTCTTGATATCGACCTTGGCGCTTTCGTCAGCCGCATAGCCGGCCGCACGCAGCGCGTCGTAGAAGCTCACACCGGCAGCAACCGGAATTGCCTTGGCATTTTCAGAGATGCTCCACTTGGCATTGCCGGTCAGGCTATGCTTGACAGCCGAACGGTAGTTGGCGCCAACGGTGGTGTTCTCGTTGACATCCCACATCCAGGCCAGGTTGAAACCGAAGCCCCAGTCATCACCCTCGACATCCGCGTAACCATCAACGGCACCGTTGGCCGCCATCGCAGGCGGGGTACCGGCAGGAATACGCGCACCAAAGTTAGCGTACTGACGTAGGGTTGCTTCAGCGTGCTGGGCAACCAGGCCGAATGCAACGGCGTGGTTATTGTTCAGTTTCAACGCCAGAGTCGGGTTGAAGTCGATGGTCTTCAGCGAGGTCGCGTTCAGGTTGTAACGCAGAACGGAGTTGCGCTGGTATTCGGTTTCGGACGCAAACGGTACGTAAACACCCAGACCAACAGTTGCCTTGTCATTCAGCTGGTGGGTCAGATACATCTGCGGTACGGCGATCAGATCATCGGTGATCTTGCCACTGCTGGCACCGCTGATCGCGCCGGCTGGCGTCGGGGAAATACTGCTGCCATTACCTGGATTCGGCGGGTAGAAGCCTTTGGCATTGCTGTACTCAACGCTAGGGGCAACCAGATTCAGTGCGCCGGAGAAGTTGGTACCTTCCAGCTTGGTCATGCCCGCAGCGTTGTAGAAAATTGTCGAAGCATTGGAGGCTTCGGCCGCACTGGCGTTAGCGGTGGATTGGGCGCTTACCGACTGGGTACCGAAGTGGTAACCGGAAGCCACAGCCAGTGTGGAGGCGCCCATCATCATGATGGACAAGCTAACGAGCTTCAGTTTCATGTGTCATTCCCTCTGTGCATTGTTATACAGACGTGCAAACAACCGTTTGATCTACGGTTTTGTAGATACTACCCATACTCGAATACCATGACCAGTGATTTTCGAGCATTCGTTCCAAACAACTGTTTTAAAAATCCTGCCTGTTGCTTCAGGAGATCAGGCGGGATTTGCCATCTGCATCAATGGCAACATAGGTCACGATAACCTCGGTAACCGGCACGGTTTCGCCCATCAGCCGCTCGGCCTCGACCGTGATTTTAAGCGTGACCGATTTCTGCCCGAGGCGGAAACATTCTGCATACAGAGAGACAACATCCCCCAGATGAATCGGGCTGGTGAGCTGGAAGGCATTGACAGCAACCGTGGTAACCGGCCCCTTGGCCAGCCGCTCGGCAAAAATGGCGCCGGCCACATCCAGCTGATACATCAGCCAGCCGGCATGCACGCGCCCGTGGGCATTGGTGCTGCGCGGCTCCGCCCGCACCCGCAAAATGGGCTGGCGTTGCGTTTCGTTATGTGTTGTCTGTGTCATTTTTCTCTCTCGGTGGCACCCTGTCTGGCAAGGCACCATCGACAGAGCGGGCGTTACCGCCCGACTCTATTATTGCCTAGCCAATCAGAAGATCAAACGTTCCAGCAGTTTGTCATCATGCTGATCAAGCTTCATGTCGAAATCATCAACCATGATCACATCGCGCTTGAGTTTGCGCGCACGAGTCACAGCATCAAATTCGCCCTGGGTAATCACCCCGCCCTGCAGCGCTTCGGCCAGACGATCACGCGCGGTGATGGTCTTGAACTTGCCGTCACGCGCCAGTTTGCGCAGCTTCTGCTCGACCGGTTCTGTTTCCAGCATGGCTTTCAGTGCCGGCACCAGTACGCCAACCGGGTCAGTTTCATCCTGTGGCACGAAAATGCCCTTGGTCAGACGCTCGCGGGTCGGGCCAAGTTCCATCAGGCTGCGTGCCACCTGGGTACCGATGCGGTCGCTGGCCGGCTTCATGGTCAGGCCCCACGGGAAAATCACCTTGCGCAGCACTGCGGCCAACATGCGGCTTGGCAGGTTGGCAAGGAAGCCATCCATCGCCTGCTGCAGGTCATACAGTGCGTTTTCGACCGCCCACTTCAGCACTGGCAGGTCTTCCTTCGGTGCGCCGTCACGTTCGAAGCGCTTCAGGCAGGCCGAGGCGATATACAGATTGGACAACATATCACCCAGACGCGCAGACAGCTTTTCGCGGAACTTCAGCGAACCGCCGAGGCTGAACATCGCCATATCGGACAGCAAGGCAAAAGCGCTGGAGAAACGTGTCAGCTGTTTGTAGTAGCCAGCTACTTCGCCACCTTTCGGGCTGCCGACAAACTTGGCACCGGACAGACCCATCCACAGCGAACGCACCACATTGCTGATCACGAAGTTGATATGGCCGGTAATGGCCTTGTCGAAGTCAGCTGCATCATTCGACATCGCAGCCTTCATTTCACGCAACACATAAGGATGGCAGCGGATCGCACCCTGACCATAGATAATCATCGAACGAGTAAGGATGTTAGCCCCCTCGACGGTGATCGCAATCGGGATGGCCTGATAGGCACGTGCCAGATAGTTGCGCGGGCCCAGCACCACAGCCTTGCCGCCGTGCACATCCATCGCATCATTCAGGGCTTTGCGCATGCGCTCGGTATTGTGATACTTGAGCACTGCCGACAATACGGACGGCTTCTCGCCGTTATCGAGGCCGGTCAGCGCCAGATCCTGCGCCGCTTCCATCTGGTAGGTGTAGCCGCCGATACGTGCCATCGCCTCGTCTACGCCTTCAAACTTACCGATGGACAGACCAAACTGGTCACGGATACGGGCATAAGCACCGGTGGTGTAAGACGCGACCTTGCCGGACGCTACCGACATCGCCGGCAGCGAAATGCAGCGGCCAACCGACAGACACTCGACCAGCATGCGCCAGCCCTGGCCTGCGTACTCGCGGCCACCGATGATCCACTCCAGCGGAATGAACACATCCTTGCCCCAGGTCGGGCCGTTCATGAAGGCCGCACCACCCGGAAAGTGACGACGGCCGATGGCCACGCCTTCGTGCTCGGTCGGTACCAATGCGCAGGTAATGCCGATATCTTCCTTGTCACCCAGCAGGTGATCCGGGTCGTACATCTTGAAAGCCAGGCCCAGAATGGTGGCAACCGGCGCCAGGGTAATCCAGCGCTTTTCCCAGCTCACGCGTACACCAAGCACGTTCTCGTGACGTTGGCCGCTGCGCGGATCGGTATAGGAGCCACGGCAAACCACGCCGAAATCAGGAATCGCGCCAGCGTCAGAACCGGCATACGGGCTAGTCAGTGCAAAACATGGCACTTCCAGACCCTTGGCCAGACGCGGCAAGTAATAGTCTTTTTGCGCTTCGGTGCCGTAGTGCTGCAGCAATTCGCCCGGGCCGAGCGAGTTAGGCACCATCACCGAAACGGCAGCCGTACCGCCGCGGGTAGCGATCTTGGTCACTACCTTGGCGTGGGCATAGTTGGAGAATTCGAGACCGCCGTATTTCTTCTTGACGATCATGCCAAGGAAACCGTTGTCCTTGATGAACTGCCACACTTCAGGCGGCAGGTCTTTGAGCTCGTGGGTGATCTTCCAGTCGTCGACCATCTTGCACAGCTCTTCGGTCGGGCCGTCGATGAAAGCCTGCTCTTCGGCAGTCAGTTTCGGGTCGGGGAAGCTGTGCAGACGGTTCCAGTCCGGCTTGCCGGAGAACAGGTCACGATCCCACCAGACAGTACCGGCGTTGATCGCTTCCTGCTCGGTCTGGGACATCGCAGGGGTGATTTTCTTGAAGATGGAGAAGACCGGGCCGGTAAACAGCGCGCGGCGCAGCGGTACCAGATTCAGTACAGCTGCCACGACACCGAAAATCGCCCAGACGGCGACCGGCACAGGGCATGCGGCCAACCATTGCAAGCCGGCCAGCCAGCCCGCAATGGCGATAGTCCATGCCAGCACGGGTGCGCGGAAGTAAGCCAGCGCGCCCAGCAGCAGGATCAAAACAATAGCAGATGTCATTATGGATACCCTCGTGTTGACCTTTGAAAGTCAATCAAGCGGGCGCCGTCAACCCCGCCACAACGAAAGGCACCAGATACTTGACCACCATGTCAGGATCTCTTGCCGAGACAACCTGGCTGCGGACAAAAATCTTCAAGACATCATTACCGGCAAAGGCATTGAACATCACGCCAAAGGCGAAATGCATGCGCCATGCGATTTCCTCGGCACCAAACTGCGGCAAAGCCGTCTGGAATGCGCTGGTATAACGCTGGACAAAGACACTGTATTGCTGATTCAGTGCCTCGCGCAGCAGACGGTGGTTTTCCACCAGCGTGCGCGACATCAGCCGGACAAACATGGCCCCGCCCCTCGAGGGGTCTTTTGACAGCGCGAGACAGGGCTTGATAAAGGTCAGCACCAGTTTCTCGGCAGTCAAGGTTTGTCCGGACTGTTCCAGCGCGTCAAGTTCGGTCAGGCAGACAGTCACGAACGGACCGATCCTGCGCATGAAAACCGACTCGAACAGCGCGTCCTTGGAACCAAAGTGGTAATTCACCGCAGCAAGATTGACTTCGGCCTGCTGCGTGATCATGCGAAGCGAGGTTGCCTCAAAGCCATGCTCGACAAACAGGCGCTCCGCCACATCAAGAATGCGGGTCGCCGTATCGGGCTTGCTCACTTCCATGTCGTCTTGCGCTTTCATTGTATTGAGTAATTGCGTCGCCTTGCTCATCATGATTTTCGAACAAGCGTTTGAAACTTACGTTTATATTTGACCCGTGTCAAGTTATGCATGGGGCCTCTCCCGATAGAAATAAAACGGCAGTCTTATTTTAGACTGCCGTTTGATTGAAACAATGGTTTTGTTACAGGCCGCGCGCCAGATCGGCGCACACATCATCCACATGCTCCAGACCGATGGCCAGACGCAACAAGCCTTCGGTAATACCGGCCGCTGCACGCGCCTCCGGCGTAATGCGCGCATGCGTAGTCGAAGCCGGATGGGTGATGGTGGTCTTCACATCACCAAGGTTGGCCGTGCGTGAAATCACCTTGACCGCATCCACCACCTTCCAGGCCGCTTCGCGACCACCCTTGACCTCAAACGACACCACCGCCCCGCCACTGGACTGCTGTCGCTTCGCCAGCTCGTAATGCGGGTGACTAGGCAGACCCGGGTAGAATACGCGGCCAACATTGGGTTGCTGCTCCAGCCATTTGGCCACCGCCAGCGCATTGGCCGAGTGCTTTTCCATGCGCAGATACAGTGTCTCAAGACCGGACAACAAGGCCCAGGCATTGAATGGTGCCAATGTCGGGCCGGCTGTACGCACATGCAGATACACCTGCTCGACCAGCTTGTCCGAGCCGACCACCGCACCACCCATCACGCGGCCATGACCGTCCAGGTATTTGGTGGCCGAATGCACCACCAGATCCGCGCCCAGTTTCAGCGGCTGCTGCAAGGCCGGCGAGCAGAAACAGTTATCCACCACCAGCAAGGCACCGGCAGCATGTGCAATCTCGGCAATCGCCGCGATATCGGCAAGGTCGGTCAGCGGATTGGAAGGCGTTTCAAGGAACAGTACGCGCGTAGTCGGCTTAATCGCCGCACGCCAGGCATCAAGGTTGGCCGCATCGACATAAGTCGTCTCGACACCGAATTTGCCCAGCACGGTATTGAACAGATTGATGGTGGAGCCAAACAGGCTGCGCGAGGAAATCACATGATCGCCCGACTTCAGCAGGGTCAGCATGGTGGCCTGAATCGCCGCCATGCCGCTGGCAGTGGCAATCGCTCGCTCGCCCCCCTCCATCGCGGCAAGACGCGCCTGGAAAGCTGAAACCGTCGGATTGGTAAAACGGGAATAGGTAAAGCCGTCAATCTCGCCGAGGAACATGGCAGCAGCTTGCGCGGCATTATCAAAGGTGAAGCTCGAGGTCAGGTGCAAGCTCTGACTGTGCTCGCGATATTCGCTGACTTCGCGGCCGGCACGAATGGCCAGCGTTTCCGGATGCAGATTCAGGCAATGATCTTCTTGTGACATGACAATCCCAGGCAGCTTTAAGCAAATACCTAAAGATAACAATGGTTGGCCATGGCGGCCAACCATTGTTGTTATAAGCACATTAGATCAGGTTCTGTTCGGCCACATTCAGATTCAGGTCGACCATCTGCTGGCTGCCCTCATCCTTGCCTTCGGCCTTGCTCTTGCCGCGAGCCGCCTCGATGGCATCAAGATACGCCTCGTTGATGTCGCCGGTGATGTAGCAGCCACTGAAGCAGGACGCCTCGAACACATCCAGATTGCGATTGATGCTGTGCACCGCCTGCTCAAGCGCCTCGAGATCCTGATAGATCACCTCGTCAGCACCGATCTCGTCGGCAATCTGGCGCTCGTCACGGCCGGTCGCCAGCAGCTCGGCGCGGGTCGGCATGTCGATACCGTAGACGTTGGGGAAGCGTACGGCCGGTGCCGCCGAAGCAAAATAGACTTTCTTCGCGCCGGAATCACGTGCCATCTGCACGATTTCCTTGGAGGTGGTACCGCGCACGATGGAATCATCCACCAGCAGTACATTGCGACCGGAGAACTCCAGCGCTACCGGATTGAGCTTCTGGCGCACCGACTTCTTGCGCACTGCCTGACCCGGCATGATGAAGGTACGACCGATATAACGGTTCTTGATGAAGCCTTCGCGGTACGGCAGACCCATGGCATTGGCCAGTTGCAGCGCACTCTGGCGGCTGGAGTCCGGGATCGGGATCACCACATCAATCTCGATATGCGGATACTGGCGACGAATCTTGTCAGCCAGCATTTCACCCATATTCAGACGCGACTGGTAAACCGACACACCATCGATTACAGAATCCGGACGCGCAAAGTAGACGTATTCGAACAGACAAGGTGCCAGCTTGGTGTTTTCGGCACACTGACGCGCCTGCATTTCACCCTCGAAAGTCACATACACGCACTCGCCCGGCTGCACGTCGCGCTCGAGCTTGAAGCCCGAGCAGTCCAGCGCTACCGACTCGGAGGCGAACATATATTCGCTACGGCCTTCAATGACATTCTTGCCCATTACCATCGGACGGATGCCGTGCGGATCGCGGAACGCCACCAGGCCATAACCGGCAATCATCGCCACCACGGCATAAGCACCGCGCACGCGACGATGCACCGCCTCAACTGCACCAAATACCGCATCCGGCGTCAGCGCCGCATTCTCCACACGGGTAGCCAGTTCGTGGGCCAGTACGTTGAGCAGCACTTCGGAGTCGGAGTTGGTGTTGATATGACGCAGGTCGTTACGGAACATATCCTGCTTCAACTCGTCGGTATTGGTCAGGTTACCGTTGTGCGCCAGCACGATGCCGAATGGCGAGTTCACATAAAACGGCTGTGCCTCGGCCAGACTGGAGGCCGAACCGGCCGTGGGGTAGCGCACATGGCCGATGCCGGCATTGCCCAGCAGCGAACGCATATTGCGGGTACGGAACACATCACGCACCAGACCGCTGCCTTTATGCATGTGAAAGGTCTTGCCGTTGGCCGTTACGATACCAGCCGCGTCCTGACCACGATGCTGCAAAAGCTGCAGGCCGTCATACAACAACTGGTTAACGGGCGTCTGACCTACCACCCCAAGAATTCCACACATAGTTAATCCCCAGACTACACGAGTAAAAACAAGGGGTGATGGCGGATCACGCCATCACCCCTCTGATATTGCTAAGAAAACTGCATCGACTTGGCCAGCAGCTCCGGCAACCACGGCCGCGCCGCCAAGGCGACAGATTCGAACGGCTGCACCAGCAAGGCTTCGTTCCACACCGGCTTTTTCGGCATGTCGCTCAAGCCTGCCAGCATCACCAGCACCGTCACCAGCAACAAGCCACGCATGAAACCGAATACCACACCAAGAAAACGATTGACCCCGCCCAGCCCGGTCGCATCCAGCAAGGCTGTCAGCGTAAGGCGGAATAACACTGTCAATAACCAGCACGACAGCAAGAGCAGCACAAAGGCAACGATCAGCTGCAGCCCCGCCCCGCCGATCGGCACAAAACCCGACACCAGCGGCGCAAAGGTCTTGGCCACCCAAAAGGCAATCAGCCAGGAAAACAGTGACAGCAGCTCGGCGGCCAGGCCACGAAACAGCGCAATCGCCATCGAGCCAGCCATCACTGCCAGAATGATCCAGTCCAGAGCCGTCATTGCTTATTTGTTCACGATGATGCCGGTCACCCCGGCACGTTCTAGCTTGCGCAAGGCCGCATCAGCCTGCTCGCGTGAGGCAAACGGCCCGACACGCACCCGCGTAACCTCGCCCTTGCTGGTCTGCACCTTGCTAAAACTGGCGCTGACGCCAATTGCCGACAAGCGCTGGCGCAGGCTGCTGACCTTTTCCGGATCAGACAGTGCGGCCAACTGCACATTGAAGCTACCCGTACTGCTGGCCTTGGGTGCGACCGCTGGCTCGGGGGCATCGCGCCCTTCCAGAATAGCCATCGGATCAGGCTTGCGCGCCGGCTCAGGCTTTTTCTCGGCCACTGGCGGTTTTACTGTTTCAGGCTTCGCAACAGGCTTGGGCTCGGGCTTCGGCTCCGGTTTGGCTTCAGGCTTGCTGACCGGCTTGACTGGCGCAGGCGGCACAACAGCAGGAACTGCTGTCGCAGCTGGGCTAGTCACGGCAACAGGCGGAGTGCTTACCGTCGGCGGCACCGAGGGCACAGGCACCGGCTTGGTCGTCGCAGTCGGTGCAAGAGGAGCCGTCGGCGCAAGCGGCACAGACTGCGAGGTATCAGCGGGCGGAATAATCGCATCCTCCGGGGGCAGCACCGCCAGAATATCGGGCTCGGGCGCCGATGCAGCCACGGGTGGCGCCACCGGCGTTTCGGCCGAGGCCGGCAGGCCGGTAATCTCGACCGACTGCGGCTTCATCTCTTGCTGCGGCAGCTTTTCGAGAACATTCCACAACACGAGCACGGCAAACCCGACCAGCACGATTGCACCAATCAGGCGGCGGCGCGCCCGTTTGCGCAACATCAGCAACTCTTCGTGTGCAGAAAGCGACATATTCCCCTCAATCCCGACTATTTCTAGCGGCCATGACCTCGGCTACCGTATGGAAGGAGCCGAAAACCGTGATTCTATCATTTTCACCCGCCGCCGAGAACGCTGCATGCCATGCGTCGGCAACTGATTCAAACTGCATGATGGACTTGATACCCAGATCAGCCAGCTGTGCGGCTAACGCTGCCGCTTTCTGACCACGCGGCATATCCAGTCCGCCCACGTACCAGGCATCAAACTCGTCTTTCAGTGGCGCAATTGTTGCCGCCAGGTCCTTGTCGGCCAGCATCGAGAACACGGCAATGCACCGCTGGGCATAAGGCATGCGACGCAGGCTGTCAGCCAGTGCGCGGGCGGCGTGCGGGTTGTGGCCAACGTCCAGAATCACCAACGGGCGACCGGGCAAGACCTGGAAGCGCCCCGGCCAATCCACCTCGAGCAGGCCACGCTTGATCGCGCCGATACCCACCGGCAACACCTCGCGCACGCCTTCAAGCGCCGCCAATACCGCAGCCGCATTGACCAGCTGGTACTCGCCGCGCAGCGCCGGCATCGGCAGTGCATGACGGTGATGATCGCCCATACGGAACGACCACTGGTTTTCCAGCTTGCTGATACCGAAGTCACGACCGATCAGCTTGAGATCGGCATCAATCGCCGCAGCGTGATCCAGCAGGCTTTGCGGCGGATTCGGATCGGCACAGATGGCCAGCTTGCTAGGGCGATAGATGCCGGCCTTTTCAAAGCCGACCAGCTCGCGGGTATTGCCGAGAATCGCCTGATGATCCAGATCGACACTCACCACCACCGACACGGTAGGCTCGAAAATATTGACAGCGTCCAGCCGGCCACCCAGTCCGACTTCCATCACCGCCACATCCACGCCTTCTTCGATAAAGCTGTGCATCGCGGCCAAGGTACCGAACTCGAAATAAGTCAGCGTGGTATCGCCGCGCGCGTCTTCAATCGCCTGAAAGCTGTCGATGATGCGCTTGTCAGCCACCGGCTGCATATTGATGGCCACACGCTCGTTGTAATGCACGATGTGTGGCGAGGTGTAAGTGCCGACCTTGAAACCGGCGCGCTCGAAAATCGTCGACAACATCGCACAGACCGAGCCCTTGCCATTGGTCCCGCCAACGGTGATGACCGGGAACGTTGGCCGCAGCCCCATGCGGTCCTGCACCTTGCTGACCCGCGCCAGCCCCATATCGATCGCGGCCGGGTGAATGGCTTCCAGATGCGCCAGCCAGTCTGGCAATGTGTCGAAACGCGCCATCAATAATCCTTCTGTTCAGTATTCTGCCCGGCGTCTTGCTGACGGCTCCAGGCGATATATACGCGCAAGGCGCGGTGGGTTTCGGCCGGCACGGCATCGCACCACACCAGCACGGCATGCGAGCCGCCCCGTTCGTCTCGCAGTCGCAAGCAAAGCAGCCACGGCCAGGCACTGCTGCTATCAAGCAGTCTGCACGCCTGTAGCCCCTGGCCGAAATCCAGCGACAAGCGTCCGCGGTAATCAATCTGCAGCGCCCGTCCAGCCGAGCCGGTCAATAGCCGCCAGCACAGCACGCTGGCGAGCAAGGCCGCCACCAGCAAATACCCATCCGGCTGCTGCAGGCATTGCCACCACAACAGCAAAGGCGACGGCGTCAATACGATTGCGGCCAACCATGAAAATGCAAGGTTGGCCGCAACTGGCGGGTAATGCCGCGGCTGCATAGCCGGGTTTAGTCGTCGTCGCCCACGTCAGCCGGCGAATTCATGATTTCCGCATCCACGGTATCCAGCAAGGTCGAGTGGATCTCGACATCAAACCACTCCCAGAATGCTTTCAGCGAACGGTCTTGCGGCCACAGCGCCTCGTCCTCGTACCACGACGCCAGCTCGACGCGGAACAGCTTGTCCGCCATATCGTCGATATAGGAAATCGCCTCTTCGGGTTCGTCGAACTCCGGCAACAACAGCACGGTGCAGTCGGCACGCAGGGCATCCAGCGACAGCTCGATCATATCGTTGTCGGGTACGGCATTCAGCCAGGCCAGAAACGGGGCTTTGGGCTTGATGACGGCAACGGAGCGATCAACAAAGTACATGGCAATTCCTTTCGTGGGTGACGGCTGCACGAGCCGTATCGGGCGCGCATTGTAACAGCGTCGGCCTGCCAGGCGAAGGGCAGGCCGACGCCTCATGCTACAATCCGCATATTGTCAAAATCTTACCATCTGCCCGCATACATTATGGCCCTGATTACCGTAGAAAAAGCCTGCCTTGCCTTTGGCCACCACGCCCTGCTCGACAATGTCGATTTTTCGCTGGATGGCGGCGAGATTGTCGGCCTGATCGGCCGCAACGGCGCCGGCAAGTCCTCGCTGCTCAAGGCCATTGCCGGCGCCATCAAACTGGACGACGGCCGCATCAACCAGCAAGGCGACACCAAGGTTGCCTACGTGCCGCAAGAGCCGCAGTTCACCGAGGGCCACACGGTATTCGAAGCCGTCGCCGAGGGCCTGGGCGATCTGATGTCGCTACTGACCGACTACCACCAGCTGACCAGCCAGCTGGCTGACCCTGCGGCCAACCATGACGCCCTGATGACGCGCATGACCGCCATCCAGCATGAACTCGAGGCCCGCGACGGCTGGCAGTTCGACGCGCTGATCAGCACCACGTTGTCCCACCTTGGCCTGGATGCCGACACCCAGGTGTCCGCCCTGTCCGGCGGCTGGAAAAAACGTGTGGCACTGGCGCGAGCGCTGACCAGCCGCCCGGACGTGCTGCTGCTGGATGAGCCAACCAACCACCTCGACATGAGTGCCATCGAGTGGCTGGAGGGTCTGCTGAAGAATTTTGCCGGCAGCGTACTGCTGATTACCCACGATCGCCGCTTCCTTGATAACGTTGCCACCCGCATCATCGAACTCGATCGCGGCATCCTGCGCTCCTACCCCGGCACCTTTGCTGCCTACCAGACGCGCAAGGCCGAAGAGCTGGCAGTCGAAGAAGAACAGAATCGCCTGTTCGACAAATTCCACGCCCAGGAAGAAGTGTGGATCCGCAAGGGCATCGAGGCTCGCCGCACCCGCAACGAAGGCCGTGTGCGCCGCTTGGAAGAAATTCGCCGCCAGCGCGCCTCGCGTCGCGAGCGTGTCGGCCAGGTCAACTTCCAGCTGGATGCCGGCGAGCGCTCCGGCAAGCTGATTGCCGAGCTCGAACACGTCGACAAGGGCTTTGGTGACAAGCTGCTGATCCGCGACTTCACCACCCGCATCCTTCGCGGCGACAAGATCGGCCTGATCGGCCCCAATGGCGCCGGCAAGACCACCCTGCTCAAGCTGATTCTTGGTGAACTCGAAGCCGATCGCGGCAGTATCAAGCGCGGCACCAAGCTGGAAGTCGCCTACTTCGACCAGTTCCGCACCCAGCTGGATGAAGAATCCAGCGTGGCCGACATCATCAGCCAGGGTAATGATTTCGTCGAAATCGCCGGCCAGAAAAAGCACGTGATGAGCTATCTGGAAGACTTCCTGTTCTCGCCACAGCGCGCACGCAGCCCGGTGAAGTCACTATCTGGTGGCGAACGCAACCGTCTGCTACTGGCCCGCCTGTTCACCCGTCCGGCCAATGTACTGGTGCTGGACGAACCCACCAACGACCTCGACATCGACACGCTGGAGTTGCTGGAAGAACTGATCGAGCAATACAGTGGCACCGTCTTCCTGGTCAGCCACGACCGCGCTTTCCTTGATAATGTGGTGACTCAGGTAGTGGCGTTCGAAGGCAATGGCCGCCTTGAAGAATACCCGGGCGGCTATCAGGACTGGCTGGACACCAAGGCACGCATGGCCAGCATGAAACCGGCTGAAGCCGCCAAAAAGCCGGCTGCGGCCAACGTTGACAGCAAGGCCGAGCGCGATCGCAGTGCGCGCAGCCAGAAGCTCAGCTTCAATGAAAAGCGCGAACTCGAGCGCCTGCCCGAGGAAATCGCCGCACTGGAGCAGGAACAAGCCGAGCTCAACGAGAAAATGCTGGACCCGGAAATCTACAAGACCCAGGCGCAAGCTGCCCGCCAATGGCAGGCTCGCATCGAGGAGATCGAAATGCTGTTGCTGGAAAAACTCGATCGCTGGGAACAACTGGAGAACAAACAGGCATGAAGCAACGCTGGCCACTCATTCTGATCGTGTCACTACTGGCCGCTTGCGCCAGCGCGCCGCAGAAGCCGGCCAGCAAACCTCGTCCGAAACCCGCAGCCATCCAGCTGTCGGCCCTCAAGGCCGACGGGCTGGGGCGCGAGATTCTGCTCTACACCCTCAGCCTGCTCGATATCGAGTACAAATTCGGCGGCAGCAATCCGGAGGCCGGCCTCGACTGCAGCGGCATGGTTGCCTACATCTACAAGAATGCAGCGGGCGTGCAATTGCCACACAATGCCGCCCAGATTGCCGCCCTCGCCCGCCCCATTCCCAGCCAGCAGCTCAAGGTTGGCGACCTGGTGTTCTTCAACACCCTGGGCCGCCCCTTCTCCCATATGGGCATCTATATCGGCGACGGCAAATTCGTGCATGCACCACGCAGCAACAGCGCGATCCGGGTTGATCGCCTCGACAATCGCTACTTCGCCCAACGTTTCGAAGGCGGCCGCACGCTGTTTGCCGCCAGCTAAGCCCATCCCGAAAATGAATTCCTGCCTTTAAATTGCAACATCAAGGCATAAAAATTCCATTACCACAGACTACCCGTCACTTCCAGCCCACATAGGGTTATCCCCTATGCCGAACAGCTTGGAAAGCCTCTCGAGCTGTGTTTACATAATTACACCAGAATAGGTTGATGGCGTTTGGGAGAGCGCCAAGACCACAACAGGGCTCAAGCCCTGCAACACACAATAGGAGATACTAGAGTGCAGTCTCTGCTTGCCTTGTCGCGCCTTATCGACGCGATCAACGCACGCATAGGCCAGGCCGCATCGTGGCTTGTGCTTGTTGTCGTGCTCATCAGTGCAGGTAATGCCATTGTCCGCAAAGCGTTCGACATCAGCTCGAATGCCTTTCTGGAAATCCAGTGGTACCTGTTTTCCGCCATTTTCCTCTTGGCTGCGGCCTACACCCTGCAGAAAAACGAGCACATCCGTATCGACCTGCTCAACAGCAAGCTGAGCCAGCGCGGCCGTGCCTTGCTGGACATCGTTTGTACCTTGCTGTTCCTGGTACCAACCTGCGTTCTGCTGATCATGTACGGCTGGCCGATGTTCATGAATGCCTTTGTCAGCGGCGAAATGTCGTCTGATGCCGGCGGCCTGATCCGCTGGCCAGTCTTCCTGCTGATTCCGGTCGGCTTCAGCCTGCTGCTGCTGCAAGGTGTTTCCGAGATCATCAAGCGTCTCGCCTTCCTGTCCGGCGCCGGTCCTGATCCGCTTGCCGTCAAGAATGACGATGTACACAAGGAGCCGGTATGAACCTCGAGTTGATGGCTCCAATCATGTTCGTGTCGCTGATCTTCTTCTTGTTGATCGGCTATCCGGTTGCTTTCGCCCTGTCCGCTGTCGGCTTGCTGTTCAGCTGGATCGGCATTCACTTTGAACTGTTGCGCCCCGAGTTGTTGCAGGCCCTGCCTAACCAGGTCTACGACATCATGCGTAACGACACCCTGCTGGCGATTCCGTTCTTCACCTTCATGGGGCTGATTCTGGAGCGCTCGGGCATGGCCGAGGAAATGCTCGACACCATCGGCCAGCTGTTCGGCTCAGTGCGTGGCGGTATTGCTTATGCCGTGATCTTTGTTGGCGCACTGTTGGCCGCAACCACGGGTGTCGTCGCCGCCTCGGTGATTTCCATGGGCCTGATCTCGCTGCCCATCATGATGCGCTATGGCTACGATACGCGGATTGCCACCGGCGTGATCGCGGCCTCCGGCACGCTGGCCCAGATCATCCCGCCATCACTGGTACTGATCGTACTGGCTGACCAGCTGGGCGCATCTGTCGGTGACATGTATGCCGGCGCGATGATTCCTGGCCTGCTGTTGTGCGCCATGTACGCCGTCTTCATCTTCCTGGTATCGCTGGCCAAACCACAATGGGTACCTGCACTGCCGCCGGAAGCCCGCACCTTGCGTGGTGCCCTGCTGGCCAAGCGTGTTGTACTGGTGATGATTCCGCCGCTGCTGCTGATCTTCCTGGTACTGGGCACCATTTTCCTGGGCATTGCTACCCCGACCGAAGGTGGTGCGATGGGTGCAGTTGGCGCCATTGCCCTGGCGATGATTAACAAGCGTCTGGACATCAAGTTGCTGAAGCAGGCGATGGATTCCACCATCAAGCTGTCCACCTTCGTGGTGTTCATCCTGATCGGTGCACGCGTGTTCCGTATCGCCTTCCTGGGCGTGGATGGCGACAAGTGGGTAGAACATCTGCTGACCAGCCTGCCAGGTGGTGCTACCGGCTTCCTGATTGCCGTCAACGTGATGGTGTTCTTCCTGGCTTTCTTCCTCGATTTCTTCGAGATCGCCTTCATTCTGGTGCCATTGCTGGCCCCGGTGGCACAAAGCCTGGATATCAACCTGGTATGGTTTGGCGTGATTCTGGCGGTCAATATGCAGACCTCCTTCATGCACCCACCGTTCGGCTTCGCGCTGTTCTACCTGCGCAGCGTGGCACCAAAAGAAGTCAAGAGTACCGACATCTACTGGGGGGCCGTGCCTTATGTCATCCTGCAGCTGATCATGGTTGGCCTGCTGATTGCCTTCCCGAAACTGGTCACCGGCTCGCTACATGACGAGGTGAAGACCAATGCCGAGGACGCGGCCAGCATCATGCAGACCATGGATCTGGCTCCGACTGACAGCAGTACCGGCAACTCGCTGGAAGCCTTTGGCATCAGCGACGCCTCCGCACCGGCATCCGCTGACGCCTCTGCGGCCAACAGCAGCGAATCTGAAGATCTGCTCAAACAAATGACCCAATAACGCAGAATCGTACCGGCGAGCCTGGCCGCCGGTACAAACTGCCTAAGCCTGCCAGCAGGCAAAGCATCACAACACAAATGGAGAAAAAAGTGGAAAGACGTTCCTTCCTCAAGAAAGCCGGCGCAGCCGGTCTGGCCACCGCTGCCGTATCCGCCCCTGCCATTGCTGCTGACGGCCCAAGCATTCGCTGGCGCCTGGCATCCAGCTTCCCGAAAAGCCTGGACACTATTTACGGCGGTGCCGAAACGCTGGCCAAGCGCGTAGCCGAACTGACCGAAGGCAAATTCCAGATTCGCGTCTTCCCCGGCGGTGAGATCGTACCGGGCACCCAGGTACTGGATGCCGTACAGAACGGCACCGTGGAATGCGGCCACACCTGCAGCTATTACTACGTCGGCAAGAACAAAGCCTTTGCCTTTGACACGACCATGCCGTTCGGCCTGACTGCCCGCCAGCAGAATGCCTGGCTGTACTACGGCGGCGGCATGAAGCTGATGCGTGAATTTTTTGCCAAATACAATGTGGTGAACTTCCCGGGTGGCAACACCGGCACCCAGATGGGTGGCTGGTTCCGCAAGCCGGTAGCCGGCCTTGCCGACCTCAAGGGCCTGAAGATGCGCATCCCGGGCTTTGGTGGCGAGATCATGGCCAAGCTGGGCGCAGTGCCACAAACTCTGGCAGGTGGTGATATCTACCCTGCGCTGGAAAAAGGCACCATCGATGCCACCGAGTGGGTTGGCCCGTATGATGACGAGAAGCTCGGCTTCTACAAAGTCGCCAAGCATTACTACTACCCTGGCTTCTGGGAACCGGGTCCGAACGTTTCCTTCTATGTATCCAAGAAGGAGTGGGACAAGCTGCCTGCCGAGTACAAGGCCGCCTTCGAAGCCGCCGCTGCCGAGGCCAACATCCTGATGCAAGCCGAGTACGACGCCAAGAACCCTGTCGCCCTGGTCAGCCTGCTGCAAAAAGGCGTGAAGCTGCATCAGTATCCTGCCGACGTGATGAAAGCCGCCCAGAAAGCCGCTTTCGAACTGTACGAACAGGAATCGGCCAGCAATGCCGACTTCAGAAAGATCTACACCGAGTGGAAAAAATTCCGCACCTTGCAGCACGGCTGGTTCAACCTGGCCGAAAACAAGATGGAAAGCTTCATGTACGCCAACCGCGTCAAATAAGCAGCCTGAAGACCACCGTTCGCGGTGGTCTTTTATTTTGAATACCCGAAACTTGCCAGCATCAATGCAACAGATATTGCCTTATACATTGCAAATATCCAGAGAGCACTAACTGCCGCAAGCCTTATCGGGATAAGCTCAGTAACAGAATTCAGCGGCAAGATAGCCGCCAGCGCAAAACAACCGGCACCCCATACAAGCCGGCAAAAAGCAGTAATAACACGACAAAGGAGATCAGTATGGAAAGACGCTCGTTTCTGAAAAAAGCCGGTGCTGCCGGCCTTGCCACCGCTGCCGTTTCGGCACCTGCCATCGCTGCTGACGGCCCAAGCATCCGCTGGCGCCTGGCATCCAGCTTCCCGAAAAGCCTGGATACCATTTACGGCGCAGCCGAAACCCTGTCCAAGCGCGTAGCCGAACTGACTGGCGACAAATTCCAGATCCGCTGCTTCCCTGGTGGTGAAATCGTGCCAGGCACCCAGGTTCTGGATGCCGTACAGAATGGCACCGTAGAATGCGGCCACACTGCCAGTTACTACTATGTCGGCAAGAACAAGGCCTTCGCGTTTGACACCGCTATGCCATTCGGCCTGTCTGCCCGTCAGCAGAATGCCTGGCTGTACTACGGTGGCGGCCTCAAGCTGATGCGCGAACTGTTTGCCAAATACAATGTGGTGAACTTCCCGGGTGGCAACACCGGCACCCAGATGGGCGGCTGGTTCCGCAAGCCGGTAGCCGGTCTTGCTGACCTCAAAGGCCTGAAGATGCGTATCCCGGGCTTTGGTGGCGAGATCATGGCCCGCCTGGGCGCCGTTCCACAAACCCTGGCTGGTGGCGATATTTACCCGGCGCTGGAAAAAGGCACCATCGATGCCACCGAGTGGGTTGGTCCGTATGATGACGAGAAGCTCGGCTTCTACAAAGTCGCCAAGCATTACTACTACCCAGGCTTCTGGGAGCCGGGTCCTAACCTGTCCTTCTATGTTTCCAAGAAGGAATGGGACAAGCTGCCAGCCGAGTACAAGGCCGCTTTCGAAGCCGCCGCTGCCGAGGCCAACATCCTGATGCAGGCCGAGTACGATGCCAAGAACCCGGTAGCGCTGGTCAGCCTGCTGCAAAAAGGCGTGAAACTGCATCAGTACCCTAACGACATTCTGAAAGCTGCCCAGAAAGTGGCATTCGAACTGTACGAGCAGGAAGCCACCACTAACGCCGACTTCAAGAAAATCTACACCGAGTGGAAGAAATTCCGCACCTTGCAGCACGGCTGGTTCAACCTGGCCGAAAACAAGATGGAAGCCTTCATGTACGCCAACCGCGTCAAGTAAGCCTGCCATCCCCAAAACAAAAGCCACCTTCGGGTGGCTTTTGTTTTTCAGCAATTTGCGGCCAACCTTGCCGGTCAGGCCCTAACTTGCTCAGTCATCCTCGCGGATTTCAAAGTCATGCGTAATATCAGCGGTCTTGCCCAGCATGATGGAGGCCGAGCAGTACTTTTCGGCCGACAGCTTGATCGCGCGCTCGACCACATCCGCCTTCAGGCCGCGGCCAACCACCACAAAATGGAAATGGATGCTGGTGAACACTTTCGGATCGGTATCGGCGCGTGCGGCATCCATCTCTACCCAGCAGTCACGCACATCCTGACGCGACTTTTTCAGGATATTGATCACGTCGTAGCTGGTGCAACCGGCCGTACCCAAGAGTAGCAACTCCATCGGACGCGGGCCCAGATTACGGCCGCCACCTTCCGGTGCGCCATCCATCACCACAGCGTGGCCACTGCCGGTTTCGCCCATGAAACACACGCCATCCACCCACTTCAGTCTTGCCTTCATGCTTGTCCTCCGATTGAGATGGGGCAAGCCTATCATCAGGCATTTGGTCATACCAAGTATCACCGGTAAAATGCAAAGATTGTTCTGTTATTAAGCGACCTGACATGCTTGTACTGGGTATCGAATCGTCCTGCGACGAAACCGGCGTAGCCATCTATGACACCGACCGCGGCCTGATTGCCGACCAGCTGCATTCGCAGATGGCGATGCATGCCGAATACGGTGGCGTGGTGCCCGAGCTCGCCAGCCGCGACCACATCCGCCGCATCACCCCGCTGACCCGTGCCTGCCTTGCCGAGGCCGGTGTTACCTTGCAGGATATCGATGCCATTGCCTTCACCCAGGGCCCCGGCCTTGGCGGTGCGCTGCTGGTCGGTGCCGGCTTTGCCAATGCGCTGGCAGTCGGCCTGGGCAAACCGGTGATTGCCGTGCATCACCTTGAAGGCCATCTGCTGTCGCCGCTGTTGGCTGACCCGCATCCCGAATTCCCTTTCCTGGCCTTGCTGGTCTCCGGTGGTCATACCCAGATCATGGCCGTGCGCGGCGTCGGCCAGTACGAAATCCTGGGCGAAACGCTGGATGACGCGGCCGGCGAGGCCTTCGACAAGACAGCCAAGCTGCTCGGCTTACCCTATCCGGGCGGCCCTTTGCTGTCAAAACTCGCCGAAGAAGGCGACCCGGCACGCTTCACCCTGCCGCGCCCGATGCTGAACTCGGGCGATCTGGACATGAGCTTCTCCGGCCTCAAGACTGCGGTGCTGACCCTAGTGCGCCAGCAAGAAGCCGCCAACGGCCCGATAGACGAGCAGACCCGCAAGGATATCTGCCGCGCCTTCCAGGAAGCCATCGTCGAAGTGCTGGTGAAAAAATGCAGCCAGGCGCTGAAACAGACCGGCATGACGAGCATGGTGGTGGCCGGTGGTGTGGGTGCCAACAAGCAGCTGCGCGCGGCGCTCGATGCCACCGCCGCCAAGCGCAAGTTCAAGGTCTACTACCCGCCGCTGAAACTGTGCACCGACAATGGCGCGATGATTGCCTTTGCCGGCGCCATGCGCCTGAAGCATGCCGCCGCAGCCGGCGCCTTTACCGTGAAGCCGCGCTGGGACTTGTCCAGCCTGCCTTCCGCCTGAGCTTTTCAAGCTCTGCCCGAAAAACACAGGAACAAATAGCGACAGCAAGACACTGATACAGGCCAGCCGGATTTTGCCGGCCCTTCACGCGCCTGCTGTCGCCACCAGACTTATGATCCAGCTAAAAAACCTTACCCTGCGCCGCGGCCTCAAAGAACTGCTTGTTGCGGCCAACCTTACCGTCAACCCCGGCAACAAGGTCGGTATTGTCGGTGCCAACGGTGCTGGCAAATCCAGCCTGATTGCCTTGCTCAAGGGCGAGTTGCACGCCGATAACGGCGATGTGCTGATTCCGCCGCACTGGACGATGGCCCACGTCGCGCAGGAAACGCCGTCGCTGCCGCGCTCGGCGCTCGATTACGTCCTCGATGGCGATGTCGAGCTGCGCGAGCTGGAACAGAAGCTGGCCGCAGCCGAGCACAGCGGCGACGGCCACGCCATCGGCGCGATCCACGCCGAACTGGCACGCATCGACGCCTACTCCGCACCGGCCCGCGCCGGCAAGCTGCTGAACGGCCTCGGTTTTGCACCGGACAGTCATGGCCGTGCCGTGTCGACCTTCTCCGGTGGCTGGCGCATGCGTCTGAACCTCGCGCAGGCGCTGATGTGCCGTTCCGACTTGCTGCTCTTGGACGAGCCGACCAACCACCTCGATCTCGAAACCGTGCTGTGGCTGGAAGACTGGCTGAAAGCCTACGAAGGCACGCTGCTGGTGATCTCGCACGACCGCGACTTCCTCGATAGCATCACCAGCCACATCGTCGATGTCAGCAACCAGCAGCTGAATGCCTACACCGGCAATTACAGCCAGTTTGAAGTGATGCGCGCCGAGAAACTCGCGCGCCAGCAAGGTGAATTCGAGAAACAGCAACGCCAGATCGCCCACCTCGAATCCTTCATCACCCGCTTCAAGGCCAAGGCCAGCAAGGCGCGCCAAGCACAGAGCCGGGTCAAGGCGCTGGAAAAACTCGAACGCATCGCTCCGGCCCACGTTGCCTCGCCCTTCGATTTCCACTTCGACACCCCCGACAATCTGCCCAACCCGCTGTTGCGACTGGATGCCATCAATGTCGGCTACGGCGACACCACCATCCTGCAAAGGCTGGCGCTGTCGGTTGAAGCTGGCAGTCGCATCGGCCTCCTGGGTGTCAACGGCGCTGGCAAATCCACGCTGGTGAAGCTGCTGGCCGGCGATCTCGCGCCGCAGGCTGGCGAACTGATTCGCGCCCAGACGCTGAAAATCGGCTACTTCGCCCAGCATCAGCTCGACACCCTGCGCACCGATGAGTCGCCGCTGTGGCATATGCAGAAGCTGGCCCCCGAGGTGCGCGAACAGGAGCTGCGTTCCTTCCTTGGCGGCTTCAACTTCCGTGGCGATATGGTCAATGATCCGGTCGGCCCGATGTCGGGCGGCGAAAAGTCGCGCCTTGCACTCGCGATGATCGTGTGGCAAAAGCCCAACCTCTTGCTGCTGGACGAACCGACCAACCACCTCGACCTCGAAATGCGCCACGCGCTGACGCTGGCCTTGCAGGATTTTGCCGGCGCGCTGTTGGTCGTCTCGCACGATCGCTCGCTGCTGGAAACCACTACCGACGTGTTCTGGCTGGTAGCCGATGGCAAGGTACAGCCATTCGACGGCGACCTCGAAGACTACCGCCAGTGGCGTCTGGCCCAGCTGGCCGAGGCCAATCGCCCATCCAGCGGCGACGCGCAGGGCGTGAATCGCAAGGAGCAAAAACGCCAGGAAGCCGAAGAGCGGCAAAGGTTGGCCGCAGCGAAAAAACCGCTGCTGGGCAAGCTGTCCAAGCTGGAAAAGCAACTCGACAGCCTGAGCCACGAAAAGGCCGAGCTGGATGCCTTCCTGTCCAGCGAAGATGCCTACGCCGAAACCAACAAGGCCAGGCTGGCTGACAGCATCCGCCGTCAGGGTGAAGTCAGCAGCGAGCTTGAACAGGTCGAAGAGGCATGGATGCTGTTGCAGGAAGAAATCGAGGCCATCGTCTGAAGCCCTGGCTGCGCACATTGCTGCTGTTGCCGACCGTGCTGGCCATGCCGGTGCTGGCCAACAGCAGCCTGACCATCGTCACCACGCACCCGCCGGAAGAAACCGCGCAGCTGCTGGCGTCCTTCCGTCAGCAGCACCCGGCAATGCAGGTGCTGCTGATCAACCGCCGCGCCGAGCTGATCGTGCAGGCCGTTGAATCCGGCAGCCTGCAAGGTGCCGACATCATCCTCAGCTCTTCGCCTTTCCTGCTGCAAACCCTGCGTCAGCGCGGCTTGCTACAAAAGCTGCCGGTACAAAGCCCGGCCAGCCGCTGTGCGCCGGATGGGCTATTGCTGGCCGACCCGCAAGGGCGCTTTGCCAGCTATGGCCTGGCCGGTTTCGGCATTGTCAGCAGCCGGCAAGGCGGCCGAGCCGCCGTGCGCAACTGGCAAGACTTGCTGGCACCCGAGTTCCGCGGCCAATTGGCCATCAGCACGCCATCACGCTCGGGCAGCACCCACCTGATGGTGGAAAAAATCCTGCAGGACGAAGGCTGGGACAAGGGCTGGCATCTGCTGCTGCAACTGGCTGGCCAGCAAGGCCAGCTGGCGGGACGCAGCTTTGCCGTCAGCCGCCAGCTGCTGGAAGGCAGCGCCCAGGCCGGGCCGATGCTGGACAATGCCGCCCGCCTGCTGTTGAGCCAGCGCCCCGATCTGCAATTCAGCTATCTGCCGCAATTCAATGTATTGCCCAGCTATGTCGCGCTGCTGCAGCGCGCGCGCAACCAGCAGGAAGGCAAGAGCTTTGTCGGCTATCTGTTTTCCGAGCGCGGCCAACAAGAGCTGCTGGGCAGCAGCCGCTTCAAGATGCCGCTGAACCCGCTGTCTGCCGATGCACACAGCCAGGTGCTGTGCCAGCTGATGCGCCGCCAGCGCATTCTCGACGAGCCGCTGATGCATGCACGCGAACAACTGGTGAAAACCCTCTACGACCTGCTGATCACCAGTCACTTTGCCCAGCTGCGCGACAGCTGGGGCCTGTGGCAGCTGGCCGCCGCACAAAAAAACCTCGACAGCGCCGCCCGGCAAAAGCTGGCACGTGCCAAATGGCTGCTGGGCACCCCGCCGGTGAATTCCCGCACCGCGGCCAACCCTCAGCTGCTGCAGACATTCGCCCGTGATGACGCGCAAAGCCGCCTGCTGCTGCAGCAATGGTCGGCGCGCTGGCAACAACAGCTGGATGAGGCGGCACGGCTGTCGCGCCGGCTGGTGGTGGAAGCCAAGCCATGAAGCGCCCCAGCCTGCCCGACAGCAAACTCGGCCGCCGCCTGCTGCTCGCCTGTGGCGTGCTGATGCTGTTGCTGCTGGTTACCGGCCTGTCCGGCATCCTGACTACCCGCCATATCAACCAGCGGCTGGACGATGTGGTCAACCGCAGCGTGCCGGCGATGCAAAGCCAACAGCAACTGGCCGAGGAAAGCCGCCGCATGGGCTATCTGGCGCAGAGCCTGCTGAACGCAGGCGATCTGGCCGATGTGGCCCGTCAGCAGCAACAAGTCGAACGCGCGCTGCAAGACATGCAACAGGCCAGCCGCCATCTGCAACAGCTCTACCCGCGCCGCAGTCAGGCACTCAGCGCACGCATCGAACAATCGCGGCGCAGTGCCGAACAGCTGGCGACGCTGATCCAGCAACGGCTGGCCACCCGTCAGCAACTGGCGATGCAGCACACCAGCCTCGAGTGGCTGCTGGACGACCTGCGCGCCGAACTCGACTTTCTGCTGGATGAAAAACTGCTGGGGCTTAACCAGCGCCTGCGCAGCGGCCAGGCCGCACAGCAAAGCAGGCTGCTGGCCAGCGATATCGCGCTGCTGACGCGGCTGGAACAACAAACCGACCAGCTTGGCGCCCAGCTTGCCAATCTGGCCGGCAATAGCGGCCAACATAACTGGCCGCAAAAACTGCTGGCCATCAATCAGCTGGGCACCACACTGGCCACCCAGGCCACCACCTTGCACAGCAGCCAGAAAGGCAGCCTGCAAGCCTTGCTGCAGCGCCTGCAACAGCAAACCCGGATTGACAGCCCGCTGGCGCGCCAGTTTGGCCGCCTGCAACTGCAACAACAGCAGGTCAGCCAGGCCATGCAGGCGCTGCATGCTGCACTGTCACGTCAGCACAGCCTCGCCAGCGAGCTGGGGCAAGAGGCCGGCCGCCAGTCGCGTCAGGATCTGGCCGATGCCGGCAGCGCCGGCCTGCATGGCAACTGGCTGCTGATTGCCACCACCAGCGTGGCCTTGCTGCTGATGTGCTGGCTGCTGTTCGGCCTGCTGGGTCGGCGCGTGCTGACACCGCTGGTCTGGCTGGGGCAGAACATCGCCGCCATCAGCCGCGGCCACTACCAGCTGCCGCATCAGGTACGCGGTACTGACGAAATCGGCCAGCTCGGCGAAAGGTTGGCCGCACTCGCGGTGCAAATGGCCGAGATCGAACGCACCCAGGCGCTGACCCTGCTCGAACACACGACTGCAGCCCTGCTGGCCTGTCAGGCCGACGGGCTGATCCGCTCGGTCAACCGCAGCGCCCAGGCACTGCTGCCGGACAGCGTCGTCGGCAGCAAGCTGCAGCACACCCTGCCACCCGACATCTGCGTCGCCGTGCTGGCGCTGCAGGAAAACGACACGCTGGACATCAGCCTGCCATTCGGCAGCCATGAAGACGAACAAACCCTGCGCCTGAGCGCCTGCTGTATCGGCCAGCAACACGTACGGCTGATCCTGCTGACCTTGCAGGACATCTCGGCGCAAACGCGCTCGGCACGCTGGCTGTCACGCAAGGTCAGCGAAAAGACCGCCGCCCTCGATGCGGCCAACCTTGCGCTACGCGGCGAGATTGCCGCCCGCCAGCAAAGCCAGGCCAGCTTGTTGCAAGCAACCAAACTCGCCGCCGTCGGTCAGACCACCACCAGTCTTGCCCACGAGCTGAACCAGCCGCTGGGCGCGCTGGGCAATTATCTGTTCAGCGCGCGCCTGCAACTGAGCCGGCAAGACTGGGCCGGGCTGGATGACACCTTGCAGCAAGCCGGCCAGGTCGGCGACCGGCTGGCGCGACTGGTGCGCTCTTACCGCCAGCTGGCACGGCCACTGGCACCGTCGCCGCAGCTGCAAAAACTCGACATGGTGACGCTGGTGCAGGATGTGCTGACCCTGCTGGGCAGCCGTCTGCAAAAAGCCGGCATCGAAGTCTTGCTGGCCTTGCCAGAAAAGTTGCCGGTCTATGGTGAAATGGTGCGACTCGAACAAATCGTGCTGAACCTGCTGGGCAATGCACTGGATGCCATGCCGGCCAGCGGCGGCAAGTTGCGACTCGAGCTGCAGCGTGACCGCGGCCGTGCCGAACTGTGGGTGATGGACAACGGCCAGGGGCTGGATGCCGAAACCGCCAGCCATCTGTTCCAGCCGTTTTACACCACCAAGGCTGATGGCCTAGGCCTTGGCCTGAATATCTGCCAGACCCTGGCCGAAGAATGTGATGCCGGTATCCGTGCGGCCAACCTGTTGCCCCACGGTGCCCTGTTTATCTTGAGTCTGAAGGTTGATGATGCTGATTGAACACGCGCGCGTACTACTGGTTGACGATGATGCCGACCTGCGCGAATCCACTCGCAAGCTGCTGGCACTCAGTGGCCTGCCCTGCCTCGCCGTCGACAGCGCCCAAAAAGTGCTGGAGCTGCTGCCGCGCGACTGGGAAGGCGTGCTGCTCAGCGATGTGCGCATGCCGGGCATGGATGGCGAGCAGCTGCTGCACCTGCTCAAGCAACGCGAGCCACAGCTGCCGGTAATCCTGTTTACCGGCCACGGTGATATTCCGATGGCAGTACGCGCAGTGCGCGCCGGCGCTTTCGAATTCCTGGAAAAACCGGTGGCACCGACCGAGCTTGTCGACTGCATTCACCGCGCACTGGCCCAGCGTCAGGACTTTTTGCAGGCACGCCGCCTGCGCGCCGGCGATCTGGACCGCATGTTCCCCGGCGAGCATCCGCTGGCCAGCCAGCTGCGCGAGCGGCTGCTGATGCTGGCCGAGACCGATCTGCCGGTTTATCTGTATGGCGAAAGCGGCACCGGCCGCCGCAGCCTGGCCGAGCACCTGCACCAGCATGGCCGCCAGCAGGATGGCCAGCTGGTCAGCATCGGCCCCGGCCATCCGGGCCTGCAGCAGGCCACCTTGCTGCAGCAGGCCTGCGAGCAGGCCGGCGGCGGCTCGCTGCTCTTGCTGTCGCCCGAGCAGTTTCCGCCTGACACCCAGCTGTGGCTGGCCAACTGGCTGCTGGAACAAGGCAAGCTGCGGCGCTGCCGCGTGATCAGTATCAGCCGGGAAGCCGCCAGCGCCACCGTGGCCGATGGCAGCCTGCAGGCCGACCTGTATTACGCGATTGCCACCGCCTGCCTCGAGACCCCCAGCCTGCGCCAGCGCCGCGAGGACATCCCGCTGCTGTTCCGCCTGCTGGTCAAGCAAAGCTGCCAGCGCCTGCAAAAACCGCTACCCGACTTTGACGAAACCTTTGTCGCCAGCCTGCAATACGCGCCGTGGCCGGGCAATCTGCGCGAATTGCGCAATGTGGCCGATATGTACGCGATCGGCCTCGCACGCATCGCCCCGCTCGAGCGCACCGTCGTGGTGAATGCCGAGCAGGCCTCATTGGACGAGCGGCTGGATAAGGCCGAGAAGGCGCTGATCGAGGAAGCACTGAGCCTGAACGGTGGCCGTGTCACCGAAACCGCCGCCTATCTGCACATCCCGCGCAAGAAGCTTTATCTGCGCATGAAAAAGCACGGCCTGGCCAAGGAAGAATTCAAGCCTTAAACCGCAGACCGCTTGCAGCAGGCCAGTTACAGCAGGTCTGCTTCAACACCCAAGGTTGGCCGCAAAGGCTTGCGCCAATAGCAAAACCGCCCTTTACGGGCGGTTTTGCTTGGTACGACCAGTAACAGTGCTGAGGACTTAGTGCTTCACGTCATCAATGCTGTTTACTTTCTTGGCGTTCCATACGGTCAGGGCCAGCAGCAGGGAAACTACCGAGGCACCCATCCAGAACATGTGGGCATTGCCGAAGTCGTAGTGCTTCACGCCGTCGATTTCGTTTACCTGGATCAGGATGGAGGATACGTATTCCTGGATCGAAGCAGCGATGTAGGAGCACAGACCGATGAAGCCCTTAACAGCACCAACTGCGGTTTTCGGCATCAGGTCGCAAGCAGTCAGACCTGCCAGGAATACGACCAGACCACCAATCGCAAAGCCAATCATGCCCAGGCCGATAGCGTCAATGATACGGTCGTTCGGGCCCCAGAACATCAGCGCCATACCGGCCAGGTTGATCAGGCCGTAGATCAGGGTCGGGATGTGACGGTTGGCACCGAAGACACGGTCAGACACGATACCGGACAGGATGGCGCCAAAGAAACCGGCGATCGGGTAAGTCGACATCGCAAAACCGGCGTCGATCAGGCTGTAGCCCTTGGCTTCCTGCAGGTACAGAACAGCCCACGAAGACATGGCGTAACGGGAGATGTACATAGCCGCGCAAGCCAGTGCGATCAGCCACACGGTGCCCTGCTTCAGGATGAACATCTGCGCACGGCGGATCTCGGCCGGGTCAGTCTTCTTGGTGATTTCGGCAGGCTCGCCATAAGCGGTAGCCGCATCAGGCAGACCGTAAGTCTGCGGACGGTCTTTCAGTACGAAGTACAGTACGATACCGGCGGCCAGCGAAGCGATACCTGCGCCCAGGAAGCCAGCTTCCCAGCCCAGATAGGACACCAGAGTCGCAGTCATTACCCAGGTAATGGCTTCACCGATGTTACGCGAACCACCCCATACGGAGTAACGGCTACCGCGCTGGCTCGGCGAGAACCACTGGTACAGCGATACGCAAGATGGCGCAGAGCCTACCGACTGGAACCAGCCGTTCACGCCCCACAGGATGGCGAAGAACAGCGCAGTCACGTTGAAGCCCAGGATAATGCAGCAGATCGAGGACAGGATCAGCGAGATCGACATGATGCGGCCGATGTTCGCGTAGTCAGACAGGAAGCCGTTGGTGAACTTGCCCACGGCGTAGGTGGCGAAGAAGGCCGAACCCATGATGCCCAGCTCTTCCACGGTAACGACACCGGCGTCGAGCAGCGGCTTTTTCACCACGCCCAGTACACCACGTACCACGTAGAAGAAGGCATAACCGAATACCAGGCCCAGGAAGACCTGCCACTGGTAGGATTTGAAAATCTGACGGATTTTTTCCGGCGTCTCCTGCATTACTGGCAGGTCAGCTCTGGTTTTGAAGAAGTCGAGCATGTGCGCTCCTCTGCATTGTTGAGTCGTGTTAAAGACAGTGCGCCGGCCCGACCTGGTCCAGAGGCCGGCCGGCGACCATCACATGCAACGCAGAGAGCATCCTCTCCCATCGTCCAAAACAGGCAGCCCTCATGAAGACGACCTCTGCGTGATGGACGCATCCTAGCGGGCGGCAAAATCGGGTCAAACCCATAGAAAACGGGTCAGTCGTGACCCGTTTTTAATTTGGCATGCGCCATTTCGACCCAAAAATATATTTATGGTCACTACAAATAAAATTAATATCCCCGCAATGACTCATTTAAGCCCCGACAAACACAAAATAAATAAACCAATAAAACAAGGCGGCGCATAATTGCACCGCCTTGTTTGATAAAAATCATGATTCAGAAGCAGAAATAACCCGCCAGAATAGCCAGCAACACGCCGCCCCAGACCGGCAAGCGCCACCATTGCATTGCAGCAAACAGCAGCAACGCCAGAGATACCTCAGGCACACCCAGCACGGCATCGACCCACACCGGCTGATACAGTGCGGCCAACAGCAAGCCGACTACCGCCGCATTGACCCCCGCCAGCGCGCTACCCGCCCATGGCCAGCTACGCAAGCGGTGCCACCACGGCAAGGCCGCGCCCACCAGCAAAAACGATGGCAGAAAGATAGCCAGCGTGCACCACAACGCCCCCGCCAGGCCGCCCGCGCCTATCGACATGATCGCGCCCAGATAGGCGGCAAAGGTAAACAGCGGGCCCGGCACCGCCTGGGTCAGGCCATAGCCCGCGAGAAAGCCCGAGGCATCCACCCAGCCACGCCCGACCAGCTCGGCCTCCAGTAGCGGCAGCACCACATGACCGCCACCAAACACCAGCGAGCCGATACGATAGAACACGTCAAATTGCTGCAGCGGCGCGACCGACCACAGTTGCGCGGCCAGTGGCAGACCCAGCAACAGCGCGAAAAACAGCAGTGCACAGCACAATGAGGCACGCACTGAAACACCAGCCGAAGCGGCTGGCACCTGTGCCTGTGCAGGCGCTTGCCTCACCACGATTCCGACTATTGCGGCCAACATGATGACCAGCAGCTGCGCCCACCACCACGGCAGCAGCCACACCAGCAGGCAGGACAGCACCATCACCGCCTGCTGCCAGCGCGCTTGGCAGAAGGTCTTGCCCATCGCCCAGACCGCCTGGGCAATCACCGCCACCGCCAGCAGCTTCAGGCCATGCACCACGCCGCTCATACCATCGAACTGCGCAAGACCCATCGCCAGCGCCACCAGCAGCAACACCGATGGCAAGGTAAAGCAACACCAGGCGGCCAAGGCACCGCGCCAGCCCCCTTTCAGCAAGCCAATACCGATACCGACCTGGCTGCTGGCCGGCCCCGGCAAGAACTGGCACAAGGCCACCAGATCAGCGTAGCGTTGCTCATCCAGCCAGCCGCGCCGCTCGACAATCTCTTGCCGGAAATAAGCCAGATGGGCGGCCGGCCCGCCAAATGAGGTAAATCCCAATCGCAGGAATACCCAGGCAATCAACCAAACAGAAATGTCTTTATCATTCACGCGCGAAATTGACATATTCAGCAGAAACTATCTGATAAAAATGCTGCCGAATATAACCAGCTTATTGTCCAGCCGCAATTAAACGACAGTTAATCCACCGCAAGCGCCAAATAAATCACATCAATTTCTTGACTGAAACGCGGAAAAGGTTCAGATTATAAAAAGGTAATTTTATTACAGAACAACCCATTGATGTGGGTGCAAGCCTCGTACTATTACTACACGATCAAGCAAGCACCCGCAGCAGGCATCGCTACTGGAGAACAACACCATGACTCGTCGCACCAAAATCGTTGCCACTCTCGGCCCGTCTTCCAGCGACCAGGCCACACTCGAACGCCTGCTGCAAGCTGGCGTCAATGTTGTCCGCCTGAACTTCTCGCACGGCACCGCCCAGGATCATATCGACCGCGCCAAGCTGGTACGCGACACCGCCGACAAGCTGGCTATGCCGGTCGCCATCATGGTTGACCTGCAAGGCCCGAAAATCCGCGTCGGCAAATTTGCCAACGGCAAGACCACCCTCGCCAACGGCCAGGCTTTCGTGCTGGATGCCGAGTGCAAGCAGGGTGATGACACCCGCGTCGGCCTCGACTACAAAGAGCTGCCACAAGATGTCGAGCCGGGCGCAGTCCTGCTGCTGGACGATGGCCGCATCGTACTGGTAGTGGAAAAAGTGGTCGGCAGCGAGATTCACACCAAGGTCAAGGTTGGCGGCGTACTGTCCAACAACAAGGGCATCAACCGCCAGGGTGGCGGCCTGTCCGCACCGGCACTGACAGCCAAGGATATCGAAGACATCAAGACGGCCGCCCTGCTGGACGCCGACTATGTTGCCGTTTCCTTCCCGAAGAGCAGCGCCGACCTGTACATGGCTCGCACCCTGGTGAATGCCGCCGGCAGCCAGGCCCGCATCATCGCCAAGATCGAACGCTGTGAAGCCATCACCAATCTGGAAGATCTGGTGAACGCCGCCGACGGCATCATGGTTGCCCGTGGCGATCTGGCTGTTGAAGTTGGCGATGCCGCCGTACCTGCCCTGCAGAAGCGCATGATCCGACTGGCACGCGAGAAGAACAAGCTGACCATCACTGCAACCCAGATGATGGAATCGATGATCACCAGCCCGGTACCAACCCGCGCCGAAGTCTCCGACGTGGCCAACGCGGTACTGGATGGCACAGACGCCGTGATGCTGTCCGCCGAGACCGCCGCCGGTCAATACCCGGTTGAAACCGTCGAAGCCATGCACCGCGTTTGCGTGGAAGCCGAAGGCTCGTCCGACTACCAGCTCGACCGTCACTTCCTGAGCCGCGAGTTCTCGCGCATGGACCAGTCCATCGCCATGGCCGCACTGTTCACCGCCAACCATCTGCCGGTTCGCGCCCTGGTGGCCCTGACCCAGACCGGCTCCACCGCCCTGTGGATGAGCCGCGTGAATACCGGCGTGCCTATCTACGCACTGACTCCGGACGTGCGCACTTTCCATCGCCTGGCGATGTACCGTGACGTGTTCCCGATGATGCTGCCGGCTGCTGCCGACCAGAAAAAACTGCTGGCCGCTGCCGAGAAGAAGCTGCTGGAGCGTGGCCGCGTCAATGTTGGCGACATCCTGGTGGTTACCGTCGGCGATACCGTCGGTCAGATGGGCAGCACCAACACCCTGAAAATCATCAAGGCAGGTGAAGGCCGCTAAGTCTCGCAGCCACCACCCGCAGCAAAAAACGCGCCCTCAACCGAGTGGCGCGTTTTTTGTTTCAGGGTTGGCCGCAAGGCCACCAGCCTCGTCAGGGACTAGCGCTCAAGCAGCGGTGCCGAACGATAGCTCCACAGGCCGTAAGTGCGCAGCGCATCCCGGTAAATACCCATGATTTCGCCGCTACTTGCCAGCTTGAGCTCGGCCAGTGGTTTATCGGCATAGGCAAGACTCTCGAAGCGGGCAGCAGCCGGCCCGGTTTGCCAGCTGGCGATTTCCAGCAAGGCCTGACCGCGACGCACATGACTGGCACTGCTGATCATGGTGATCTGGCTACTGCGCAATCTCGCCAAGGCATAGCTGCTGAACAGCGCATTATCCACCGTGCTGGTCGCGTAGTTTTCTTCGATGATGCGCTCACGGGCAAGGCCTTGCGCCACCAGCCAGTCAGCCATCAGCCGGCCTTCGGTCTGCCGGTTTTGCGGCACGCCACCGGTGACGATAATCATCGCCTGCGGGTTCAGCCTTGCCTGCGCCAGCGTCTGCTCCAGCCGCTTTACCAGAATGTCATGCATACTGCCATCCGGATTCAGCGCATAACCGAGCGTGACGATTGCCTGTCTGCCCGCCGGCATGACTTTAGCCTGATCATTCAACGGGGTGGCCAGCATGCGGCCAACCAGTTCGCGGATGCGCTGCATATCAGCGGCACGCGCCGGATTGCGCTGACCCAGCAGCTTCAGGTGCTGGCGCGCCTCCACCTCATTGCCCTTGAAGCTTTGCCAGATGTAAAGATAGCTGTTGAGATCCAGATCATCCGGCGCCTGTGCCAGCGCTTGCTGAAACAACGCTATCGCCTTGTCGACATTGCTGTTGTAGATCTGGGCGTTGGCCGCAGAAATCAGCAAATCGGTACGATAAGGCTCCAGCCGATAGGCCTGTAGCAGGCGCTCGGTCACGATCTCCATATTGCTGGGCATCTTCGCGGTAAAACCGGCGGTAGAAATCCGGGCGGGTGATTTGAATACCTGCCATGCCTCGGCCAGCAACTGGTCGACAACCTGTCGCTTGCTGATCAGGCTTGCATATTCTGCCGCAGGTGCGGCCGGCGGGGTTTCGGCAAAAGCAGGCAAACTGCCAAAGCCAAACAGACAGGCATAGCCTGCTGCCATCAGGATTTTTTTCATGAAATGCTCCGGGGTCTGGTGTGTCACTGGTATCAGGCCTGAAAGCCGGCAAACCGGACTACCCCGCAAGGGGTAGCAAGCTTGTCACTCAGGCCTTTTTTCTTATAAATCAACAGCTTCCATCGAAATTTTCGCAGAAGGACTGTCAGACCAAACTAGCACCCGCAAAAAATGTAATCCACCAACAACACATACCAGTTTAATTCCAGTGATTCATCGAGACCAATAAAACGACGAATCTTGTATTTAATTCAATTCAAATTATGCTGATATTATTGATATTAAATCAGCAATTAATACCACTGAAATAGCCGGCAAAATACTGGCCGATCCTGCCGCCGCCGCACCCGGCCAGAAAACTGACTATCGGCTGTTTACCGTGGCAAATCCGAGATAGCCCTGAGTAGGTAAAAGCTTTACGCCTCGCCTGCCATCGCGCAACATGCCATCCATCCTCGCACCGGCTGCCCACATGTATCGTCACACCCTGCTCGACCCGGCTCTGGCCCAGGCCATTGTCGATCGCACCATGGCCATTCTTGATCACAATATCAATGTGATGGATGAGCGCGGCATCATCATTGCCAGCGGCCAGCTCGAACGCATCGGCCAGCAGCATGATGGCGCAGCACTATGCATTGCCCAGCAGCGGGTAATCGAGGCCGACACCGGCTCGGAAAAACACCTGCAAGGCGTGAAGCCCGGCATCAACCTGCCCTTGTGGCAGGATGGCCGCATCGTAGGCGTGGTCGGCATTACCGGCCAGCCCGATCAGGTGCGGCAGTTTGGCGAGCTGGTGCGCATGACCGCCGAAATGATGCTGGAGCAAAACCGCCTGCAGCGCGAGCTGCAAAACGACTCGCGTCTGGTCGAGGCGTTGGTGCTGCAACTGATCAGCCCCGAGCAGGACGAGCAAGCCTGCACCCAGATGGCACAAAGACTGGGGCTGGACCCGGCGCAAACCCGGGTGGCACTGGTCATCGAAGCCAGCCATCACGCTACTGCCGACTATGCCCTGTGGCAAATGCTGGCCGAACAGCTGGGCAAGCACGGCCTGTGTGCGCGGCCGCACTGGCATGAATTCGTGCTGCTGTTGCCGGCCAACGAGGCCAACTGGCAGGCTGGCCGCGTGCTATCCCAACTGGAAAAGCTGTTGCCGCAATGGCAGCAGCTTTGCGGCCAACCTCTACACGCAGCTCTGGGTCATCGTTTCAACGAAAAACACAGCGCCGCCCTTTCCTACCTGACCGCGCGCGCCACGCTGCAGCAACCCGTCACACCGCGCCCGATGCTTCAGCACTTTGACAATCATCAGCTGCCGGTCTTGCTGAGCACCCTGGCTGACGGCTGGCAGGCCAGCCTGCTGCAACGGCCGCTACAGCAACTGCAAAAGCACGATCCGCAAGGCAGCCTGCGCCAGACGCTGGCCTGCTGGTTCCGGCACGATCTGCATCATGGTGATACGGCACGGGCGCTGGCGATTCACCGCAACACACTCGACTACCGCCTGCAGCGGGTAGCCGATATCTGCAAGCTGGATCTGAACCGGCTGCAACAACGTGTCCAGCTTTATCTGGCCTTGCAGCTGAATCGCGACTTGTAGACTTGCACAATAATAACGGTTGAATTTTGGTATTCATTTGTGCAACTTAACGATTACTCACGGCCGACGTTTGTTTAAGGTGGCAAAGCACCCAGCACATCCAAAACAAACACAGAGAGCCGAATCATGGAAGCAGTCAGCAGTCTCGGGGCCATTGCTGCCCTCGTCGTGGCCATAGGCCTGATTCTCAAGAAAGTTTCGCCCACCTACGGCATGATCGCCGGCGCACTGATAGGCGGCCTGATCGGTGGTGCGGGTCTCGTTGAAACCGTCGATCTGATGATGGGCGGTGCCAAAAACATTATCCCGGCGGTGTTGCGCATTCTGGCCGCCGGCGTCCTTGCCGGTGTGCTGATCGAATCCGGCGCAGCCAGTCGCATTGCCGACACCATCGTGCAAAAACTGGGCGAAGTCCGCGCCCTGCTGGCACTGGCATTGGCGACGCTGGTACTGACCAGCGTCGGCGTCTTTATCGACGTGGCGGTGATTACTGTCGCGCCGATTGCCCTGACCATTGCCGAACGCGCCGGCCTGTCGCGCTTTGCCGTGCTCCTGGCGATGATAGGCGGCGGCAAGGCCGGCAACGTGATGTCGCCCAACCCGAATACCATTGCCGCCTCCGATGCCTTTCACCAGCCACTGACCTCGGTCATGATGGCCGGTGTGGTGCCGGGCCTGCTGGGCCTGACACTGGCGTATTTCCTCGCCCGTCGCGTGGCACATCAAGGCTCGCAAGTCAGCGCCAGCGAGTTGGCCGCACATCCGGCCGGCAGCGGCCCGAGCTTCGCTGCCGCGATGACTGCCCCGCTGGTAGCCATCGGCCTGCTGGCACTGCGCCCGCTGGCCGGCATCAAGATCGACCCGCTGCTGGCGCTACCGCTGGGCGGCATCATCGGCGCGATCGCCATGGGGCAAACTGCCCGCATCAACCAGTTCAGCATTGCCGGCCTGCAGCGCATGATGCCGGTTGCCGTGATGCTGCTGGGTACCGGCACGCTGGCCGGCATCATTGCCAACTCCGGCCTGAAGAGCCTGCTGATCGACGCTGTCAGCGGCCTGGGCATGCCGGCTTATGTGCTGGCACCGGTAGCCGGCATCCTGATGTCGATGGCCACCGCCTCGACTACCGCCGGCACCGCCGTCGCTTCGCAAGTATTCGGCGCCACGCTCACCACGCTTGGCGTATCACCGCTGGCGTCTGCCGCGATGATCCACTCCGGCGCCACCGTGCTTGATCACCTGCCGCACGGCAGCTTCTTCCACGCCACAGCCGGCGCGGTTGGCATGTCGATGCAGGAGCGTCTGAAACTGATTCCGTATGAAACTGCCATCGGACTCGGCATTACCGTGCTGTCTGTCGTACTGTATGGCGTATTGGGCCTGGCCTGAGGTTTAACATGAATAAGATTGTCATTGCCCCCGACTCCTTCAAGGAGACCCTGAGCGCGAGCGAGGTTGCCGCTATCATCGCCGAGGCGATGGGTGAACGCTTCCCTGACGCCGAACTGCTGCAAGTGCCGGTTGCCGATGGTGGCGAAGGTACGCTGGATGCGTTGATTGACGCGACCGGCGGCCAACGTTACCAACGCGAGGTACGCTCGCCGCTGGGCCGCCGCATCGAGGCCTGCTGGGGCATGCTGGGAGATGGCGAAACCGCCGTGATCGAGATGGCCGCCGCCAGCGGCCTCGCGCTGGTACCTGCCGCCGAACGCAACCCGATGCTGACCAGCACCTGGGGCACCGGCCAGCTGATTGCCCATGCGCTGGACCTGGGCGCGCGCCGCTTCATCCTCGCCATTGGCGGCTCGGCCACCAATGACGGCGGCAGCGGCATGTTGGCCGCACTCGGTGCGCGCTTTCTCGATATCGGCGGCCAAACCTTGCCGGAAGGCGGCGCCGCCTTGCGCCAGCTGGCCAGCATCGACCTGAGCCAGCTTGACCGTCGCCTTGCCGACTGCGAATTCGAAGTCGCCTGCGATGTCACCAACCCGCTGACCGGCGAGCGCGGCGCATCTGCCATCTTCGGGCCGCAAAAAGGCGCAACCCCCGAGATGGTGGCCGAGCTTGATCTCGCGCTATGCCACTACGCCAGCATCATCCGCCAGCAACTAGGCAAGGATGTCGAACAGGCACCAGGCAGTGGCGCGGCCGGCGGCATGGGCGCGGCGGCACTGGCTTTCTTTAATGCCCGTCTGCGCCGCGGCATCGACATCGTGCTTGACGCCACTCGCCTCGCCGACAAACTAGCGGGGGCTGATCTCGTGATTACCGGCGAAGGCCGTCTCGACGGCCAGACTGTGTTCGGCAAGACGCCATTCGGCGTTACCGAGCTGGCGCGCCAGCAAAACATCCCGGTCATCGCCATTGGCGGCTGCCTCGGCGATGGCGTTGATGCGGTGCACGAGCACGGCATGCTGGCGGTGTTTGACTGCGTCAGCCGCGCCATGCCACTCGAAGAAGCGCTGGCCGGCGCGCGCGAAAACCTGCAGCGCACCGCGCGCAATGTGGCGGCCTTGCTGAGCCTGTCGACTACCCTGCGCTAAATCCGACAACTTGGCCGCAAGCCCCTCAGCTTGCGGCCAGGCTTGCCGATGACACCACCCGCCCGCCTTGCTACTTCTGACAGCGGTTGACACTGCCGCGCCGAACTGCGAACCTGCCCGCCTTGTTTTTCTTTTGCCGGAATCCCACCATGAAAATTACCGAAAACACCGCCGTTACCCTGCGCATGAAAGTCACCGACAGCCAGGGCAATGTTTACGATGATGGCAAACATCCGGTTGCCTACCTGCATGGCGATTACGACAACCTGTTCCCGAAAATCGAAGCCGCCCTCGAAGGCCAGGAAGCCGGTTTCGAAACCGCCCTGACGCTGGCCAGCGAAGATGCCTTCGGCGAGCGTGATGACACGCTGGTTACCACCATGCCGAAAGCCGACTTCCCGCCGGGCGTGAAAGTCGGTGGCCAGATCCAGCGCATGGGCCCGGACGGCCAGCCGCGCTACTACTTCGTCACCAAGATCAAGGGCCCGACCGTGCTGCTGGATGGCAACCATCCGCTGTGCGGCAAGACCCTGCGCTTTGCCATCAAGGTGCTGGACGTCCGCGCCGCCACCGAAGAAGAAATCGCCCATCAGCACGTGCATGGCGAACATGGCCATCAGCACTGATTGACCCGACGCTTCGGCGACAGCCTCGCCACAGCATCAGCAAAAAAGCCCCGGATTCCGGGGCTTTTTTCTTTTGCAGCACTGCCGCGACAGCGACAAGCCCTGCCGCACCCGCCACGAATATACCCGTATCAACCAGACGATCACCGCCGTAACGTTGGCCGCAGCACCATCCTGCTGCCACCTGTGCGCCAATCCGGCATAATGCCGCTTTTTTGCTGCCGGACATCATGACCCTGTCGCCCTACCTGCTTACGCCTTTTCTGCTGATTCTCTCGAACATCTTCATGACTTTTGCCTGGTATGCGCATCTTAAAGACATGTCGGGCAAGCCTTGGTATATCGCAGCCTTCGCCAGCTGGGGCATTGCACTGTTCGAGTACTTGCTGCAGGTGCCGGCCAACCGTATCGGCTTTTCGGTGATGTCGCTCGCGCAACTGAAGATCCTGCAAGAGGCGATCACGCTGTCGGTGTTCATCCCCTTTGCCGTGTTCTACATGAACCAGCCGTTCAAGTGGGATTATGTCTGGGCGGGTTTTTGCCTGATGGGGGCGGTGTACTTCATGTTTCGCAACTGACCGGCGCCAGCATCACGCAATTGCGGCCAGCATTCTTGGCACGGTAAAGCGCGATGTCGGCACGACGGTACAGCGCATCGGTGCCATGATCGGCCTTGGCACCCACAGTCACGCCGACGCTGATGGTCAGCGGAATCTCGTTGCCCTCCCATTGCAATGGCTGGCTGGCGACCAGATCGCACAGCCGCTGCGCAACGAAGCCGGCCTCTTCCAGCGTGGTATCGGGCAAGACCATGCAGAACTCCTCGCCGCCCAATCTCGCCAGCAAATCTTCAGCGCGAATACCATCGGTAATCATCGCCACCAGATGCAGCAGCGCAGCATCGCCGGCAGCATGGCCATAACGGTCGTTGATGGCCTTGAAATGATCGACATCGACAACGCACAAGGCGTAGTCATCTCCCGCATCCAGTTGCCGCTGCTGCATTCTTTGCACCTGCTTCGCCAGCTCGCGACGGTTCAGCACCCCGGTCATCGGGTCGGTTTGTGACAAGAGACGCAAGCGGTCGACCAGCCGCTGGGTGACGAGCCCAATCAGCGCGATATTGATGGCCAACGCGAGGATCATCCCCGAAAACAGGAAAATGGTGTTGAAACTGCCGGTAGACATGGACGCGCCATTGTCGCCAAAGCCTGCCGACACCAGCAAAAACCGGCCGGCAAACAGCACGAATACCGCCAGAATAGGGCTGAGCATGATATGGGTGGCAATCACCCGCAGCAGGCTGCCACCGATGCCGCGCCAGGCATCATGCAGGGTGAGACCGCTGAAAATCGCGGCGATCAGCGAGTAGGACAGCGCCGGCAATTTGCTCGCTGGCAGGTAATCAACCGTCAGCATCAACGCCATCACCGGCAACAGCAGCAAAGCAGTCTCACGCCAGCGCCATTCACCATGAGTAAAGCGGTGAATACCCAGTCGCAGACTGGCAAAACTGCACAGCCCCAACAGGTCGGCAAGCGGGTAAATCAGCAGATAATGGCCGCCCTCTGCCCGCCAGGAAGTCAGCACCAGACTGACCGCCATCAAAAGGTTGGTCAGAATGAACATCATCGAGACGCGCGGCGACATGCGCAGGGCAACACCGATCACACCCCAGCTAAATGCGGCTACACTGCAAACTGCAACCGTTGCCTGCAGAATGGTTTGTGGATCGCTCATTGCAGCCCCCGCGCACGAATGCTATGAGTGTAGGCAATCGTTCAGGCCATTGCCGCCATGCGGCCAACATCAGACTGATTTACAACAAGGGTCATCATGCGCCTGCTCGTTTTTGCCTCACTTCTGCTCTGCCAGCCGGTCTTCGCCGCCGAGCTGGTGGTCAGCTATCCGGAACGTGAGAAAGAGCCCTATATCGCCGAAGCCCCGTCCAACAAGGGTATCTTTCTGGATCTGCTGAAAGTGGCCGCCAGCCGGATCGGGCTGGATATCCGAGTCGAACGCATGCCGAAAAAGCGCATGCTTGCCGATATGCAGGCTGGGCTGGTTGATCTTTATCCCGGCTCGTTCAGCCTTGATCGCATCCCGGTCATGAACTGGATGGAGAACGGCCTACATACCCGTGAAGTCTGTCTGGCGAGGCCGGCTGTTGCTGAGTTCAACGGCCCGGAAAGCGCACCGCTGCTTAAGGTCATTGCCGAACTTGGCAGCAGCAAGGAAACCATAGACAAGCAATTCCCCCTGCTCAAACCCGTCATTCTGGGTGCGAGGATTGATATCGACCAGGCAGTGCGCCTGCTGCGCGAGGAACGCGCCGATATTTTCTTTATCGAACGCGACCCGCTGATGTGGTACCTGAAACAGCCAGACAGCAAGCCACTTCGGGATAGCGGGCTGAAGCTGCTGACCGAGTGTGGCGAGCCGGAGTTCGCCCAGCTGTTCGGCTTTTCCCGGCACTCCCGCCACTATCGCGAAATACCCAACCCGCGCTATCGCAAGGACAAGCCGCTGGATCTGGACAATCTGCCAAGCATGATTGACCCGGCCTCTACCGCCGGCAAACTGGCGCTGGAATTGAAACGCATGCAGGAAAGCGGCGAGACAGATCGCATTGCGCGGCGCTATCTGCCTGACTATCGCAGCTGGCCAGTCAACATCCCTGCGGCCACCCCTGCCCTGCCGCCAAAGGACAAGGCTAGCCCGACGCCGATCAGCAGCCGTTAAGCCCTGCCCGCACCATGCAGTGCCTTGCCAACGAAGTGGCGCGGCACTTTGCTGCGCGGTACGCGGCCATCAAACCACTCGCGCACATCCGCCTCCAGCCCGATGCCGTGCATATAGTTGTACAGCGCCTTGTTCAGCGCGCGGCCCATGGCATTGTGATCGGTACCGGTCGGATCGATAAAGCCAACGTCGTTCTTGGCGAATGTCACCTCGGGCAGCGGAATCAGCTTCACGCCATACTCTTCAGGATTCTGGCCGACCGGCGAATGCACTGTACAGGCAAAGCGGTGGAAGAAGCCGCTCTGGATGCAGCCGTTTTCAAACAGCTGGCGCACGTATTCGAGTGCATCTACCGTGTCTTGCACCGTCTGGGTCGGGAAGCCATACATCAGATAGGCATGCACCAGAATGCCGGCTTGGGTAAAGCCATGCGTGACACGCGCCACCTGATCCACCGACACGCCCTTCTTCATCAGTTTCAGCAGGCGATCGGACGCCACTTCCAGCCCGCCGGAGATCGCGATACAGCCCGACTCGGCCAGCAACTGGCACAGCTCGGGCGTGAAGGATTTTTCGAAACGGATATTGCCCCACCACGAGATCGACACCTTGCGACGCAGCAGCTCTTCCGCCAGCGCGCGCAGCATTTTCGGCGGCGCGGCCTCATCCACAAAGTGGAAACCGGTCTGGCCGGTTTCGGCAATGATGGCCTCGATACGATCAACCAGCGTCTCGGCCGAGGCGGTTTCGTAACGCGAGATGTAATCCAGCGTCACGTCACAGAAGCTGCACTTCTTCCAGTAACAGCCATGCGCAACGGTCAGCTTGTTCCAGCGGCCATCACTCCACAGTCTATGCATGGGGTTGAGCATGTCGAGCAGCGACAGATAACGGTCGATCGGCAAGCCATCCCAGGTTGGCGTACCCACCTCGGAAAACGGCACATCGCCTTCCATCATGTTCACGTAGCGCACCTGCCCGTCTTCACGCACATAAGTACGCACCAGACGGCTGATACCCCGTTTGCCCTGCAAATGCTCGACAAGTGCCAACAGGGGCTTCTCGCCATCGTCCAGCGTGACGAAATCGAAATAGTCGAACACGCGCGGCTCGCGCAATTCGCGCAGCTCGGTATTGGCAAAGCCGCCGCCAAGCGCTGTACGGATATGCGGCCAACGTTGCTTGATAGTCTGCGCAATACGGAAAGCCGCATACACCGAACCAGGGAACGGCACCGACAACAGCACGAGATCCGGCTGATGCTGCTCGATCGCCGCGATGGTCAGCTCTTGCAGCATGTCGTCGACCAGGGTTGGCCGCAGCGCCAGCGCATCTGCCAATGGGTCAAACGTCGGCTGACTCATCGCCAGCGACTCGGCATAACGCACGAACTCGAAGCGGCTATCCACCGAATCCCGCACCACGTCCGCCAGATCATTCAGGTACAGCGTGGCCAGATGGCGTGCACGATCGTAACTACCCAGCGCACCAAATGCCCAGGCCAGCGGATCGGCCTCGGGGTCATCCGGATCCATATAGTTATCGAGCGCGACAAAACGCGCACCCTCAGGCAACAGGCCGCGACTGCAAATGCGATGCGCCAGCGTGCTGTCCCGCCCCTGCAAAAAGGCAATCACACGATCTATCGTGGCCAGGTATTGCTCGTAGTGCTCGAGGAAAAACCACAGTTGGTCGCTGCGCTTTTTCGGCGGGATGCTGTCGATACGCTCGCGGACAGCTGCCAAGCCTGCCGCAGAAAACAGCCGCAACACCAGCGCCAGCGCCAGATCCTCCTGCACCGCCGGAATATCGCGCGAACGCAGAAAACCGGTGATATAGGCCGTAGACGGATACGGCGTATTCAACTGCGTCATCGGCGGAATCAGGGACAGGATTTTGGGCAAGGCAGCGTGAGTCATCGACAATTTTCCGGATAAAAACAAGGCGGGCAGCCAATGGCTGCCCGAAGCATGTATTTTCTCACGAAGCCGTCACTGGCAACAGCTCCATCAGTAGGGAAAAGACAGGGTCAATATGCAGTAATTTCGCGCCAGGTAACCCGCTTGATCACTCGCCCCATACCGCAGTAAGAGTTCGGCACAATGACCTCGATCCCGCCAACGTTCTGTTTGCACTTGGAGATCTTGTAATCCCAGTAGTAGTCCGAAGCAACAAACAAGGGCAGGCGATCGTCTGTACCGCGGCCACCAAGCCCGGACATCAAGCCCTCCAGCGTCGCCCCGCTATACCCCTTGCCGATAAGTGTACTGCGGATGCTGGCCAATTCTGCCGCGGTGTAAGTCGGACTTGCATAACCGGTTACCGGCTTGGCCGACAGCGCATAGTTATCATAAAAGTCCGACAGCATGCCCTTGTCGCAACTATTAGTTACATCAGTCGCATAGTCATAGCCGATAAACAGGCGCGGATTAACACTGTCATTGGTATACAGAAACTTGGTCGGTCTTTGCATATCCAGCTTGAAGTCAAAGTAAAAGCCCAGCTTGTAAGTCGACAGACTATAACTCTGCGTACCGGCCGCGTTGCCAAGGTTTCGAACCCCTGAAACCGGGCAGGCCGCGTCAACAACCGACTTATCCGGGTAATTGAGTGTGGCGTAACGGAAAGTACTTCGACGCTCAGAAGTAAAGTCAATTACCTGATGCTGTGCCAAGTCCTGTCTACCACAGATTCGCACACCTACATCCCACATCGAATAAACACTACGCTGGGTAGACTCCCCAGAACAGTTTATCGGATTGCTCAGATCACAAGTCTCGATGTACTTAGAACCCAATACCGACACAAGAATATTCGGCTTGGCGACCGTGGCTGTCTTGTCAGTTACCAAGGGATTGGGCGAGATAACTGGCGCAAAGGTAATCGGCTGCACCTTGCCATCAGGCCCTAGAGCCGTAAACATTTCAGTTGATGTCCACGCTGCCGGATTACTGGCAGACACATCAAACTTCCATAAATTACCCAGCAAATCTCCGGCATAAATCAGATCTACCGTACCGTTATTATCAACATCATATGTGGCAATATCTGACAAGCCCTTCTTCCCATCAAGCACCATTTTCTTGTAACGCCCCGAGGCTGACCATTCGGCCCGACGGACTTTTTCTACCGGCAGGAAAAACAGTGCACCATTATTTTTGGCACTATCATAGCCATTGGGCATCAAAACCTTCCAGGTGCCATCATTCATTTTGGCGATCTTGGGCTTGCCAAAAGTCAGACCAAGATCATCATCCTCTCGACTGGTGAACTCCCAATGCACGATAGAATTGGCATTTGCCTCAGTTAGCAAGGCAGGGTCGGTAATATCCAGCAGGAACATACCCTTGCCACCCGCCCGCAATCCACCGGCAAGCAAGGTACGCCACTGGCCAGACTGCAGTCTGGCCGCAGCATCACTCAGTGCGCCATCAACATAATATTTATTTACGAAATTCGGATCGCTGATATCTGCGAGCGGCGTCAGGCTGGTACTGTGGATAAAATAACCAGGGATATAGGCAAACGCCTCACGCCCGGTAACTGCATTAAATGCATGCACCATGCCATCATTGGCACCGATATAAATCAGCCGAGTCCTGTCTTTATAGGTGTTATAAAAACTCGAATACCCTGTCTCGTTATAAAGTAGCTTGCCGCCAGGGTTACGCAGACCATCCGGAGGGCCAACTTCAACCGAGGTCGAATGCATGAGGCTACCCAGCTTGGTCTTGGTACGTTTGCGATACTTAGCTCCTTCATTCGTGGCACTACCACGCAAATAGTCAATCAGCTTGGGAGCTTCTGTACTATTACCAAACCGTGATTGCAGGTTGGCCGTCTGCAGTGCTGCGTTGGTAAATGGCAAGGCATAATTGGTTTCCGGATCGCCAATAATGATCTGGCGACCACTATCGGATTGCAGCAGATCATGCGCCGCCCACAGATTTACCGAAAATTTGCTGGTGCCTGTTGCCTTCTTTTTACCGAACAATTTCCCGGAGTAATCATCAGGCGAATAACCGGCTTCTACCGAGATGGTTTCACCATCGGTATTGAACGACGCTGCCGGCGGCGTCAACGGTACTTCAGAGCTGATTTCACTCAGCGCATCCGCCAGACCCTGACGGAATTCGTCAGGGTTGGCCGCGGCCACGAACGAGCCACGGCTATTGACTGCGGCATGCCACAAATCGTCAATCTTATACCTGTCATTTGACGTAGGATTTGGCCAGCTTTTTGTACCTGCTTCCAATGCCGGCAAATCAACTTTCGGATCCAGACTCCCACGCAAACCCATGGAAAGGCTGAATGTCGTCATATGCTGCTTAGTTTGAGAGTTTTTGCGGGTTGGTGGAATATTGTTTACCAGGCCGGACAGGTCTGTTTTCCAGTAATACATAGCCACATCAGCCAATGTATTAGAGAATCCATCCGAATAAGGTTTACCTTCGTCTAAATCCTGATTACCAACATTACTTATAGTCTCCGAGCTCCAATACCCGTCAGTTGTAAGAATAGTGAATGATCTCCGGCAGCTGACATTATCCTGCCAGTAGTTATTGCGAAAATTCTCACCTGACCACTGCAGTGCAGACCTTAATGGAGTACCAGATGCTGATATCGGTAAATTAAGTAGTTCTTGAAAAAAATTCTGTCTATTTGTAGATGAAAAATTTCCGGAAGTAGGCACAGGAACATAGTAAGCACTTGACTTATCATTAATAGTGGCAAATCCAATTCTGAAGTTAGACCCTAAATCAGCAAAGGCCAATGAGGTACTACCTTTAGCTGCTAGAATTCGCGAACGATAATACTGAAACCAAGTTGCAAAGTTGGCGGCTTCGGCAGCTACTGTTCGACCAGAAGGGAAAGTCGTAATTGCCTGCTCAGTACCACCATTCAAATCACGCCTATAGCCGGTCGAACCGCGAATCTGGTACCGAATATAATTCTGCAGCACAGTCTTATTTCCTGTGCCTTTATATACAAAGTAGGTAATTGGCCAATAGTTTTGTGTGGTTATTCTGGCCGTCGTATCTGCAGAAGAACAGCCCCAATTATTACGGCAATAGCGATAATCACCAATTGAATAGTCTCCAGACTTCCCATACCAGTAATCACTAGAATTCTGCTGCTGGGTCAAATTTATCGAGCCTACGGTTTTTCTCGCGGTATTCCAATACGCGAGCGTGGCACTAGCTTTGGGCAATCCGTCATAGTAAGTACCATCCCCATTACTCCAGGCAACGTACTCATTATTAGGATTGTAAAAAAGTGTGTTATTATCTGAAGATCTCAGAAAAACATTGAATGCATTATCATCATCAAAATAAGGAATATAATAATAACCATCATTTGTATAATTATTTCCACCATAAACGTTAGTAACTGGCGGCGGAAACAAATACCCGGCTGCATTTGCCTCTTTATAATCTTCAGGCATGATCTCCCACATCATGGAGCCCGAGTCATCCAGCAGATACATGATGTTAGGATCCGCACTCCTGACCTCGTTCAACGGCGTCGCTGGTATGTTCAAGGGCATTGCCACTGCAGGAAACAGCAAACCGACAGCAAGTACCTTGAAACGCGAGGGAAAGATGGACATGGCACAACCTTTATACTGAAACAGCAAGACCGGTTAAGCAAAGCCTGCAAACAGTTCAGGCTACTTATAAAAAAAACTATTAATTACAGTTAATTAACAACTCATTTAACTATAACCCATCATCTGTACCTGTTAAACAAAAAGCCGGGAGTTACCCGGCTTTTTGCTGCAACACAAGTCCAGTTTTACTTGCGCTCAACCTGCGACACATCACGTACGGCACCGGTATCGGCACTGGTGGTCATCGCGGCGTAAGCACGCAGCGCCGGGCTGACCACGCGCTCGCGCGACAGCGGCTTCCATGACTTGGCCCCACGCGCTTCCTGAGCAGCACGGCGTGCGGCCAACGTTTCGGCGCTGACTGCCAGATGAATGCCGCGATTCGGGATGTCGATCTCGATGGTGTCGCCCTCTTCCACCAAGCCAATCGCACCGCCTTCTGCCGCCTCCGGCGACACGTGGCCAATAGACAGACCGGAAGTACCGCCGGAGAAGCGGCCATCGGTCAGCAAGGCGCAGGCCTTACCCAGTCCCTTGGACTTCAGATAGCTGGTCGGGTACAGCATTTCCTGCATGCCCGGACCACCTTTCGGGCCTTCGTAGCGGATCACCACCACGTCACCGGCGACTACCTGATCCGCCAGAATCGCGGCTACCGCATCATCCTGACTCTCGAACACGCGGGCGCGACCGGTGAATTTCAGGATGGAGTCATCCACACCGGCGGTTTTCACGATACAGCCACGCTCGGCGATATTGCCGTACAGCACGGCCAGGCCGCCGTCTTGCGAATAGGCATTGGCCTTGTCGCGGATGCAGCCTTCGGCACGGTCGTTATCGACGGTCGGATAGCGCATGCTCTGACTGAAGGCGATAGTAGTCGGCACGCCACCCGGCGCAGCACGATAGAAGCGCTGCGGCTCGCTGTCTTCGCCGTGACGCATGATGTCCCACGCCTCAAGGCCGGTACCCAGTGTCGCGCTATGCACGGTCGGCACATCACGATGAATCAGGCCGGCACGATCAAGCTCGGCCAGAATCGCCACCACCCCGCCTGCGCGATGCACGTCTTCCATATGATATTTCTGGGTAGCCGGTGCCACTTTCGACAGGCACGGTACGCTGCGCGAAATACGGTCGATATCGGCCATCTTGAAGTCGACGCCCGCCTCGTTGGCCGCAGCCAGCAAGTGCAGCACGGTATTGGTCGAGCCGCCCATCGCTACATCCAGGCTCATGGCGTTCTCGAAAGCCTGCTTGCTGGCAATACTGCGCGGCAGCACGCTGTAGTCTTCGCCTTCGTAATGGCGCTTGGTGATCTCGACGATCAGGCGGCCAGCCTTGAGGAACAGCTCCTTGCGGTCGGCGTGGGTCGCCAGCAGGCTGCCGTTACCCGGCAGGGACAGGCCCAGTGCCTCGGTCAGGCAGTTCATCGAGTTGGCGGTAAACATGCCGGAACAGGAACCGCAAGTCGGGCAGGCGCTACGCTCGACCTTGTCGACCTCTTCGTCCGACACTGCACTATTGGCCGCCTCGACCATCGCATCGACGAGGTCCAGCTTGCGGATATTATTGCCCCACTGCACCTTGCCGGCCTCCATCGGGCCGCCCGACACGAACACTACCGGGATATTCAGCCGCATGGCCGCCATCAGCATGCCGGGGGTAATCTTGTCGCAGTTGGAGATGCACACCAGCGCGTCGGCACAGTGCGCATTCACCATGTATTCCACGCTGTCGGCAATCAGGTCGCGGCTGGGCAGGCTGTACAGCATGCCGCCGTGGCCCATCGCGATGCCGTCGTCCACGGCGATGGTGTTGAATTCTTTGGCCACGCCGCCGGCACGCTCGATCTCGCGCGCCACCAGCTGCCCCATATTGTGCAGATGCACATGGCCGGGCACGAACTGGGTAAACGAGTTGGCAATGGCGATAATCGGCTTCTGGAAGTCTTCGTCCTTCATGCCAGTGGCACGCCACAGCGCGCGGGCACCCGCCATATTGCGGCCGGAAGTCGAGGTCTTGGAACGGTATTGCGGCATGATGATCCTTAAACTGGTAACGGTAATCCTGGCGGCCAGCTGGCCGCGTATTGTCCTTGCGCCTCGCGACCCCGTTCGGGCCGGCTGCGGGAACTTGCCGGTGGGCAAGCTCTCTGTGGCATTAACATCCTGCAATCGATAGATGCAGGACGCCTACAGGCGCTTCTCGTATAATTTATTCCTCTCTTTTACCGCAAACGCACACGACTGACAAATGCTGATCTTCCCGCAGATTGACCCGATAGCCATCCAGCTTGGCCCGCTCGCCGTACACTGGTACGGCCTGATGTATCTGATCGGCTTCGGCCTGTTCCTGTGGCTGGGCAGCCGCCGCATCAAGTCGCAGCCGGAATGCGGCTGGAGCAGCAAAGACCTCGACGACTTCCTGACCTGGGCCGTCATCGGCGTGGTGCTGGGCGGGCGTCTGGGCGAGGTGCTGTTCTACCAGCCCGGCTATTACCTGCAGCATCCAGCCGAAATCCTCATGATCTGGAAAGGCGGCATGAGCTTCCACGGTGGCTTTATCGGCGTGCTGGCGGCGATGGCGCTGTTTGCGCGCAAGAAAGGCGTGTCGTTCTGGGTAATCAGCGACTTTGTCGCGCCGCTGGTGCCGACAGGCTTGGCAGCAGGCCGCATCGGCAACTTCATCAATGGCGAGCTCTGGGGCCGTCCGGCCAGCCACGACCTGCCGTGGGGCATGATCTTTCCGCATGTCGACGCCCTGCCGCGCCACCCTTCACAGCTGTATCAGGCCGCACTCGAAGGCATCGCGCTGTTTGTCATCCTGTGGTGGTTCTCCGGCCGTCGCCGCCCGCTTGGTCAGGTATCGGCGGTGTTCCTGATCGGCTATGGCAGCTTCCGCTTTATTGCCGAATTCTTCCGCACGCCCGACGCCGGCATCTTCGGCCAGTCCGACATCATCAGCATGGGTCAGTGGCTGAGCCTGCCGATGATTCTTGCCGGCATCGTGTTGTATCGCCTGGCCGCCAGCGGCAAGCTCGGCAAATCTCACTGAGGCAGACCCATGAAAATCGCGCTTACGCTCATCCTGCTGGCCGGCCTTGCCGGTTGCGCCAATTACCAGTGGCGTCACGCCGACGGCATGGCCAACTTTGATCAGGACCACTATACCTGCCTGCAGGAAGCCGCCAAGGCACTGCCGCCGCAGATGGGCGAGCGTGTGCGCGAACCGGAACGCTTCATCGCGCCGCAATGGCACTGCCCGAGTGGCGTGAGCGATCAGAGCAAGTGCGCCTACACCCCGGCGCGCTGGCTGCGTGCCGAGCGCGAGACCTACGACGTGAATGCCGAAGCGCGCAAGGACATGCAGAACAGCTGCCTGAAGGCCAAAGGCTGGACCTATGTGCGGGTTGATTAAGCCAGCCGCGCACCTTGCCGGCTAGGGATCAGCCACGACACTCCAGCCCCAAGGTTGGCCGCAAGCCATTGCGGCCAACGTTTCATGACAATGCAGTTAGCCCTCGCCGCCGTTCTATCTTAAAATCCCGCCTTTGTGCGGCGGCCTTTTGCCCGCCCTACCCTCGGCCTGCCAGACGGGCCGTTAACGATTGCGGTTTTGCGTCCGCATGAACAGGAAAATACCCCATGACTTTTGCCAAACTGTCGCTGGCAGGCCTTCTCGTGGCCGTCGCCTCTGCTTCCTTCGCCCAGAACGTACTGAAGGTTTCCGCCATTCCTGACGAAGCGCCGACCGAGCTGCAGCGCAAGTTCGCACCGCTGGGCCAGTATCTGGAAAAAGAACTGGGCATGCCGGTACAGTTCGTGCCGGTCAGCGACTACGCGGCCGTGGTCACCGCACTGAATGCCGACCAGATTGATCTGGCCTGGCTCGGCGGCTTTACCTTTGTGCAAGCCAACCAGCGCGGCAAGGTCGTGCCGCTGGTACAGCGTGCCGAAGATGCCAAATTCACCTCCAAATACATCGCCAGCGTGGCCTCCGGTGCCAAGAGCCTGCAAGACCTGAAAGGCAAGACCTTTGCCTTCGGCTCGGCCTCGTCTACCTCTGGCCACCTGATGCCGCGCTACTTCATGCAAAAACAGGGCATCAAGCCGGACACCTTCTTCAAGACTGTCGGCTTCTCCGGCGCGCATGATGCGACCGTGGCCTGGGTGGCTTCCGGCAAGGTTGACGGCGGCGTACTGAACGCCTCGGTGTGGGACAAGCTGGTTGAAAGCGGCAAGGTAGACCAGAGCAAGGTACGCCTCTTGGGCACCACCCCGACCTATTTCGACTACAACTGGACCGCGCGCGCCAGCCTCGACAAGGGCCTGCAGCAGAAAATCCAGGCGGCTTTCCTGAAGCTGGACCCGGCCAAGCCAGAGCAGAAAGCCATTCTCGAACTGCAACGCGCCAGCAAGTTCATCAGCACCAAGGCTGACAACTACGAAGGCATCGAGGCTGCCGCCAAGGAAGCCGGCCTGCTGAAATGAGCCTGAGCCTCGTTGCGGCCAGCCTTGAGCTGGCTGGCCGCACCATTCTGCATCCGCTGGATTTGCAGCTGGCGCAAGGCGAGCAGGTGGCGCTGATCGGCCCGTCCGGTGCCGGCAAATCGTCCCTGCTGTTGCTGGCCAACACCCGCTACCGGCCAGGCAGCGGCGTGATCAGGCTGCTCGGGCAAGATCCGTGGCAACTGTCGCGCCGGCCGCTGCGCGCCTTGCGCAGCCGCATCGGCAGCATCTACCAGCATGCGCCGTTGCCGGCAATGCAGCGCGTCATCACCGCGGTGGCGGCCGGCCGCCTTGGCCAGCTGTCAACGTTGGCCGCATGGCGACAGCTGCTGTGGCCGCAAGACGTCGCCGGCATCGCCGCCACGCTGGACGCGGTGCAACTGGCCGACAAGCTGTGGCAACGCTGCGACCAGCTGTCCGGCGGCCAGCGCCAGCGTGTCGGCATCGCGCGCACGCTGTACCAGCAAGCCGATCTGATCCTCGCTGACGAGCCGGTATCGGCGCTGGACCCGCGACTGGCAGACGACACCATCGCACTGCTGTGCCGCGAGGCGCGCCAGCGCCAGGCCAGCCTGCTGGTGAGCCTGCATTCGGTGGAGCTGGCGCTAGCCCACTTTCCGCGGCTGATCGGCCTGCGCGAAGGGCGCATCCTGTTTGACTTGCCGCGCGAAGCCGTCAGCGAGGCGCTACTGGCCGAGCTGTACGCCGGTGATACGCCAGCCGAAACCGACTTCCCGCTCGCCACGCCGCGGAGCCTGCCGCCATGCTGAACCCCGCCTACCGCGACCCGCAGTCCGGCACGCGGCTGTTGCAGCTGGCCGGCTGGCCGTTCGGGCTGTTGGCACTGATGTGGGCAACCGGTTTTGACCCGCGCCTTATCTGGCAGGGCGATACCGCCGCCGCGCTGTGGCAGTTTGCCGGCCAGTTTTTCCCGCCGTCCGCCGACGAGTTCTTTCTGCAAAGCCTGCTAAAAGAAACCGCCACCACACTGGCGGTGGCTACCGTCGGCACCCTGCTGGCGATGCTGCTGGGCCTGCCACTGGCGCTGGCCACCAGCCGCGCGCTGGACAGACAGCTGCTGACCGGCGAATCGCCCTCGCGGCTGCGGCTGGCAGTGCAGGCCACCTTGCGCGCGCTGATGTTGCTGCTGCGCGGTGTGCCCGATCTGATCTGGGCGCTGCTGCTGGTGCGGGCCGCCGGCCTTGGCAGCCTGCCGGCGGTGCTGGCTCTGTGCCTCGCCTACGGCGGCATGCTGGGCAAGGTCTACGCCGAGATTCTCGAATCACAGCCGCCCGAAGCCGCGCGCGCACTGGCGGCGCAAGGTGCCAGCCGGCTGGCGATCTTCGGCTATGCGCTGCTGCCGCAGGCGGCGCAAGAGCTGGTCAGCTACAGCATCTACCGCTGGGAATGTGCGATTCGCGCCTCGGCGGTGATGGGCTTTGTCGGTGCCGGCGGCCTGGGACTGCTGCTGGATACCGCTATCCGCATGCTCAACGGTGGCGAAGTCGGCAGCCTGCTACTGGTCTTCATGCTGCTGATTGCCGCTACCGAGCTGTGCAGCAATCTGGCACGCCACGCGCTGCAACAGCGCCACGGCGCGACAAGGTTGGCCGCAAGCTTGCTCACCGCCGGCGCGCTGTCGCTGTACTGGCTGTGGCCGCAGTGGCAGCACAGCCCCTTCGACTTTGGCGGCCTGCTGCGGCTGGCTGAGGAGATGCTGAATCCGGCCCGCGATGCGGCTTTTCTCGCCGAAGTTGCCAAGGCATTGCTGGAAACGCTGGCAGTGTCGGCGCTGGGCACTCTGCTCGCCTTCGTACTCGCTGCCCTGCTGGCCCTGCCTGCCTCGGCACGCAGCCCGGCGTGGCTGCGACTGCCCAACAAGCTGCTGCTGAACCTGCTGCGCGGCACGCCAGATCTGCTGTGGGGTGCGCTGGCGGTACTGGCAATGGGCCTCGGCCCCGCAGCCGGCGTGCTGGCACTGGCCTTGCACACCGCCGGCGTGCTGGGCCGCCTGTTTGCCCAGAGCCTGGAAAACCTGCCGCCCGAAGCCGAACTCGCACTGCGCGACGCCGGCGCGAGCCGTGGCGGCGTACTCGCCTTCGCGCTGCTGCCGCAGGTGTTGCCACAGTGGCTGGCCTACGGCCTCTATCGCTGGGAAAACAATATCCGCATGGCCGCCGTCCTAGGCCTCGTCGGTGCCGGCGGCCTCGGCCAGCAGCTGTATCTGGCCATGTCGCTGTTCCAGCTCGACAAAGCAGCCACCCTGATCGCCGCCATGCTGCTGCTAAGCTGGGCGGTCGAAACCTTCAGCCGCTGGCTAAGACAGCGACTGGGTTAAACAAAAAAGCCGGACAGCGATGTCCGGCTTTTTTGCGGCCAACCTTTTGCCCTCAGACTTGTACTCCATCAAGTGTCGCGCCACGGCATCTCAGCGCAGCGTGATATGCACAGGTAAAATACATTCAGGATTTTTATGACAAAGCACCAGCAAATATTCTGAACTGCAGGAGCAATCCAAGATGGCAATCATCGTGCCGACCAGTCCAAGCAACACTCCACCAGCAAACAATAGCTTGAATTACGACATCGCCCTAAAAGCTGAATCAGCGCTTCAGGACGACAAGCTGTCTCGCCGCAGCTTTGCAGAAGTAGCAGCAAAAACCCTCAAAAAAGCAGCGCGCATGCAGGGCTTGGTGGTCTCGATTGAGGGCGCATGGGGAAGTGGCAAGACATCGACACTGGCACTGATCGAAGCCCTGCTGCTGCAAGAGCAGAACCCCGAGCCAGTCATTGTCCACTTCAACCCGTGGATGGTTGGTGACAAAGACTCTCTGCTCAGCGCGTTTTTCTCGCAAATTGCTACCGCCATCGGCAAAGCCGACCATAGTGCAAATGGCCTAAAAGTTGCCAGCGAGATCAAAACTTATGCCAAAGTTTTTGACTTGATAAAACTGGTACCCGGCGCAGAACCATGGGCATCCATTGTCAAATCGGTGCTGACAGCGGCAAGCGATGCCACAGCATCGATTGCCGAACACAAGACAAAAGATATTGAAGGTCAAAAACAGGCGCTGGAAGACGCGCTCCACACCTTCGGCCGTCCCATCATCGTCTTTATCGACGACATCGACAGACTGTTCCCGCAAGAGGTCTTTGAAGTCATCCGCGTTATCAAGGCCATTGGCGGACTCACCGGCATCGGCTACCTGGTTGCGTGGGATGCAAAATACGTGAGCAATGCGCTTGAACAGCTGGGCATCCCGCTGGCAAACACTTATCTCGACAAGATTGTACAAGTGCGGCTCCCACTCCCCGCCTTGTCAGCTGCGGCCCGAATGCGCTTGGTGAATGAGGCACTAGACGAGCTCGACAAGGCCGCACTCGCTGATCACCTGCCAGATCAGCAAGATCAGTTAATTAAGATTTACCACTCCGGGCTTAGCGAGTTGCTGGAACAACCTCGCGACATCATTCGTGTTTTCAACACAGTCAAGATGCAAGAACCCCTGCTTCGCGGCGAAATCGCCTTTGCCGACATCCTGGGCCTGGCAGCACTGACCGTGAAAGCGCCAGAGGTTTTTGAACTGTTACGAAACAGACCTGACTTCTTTGTTGGCAAGTTGGATAGAAACTTCGACATTCTGGAAAAATCTGAGGACATCCTCGCCAAAGGGAAGACGCAAAGACAAGAAGCTTATGATGCTTCAGGAAAACCAAGGGCAGTCATGAAGCTGGTTTATCACCTGTTCCCAAGGGTCGCCGGAAGCGACCGAGATTCAATGCCCAGCAGCACCCGCAGCTATGCGAAAGGTAATATCAGGACTCACGCAAACTGGTCATCGCCATGCAGCTCGGCCTAGCGCAAGGCGATAGCAGCTGCCTGTCAGCCCTCCACTTCCTGACTCAGCCCGGCGAACGAAAACGTATTGCTTCAGAATTGAACGAGGAAAACTGCATCGGGTTTATTACCCTGCTAGGGGATATGTGCGAGGCAAACGGCGGACAAGGCATTACAGACCCCTCAGTCTTGTGCCTGGATATTGCCGAACTCATTGAGCAGCCATTGTTTGTCAGCGTACGAGAACGACCAAAAGGGCAATCACTTTTCCTGTCACCGGTTCAAGGCGCACAACTAGCCATAGAGCGAATAATAAACATCACGCAGCCCAAGGCGAAGAAAGAGCTGGCTATTCACCTCGCCAAGCAGCCATCAGCCTTGTCGCTAACTGCTGACTTGTTTCAAAACCATGTGCCAACAGACGAGGATGTGCGTGAAAAATTTGCCCTTACTCGCGAACAACTTCAGATTGCCGCCCCGGCCTTCGGTGAGAACGTCCTTGCGACTGTACATAATGGCATTTTTTTTGATCTGAATGACCCGGACAATATCCTCTGGCAAGTGGCAAGGCATGCAAGTGACAGATGCAAGGATATCTTTGAAGAGTTCTCTGACTCTGAGCAGGCACTGGACAGATTTGCCCTTTACTTCACTGACCGCGGCTGGGACTCAAGCAAGGGATACCGTTGCGGCCTTCCTCAGGAGAGTTCCTTGCATGATTCATTCTGCCCTTTGGGCGAACTCAAAGAGGTAGCCAGCAAACGACTAAGCGATACCAGCCTCGACTACCCGGCCAAGGCCGCCTGGCGCGCAATTTCCGAAGGCAAAATACTCTACGCGGTGGATGGCAGCGAAGTTCCTCCGCGATAAATAGCCAGCCCCGAAAACCCCTGCGGCCAACCTTGCAAAAGGTTGGCCGCAGGGGTTTTTACCACAAGCAATCCGTTTAACGCGGACGCTGCTGCGGGCTGCGCTTGCTAGGCGGGCGCTGGCCAGCCTGGTGTTCGCGGCGCTGTTTTTGCTGGCGGCTCTTGACGTTCTGTACTTGCAGCAGGCTGTCGATTTTCTCCGACGTGCTCTTCATCAGCGTCTGTGCCATCTCGCCGTAGGGGAAGGTCTCCGGCATGCGGTAGCTGAGCCAGGCGTAGGCGGCGTAGAGCTTGCAGGTGTCCTCAAGATATTGCAGCTCGTGGCGGCCGCTGCGGCCTTCCATGCGCAATAGCGCGGCCTGCTTGCCCTTGGCGCGGCATTCGGCCCATTCCTGCAAGGCACGTTCCAGCATCGCGATCTTGGTCGATACTGGGCACAGACTGAACACGAAGCGGTCTTCGAGCGACAGTTTCAGCAGATCCAGCCATTTGGCTTTTTCGGTCTGGTCGTCAAGATTGGCCGGCACAAAGAATTCGTCATGCACATTGATGTGCTTGGCGAACAGCTCGAGCAGCTTGTGCAGCTTGGTCTCGCCGCTGGCCTTGGAGATCAGCTGCAGATAGTCGAGGTTGGGCGCGACGTAAAAGCCGCTGGCCGGCAGTGGCTCGAGCTTTTCCTGCAGCAGCGCAGCGATGATCTTGTGGGTGCGGCCATCAAGGCCGGCGACAAAGCCGGTTTCGTGCATGCCGAAACGGCCGGCACGGCCGGCGATCTGCTTGGCCAGTGGCGCGGCGATGGTTCCTTCGCTATAGCCATCCCACTTGCTGGCGGTGGTGAAAATCACGCGGCGCGCCGGGGTGTTGAGGCCCATGCCGATGGCGTCAGTGCCGACCACGATCTGGGTCTGCCCTTCAAGGAAGCGCTCGGCCTGCGCCTGACGCACTTCAGGCGACAGGTTGCCGTAGATGGCCGACACGGTGAAGCCCTGCGCCATCGCCTCGTCACGCCAGTTGAGCACGTCGCGGCGCGAGAAGGCGATCAGCGCATCACCCGGCTGCAGATTCTTCAGCGAGCCCAGCGGGGCTTTTTCCATTTCAAGCTTGGTCTTGCGCTTGAGCTCGCGGATTTCTAGCGTGCCGCCCACGCGTTTGACCAGCGCCTGGATCGCCTCTTTGGCTTCGAGCGCGCCCAGCAAGTATACGGTTTGCGCCGGCACGCCGCAGACGGCGGCAGTCCAGGCCGCGCCACGGTCCGGGTCATCCAGCAGCTGGATTTCGTCAATCACCGCGACCTCGACCGGACGGTTAGGATTCAGCATCTCGACGGTAGAGGTCACGTGGGTGGCGTGCGGGTGCAGCTTGCGCTGCTCGCCGGTAATCAGGCTGACGGCAACGCCGGCATCCAACAGGCGCTGGTAGTTTTCCAGCGCCAGCAGCCGCAGCGGCGCGAGGTAGACACCGGATTTGGCCTTGGCCAGATGCTCCATCGCGGCGTGGGTCTTGCCGGAATTGGTCGGGCCGAGCACGGCGATGAAGTGGCGCTGGATGCTGTTGGCGGTCTCGAAAGACTCGGGATACAGCGACAGATTGATGGCGTTGCGCGTGCGTTCGGCCTGCGATTGCGCCTGCAACTGGCCAAGCTGGGCGTAGATACGGTCCAGCGCCAGACGGCAGCGCTCGCTGGCGCGTTCGTACTTGGCAATCAGCGCATTCAGCGCTGGCTGGGCATCGAGGCTGTGCTCGGCGGCCAGCGCGAGAACTTCCTTCACGCAGGTAGTGATGCGCGCTTCGAGGCGGGTGCGGCTGTCGGCATTCCAGCGCTCTTGTATCAGGGCGTAACGTTCGGCGGCATCAAGCTTGCGCCACTTGGTGGTTTTGCCCAGAAAGCCGTCGTCGGGCACCAGGTGGTAATGAACGGTCTGGCCGGCGATATCGAGATCGCCGGATACCGACAGGGCGTAGCTGCCGTCGGCAGTCACCAGCTTGGCGTGCTGGGCAACAAGATAACGCTCCAGCGCATCGCCGGCATCATCCACCGGCAGGCTTACGGTTTCAGTCATTGAATTTGTTTCTGCCCGATCGGGCGCAAAAAAGCAAAACGCCTGCCGGCTTTGCGGGCGGCAGGCGCGGAGGGATGTCAGGGCAGATCAGTTCTTGCCATGACAGGCTTTGTACTTCTTGCCGCTGCCACATGGGCACGGGTCGTTGCGGCCAACTTTGTCGCCGTCGCGGCGGACAGTGGACGGTGCCTGTTCCTTGGCACGCCAGTAGTTGTAAACGGTCAGCAGCGCTTCATCGAGTTCGCCCTTGAAGCTGTCGAGTTCGGCATCGCCGAATTCGATCATCGCCGGCTCGCCGTCCTGCGCGTCGAACATGCCGGCCAGAGCCATTACCGGCATCAGCAGGTCTTCGAAGCCTTCGTCGTCGGCGGCTTCAAACCAGTCGGTCGGCACCACGTCCAGCGCATACATATAAGCATTGCACCACGGGCGGAAATCGGCCTCGCCGCCTTCGTCTTCGCTGTACAGCACGAGCTCGGGCAGCTCACCATCAGCCAGTGCCTCGGCGGCGGCGTCATAGTATTTCTGCAGCAGGGTGCGGATTTCGGCTTCGGTTTCGGCGCTGTCGAATGCCGGCGCATCGCCCAGCACGTCGCCGATCCAGTCGTCGATACCCAGACGATCCGGGCCGCTGGCCAGGGCGTAGAAGAAGCCCTGCACTTCGTCCGGGCGCATGGTACTGCCAGACTGCGACAGCGGGGTCAGCAGAAGTTCCAGACGGGTCAGATCGGCTTCATCAAATACGGTCATGCTATTCTCCAGTCAGTTACGGCGCGCATTGTACGCGCTATCGGCGCAACTGGCAGCTTGAGCATAGCAAAAAGCCCGCCAAAAGGCGGGCCAAGGTGCACAAACTACGGGAAATCAGGCAGCAGCCAGTTCGGGCTCGCTGATCTGCATCAGCGTTTCCTTGCGCAGCTGATTGGCCTGACAGGCGCAGCTGCCACACTGGGTGGCGACGCCGAGTTCGCGCGCCAGGTCGGCCATGCGGGTTGCACCATTACATACGGCAGCACGGATATCACGGTCGGTAACTGCGTGACAAAGGCAAACGTACATAGCAACCTCGCAAATGAGAATCTATCTTGATCACAATAGTAGATCTCAATGATAACAATTGTCAATTAGAAAGCAGATCATGGAAGTGCAATGGAAACCAAATACCACAGTCGCCGCCATCATCGAACATGAAGGCCGCTTTCTGATGGTGCGCGAACACACCGAGCACGGCATCCGCATCAATCAGCCGGCCGGCCACCTCGAACACGGCGAAACGCTGCTGGCTGCTGTGGTTCGCGAGACACGCGAAGAAACTGCCTACAGCTTTAGCCCACAGGCACTCGTCGGCATCTATATGGCCGACAAGGACGATCACAGCGATATCACCTATCTGCGCTTTGCCTTTTGCGGCACGGCAGAGCCTCAAAGGTTGGCCGCAACGCTGGACACCGACATCATCGAGGCGGTATGGCTGAGTGTCGACGAGATCCAGGCCGCCCGCGCCAGCTGGCGCAGCCCGCTGGTTGGCCGCTGCCTTGACGACTACCTCGCCGGCCAGCGCGCCCCGCTGAGCCTGATTCATCACCATCAAGGCTGATGCCGGATGCGCGCCCTGCTCTTCGCCGCCCTGCTGGCGCTGGCACTGCCCGCCGGTGCGGATACGCTAAGGCTCTGTTACCATTACGGATGCGCCTTGAGCAGCGATGTCGAGCTGTCGCCGGCCACCCTGCAGTCGCTGCGTCAGCAGCTGCGCCGGGTGCACTCGCCGGCGGACGAGCGGCAGGCTCTGCAACAAGTGGTGCTCGGCTTTTATGCCAGCGCCGCCACGCAGACGCCGATTGCCATGGACAAGGGCGGCAATGGCGAGGATGAGGCCACCGCCGGCCGCATGGACTGCATAGACCACAGCCGCAACCTCGCCACCCTGCTTGACTGGCTGGACAGCCACGAGCTGCTGCGCTTTCATCGCCCGGCCGGCATCGTGCAACGCGCACCCTTGATATTCAACCAGCACTACGCCGCTGCCTTGCAGGACAACGACAGTGGCACCATCTGGGTGATAGATAGCTGGTTCAGAGATTTCGGGGCACCGCCGGTGGTGGTGCCTCTTGCCATTTGGAAGGAAGGATTTTCCCCGTGACGGGTAAAAAACGCATAGTCGTCGGCATGTCCGGCGGTGTGGATTCGTCGGTAACCGCCTGGCTGCTGAAGCAGCAAGGCCATGAAGTCATCGGCGTATTCATGCAGAACTGGGAAGACGACAACGACGACGAGTATTGCTCGATCAAGCAGGATGCGCTCGACGCGATGAGCGTGGCCGACATCGTCGGCATCGACATGGAAATCGTCAACTTTGCAAAGGAGTACAAGGACCGCGTGTTCTCGTACTTCCTGAAAGAATACTCGGCCGGCCGCACGCCGAACCCGGACGTGCTGTGCAATGCCGAGATCAAGTTCAAGGCCTTCCTCGACTACGCGATGGCACTCGGTGCCGACTGCATCGCCACCGGCCACTACGCGCGCAAGCACGAGGAAAACGGTGTGCACTACCTGATGAAGGGCGTGGACCACACCAAGGACCAGAGCTACTTTCTGTATCGCCTGCAACAGCACCAGCTGTCCAAGGCACTGTTCCCGCTGGGTGACATCCGCAAGACCGAAGTGCGTCGCCTCGCCGACGAAGCGGGCCTGCCGACGGCTGCCAAAAAGGACTCGACCGGCATCTGCTTTATCGGCGAACGCCCGTTCCGCGAGTTCCTGCAGCGCTATCTGCCCACCAAGCCTGGCGAAATGATCACGCCGGATGGCAAGGTCGTGGGCGAACACGTCGGCCTGATGTTCTACACCCTCGGCCAGCGCAAGGGCCTGAATATCGGCGGCAGCAAGGATGGCAATGGCGAGCCGTGGTTTGTCGGCGGCAAGGATATTGCGGCCAACAAGCTGATCGTGGTGCAGGGACATGACCACCCGCTGCTGCTGAAACCGACACTGGCGATGGATGATCTGTCGTGGACGCTGCCACAGGCACCGGCCGCCGGCGACTATGCGGCGAAAAACCGCTATCGCATGGCCGACGCGGCCTGCAGCCTGTCGCCGATTGTCGACGGCAAAGCCACGCTGACCTTCCGTGACAAGCAATGGGCGGTCACGCCCGGGCAGTCGGCTGTGTTGTACGACGGTGATATCTGTCTTGGCGGCGGCATCATCCAGTAAGCTCAGGCCAGTTAGCGCGCATGAAAAAGGCAGCCTGCGGGCTGCCTTTTTGCTTGGTGCAAGGTGTGATCAGCCCGGCTGCAATCGCTGGTGCCACGCCAGCAGTGCGGCCAACTGCTTGCGGATATTGGCCTGAATCTGCTCGTCCAGCAGATTGCCGTCCGCATCAAAACTGGCGGAAAACGCATTGGCAAACACTTCGGGCTGGTTCAGCAGATGCAGGTTCAGAAACACGCACACCTGACGCAAATGATATTGCGAACGCGAGCTGCCCATGCCGCCAGCCGCCCCCATGATGGCCGCCACCTTGTCAGTCAGCAGCGCATTGCCCGGCTCGCGCGAGGCCCAATCCAGCGCATTTTTCAGCGCCGGCGCGATCGAATAATTGTACTCGGGACACACCAGCAGCAAGCCATCGGCCGCCGCACATTGCGCCAGCAGCGTTTGCACCGCCGCCGGCTTCTCGCTGATGTCGGCATTGTAAAAAGGCACTTCGGACAGATCGGCTATCGTCAGCTGCATGCCCTCGGGCAGGTTGGCCGCAGCGTAACGCAGCATGCCCTTGTTGGTAGATTGGCGACGCAGGCTGCCGCAAATGGCCAGAACATTCATGCTCATATCGATTACCCTCCGTTGGCTTACCATCCGGTATAAGCAATGCCCGCCGCGGCCGCCAGTGACAATGCCTGCCTAGTTTGCCTCCAGCGGCTCGACCTTGCGCAGCTGCCACGTCAGCCACAGACACAGGCTTAACAACAGGCCGATCAGCCCCGCCACGCCCAGCCAGCCATCCAGCCGCCACATCATGCCGGAGCCGCTGCCGATAAAGGCTGCGCCCAGATAATACGAAGTCAGGTAAAACGCCGAGGCAAGGCCGCGCGCCCGTGTCGCCCTGCGACCAACCCAGCTGGCCGCCACCGCATGCGCGGCAAAAAAGCCGAAGGTAAACAGCGCAACGCCAGGCACCACCAGCCACAGGCTGTCAGACAAAGTCAGCAGCAAGGCCGGCAGCATCAGCGCCACCATCTTCCACAACACGGTACGGCGGCCGTAGTGATCGGCCCAGCGGCAGGCCAGATTGGCCGAGAACATCCCCACCACATACAGCAGGAAGATCAGACCGATCACACTCTGACTCAGCGAGAACGGTGCGGCCTGCAAACGGAAACCCAGATAGTTGTAGAGGCTGACAAAGCCGCCCATCAGCATGAAACCCAGCAGGAACAGGCGCGACAGACCCGGATCCTGCCAGTGCAGCCGCGCATCCTCACGCATGCTCTGCAGGCTGCTGTTGCTTGCCTGCGCGGCCCGCGCGGCCGGCAGCAAACGCCAGAACAACACAAGCATCGCCAAACCCAGCAAGGCCAGCACCAGCAGTGCCAGCGCCAGACCGTAATGATCAGCCAGCAAGGCCGCCAGATAACGACCGCTCATGCCGCCCAGCGCGTTGGCCGCAATATACAGCCCGACCGCCTTGCCCAGAGAGGCGGCATCCAGCTCTTCCGCCAGCCAGCTCAGCGCCACCGCCGGCAGGCCGGCCATGAACACGCCAAACAGCACGCGCCACAGCAGCAGCCAGGCAAAGCTGTCGCTGGCAGCCGCCAGCAGCGAGAACAACACCCCGCCAGTCAACGACCACAACATCAGCCGCGTGCGCCCGACACGCTCGGCCACAAAGCTGGCCGGAATCAGCAGCAAGGCCATCGGCAAGGTCGCTGCCGACAGCACGATACTGGCCTCGGCCGGCGACAGTTGAAACCGCGCCGCAAACAAGGGCAACAGCGGCTGTACCCCATACAGCAAGGCAAAGGTGGCAAAGCCGCCAGCGGCGGCAGCCCAGGTCGCGCGCCACCAGGCCGGACTACCGGCGTGATGCGGCGTGGCAAGTGCAAGATCGGCAGGAGAAGAGACAGTCAGCGTCGTCATGGCAGGGCAATAGCGAAGAACACCCTGCCAGACTAGGCTTGGCCAATTTACACGTCCAATATATATTTACGTCAAATTTAATACTTTTAAAGTATCAATATGGAACTGCGCCACCTGCGTTACTTCATTGCCGTTGCCGAAGAATTGCACTTCACCCGCGCCGCCGAACGACTGCACATGGCACAGCCGCCGCTTAGCCAGCAGATCCGTGCGCTTGAGGACGAACTCGGCGTCGCGCTGCTGCAGCGCCACCAGCGCAGCGTACGGCTGACCGCCGCCGGCGAGCGCTTTTTGCAGCGGGCGCGGCAACTGCTGGAGGACGCCAGGTTGGCCGCAGAAGAAGCGCAGCGTGCCGCCCGCGGCGAAATTGGTGAGCTGCATATCGGCTTCACCTCCTCGCTGCCACTGATGCCGATGCTGGCAGCTGCGTTACAGCAGTTCCGCCTCGCCTGCCCGGCGGTGACCCTGCATTTTCACGAGGAGTTCACCCGCGAGCAGTTTGCGCTGCTGCAGCAGGGCAAGCTCGATATCGGCGTGGTGCGTTTTAATGGCGAGGAGGATACGCCGAGGCTGGCCGTACAGGAAATCCGCCGCGACCGGCTGTGCGCGGTGCTGCCAGCCAGCCACCCGCTTGCCGCGCAAAAGGCAATCGCGATTGCCGACCTCAAAGGCGAACGGGTAATTGGCTACCCCGGCGACAACGGCAACTGGCTGAACCGCCGCCTGCAAAAACTTGCCCATGCCGCCGGCTTCGAATGGCGCATCCAGCAGCAGGCCGGTGAAGCCACCACCCAGATTGGCCTGGTGGCCGCCGGACTGGGCCTGGCGGTATTGCCCTTGCCGCTGCAATGCGTGCAGCTGCCGGGCGTGCGCTATATTCCGCTGAGCGACGAGCAGGCTTTCATGGCGCTGAGCCTTGCCTGGCGCGAACACGACGACTCGCCCGCCCTCGCCGCGCTGCGTGAGGCGCTGCTCAGTGCCGGTCGCGATCCGGCCTAGGCCATGCTTGCGGCCAAGCTTGTCAGCAAGTAACCGCATATTGCCGCATCCGGCGTATAGTGAAATGACATCCACCGTCATCCGGGAGCCATCATGCGTAAACAGATCCTGCTACTCTGGCCCGCCTTCGTGATTGCCGCGCTGGCCACCACGGTGTTCTTCACCATTTTCGATCCGGCCGAGCTGACGCTGCACGGCCAGCGCCTGTTTACCGACCACCTCAGCGCCTATTCGGCCTTCTTTCTGATTGCCTGGTTATTTGGTGCACTGAACGCGGCGATGGTAATGATGCTGGAGAAATCATCGCGCCAGCTCAATGGCCGCGACATCCCGCCGGCCGACCCGGACGCCTACGACAATAACTGAAGCGCGGCGCGGAAGATGCCGGCCTTGCAGACGTTGGCCGCAGCTGCCGCTACAATGGCGGGATGAATACACCGCGCTTTGTCCACCTCCGCCTGCACTCCGAGTTTTCCATTACCGACGGCATTGTCCGCATGGACGATGCCGTCAAACGCGCCGTCAAGGACGGCATGCCGGCACTGGGCATGTCGGACCTGATGAACATCTTCGGCATGGTCAAGTTTTACAAGGCCTGCCGCGGCAAGGGCATCAAGCCGATTGTGTCCTGTGATGTCTGGCTGGAAAACGAAGAAGACCGCGACAAGCCCTACCGCCTGCTGCTGACGGTGAAAAACCGCGAGGGCTATCGCCGGCTGTGCGAGCTGCTGACGGCAGCCTTCGCCCACAACCAGTATCGTGGCCGTGCCGAAATCAAGCGTGCCTGGCTGGAAAGCGGCGACAACAGCAATCTGCTGTGTCTGTCCGGCGCGCATCTTGGCGATGTAGGCATGGCGCTGGCCAATGGCAATCCGGACGAAGCGCGCCGCCGCGCCGAATACTGGGCGCGACTGTTCCCCAATGCTTTCTATCTCGAATTGCAGCGTCTTGACGACGCGCGTATCGAGCAGATCGTGCAGGCTACGCTGTGGCTGGCCGGCGAGATGCAGCTGCCGGTGGTTGCCACCCACGCCATCCAGTTCATGGATGCCGATGACTTCAAGGCGCACGAAGCGCGGGTATGCATTGCCGAGGGCTATACCCTGGGCGACAAGCGCCGGCCGCGCGAATTCCGCGAATGCCAGCACTTCCTGTCCACCGACGAGATGTGCGTGCGCTTTGCCGACATCCCGGAGGCGCTGGAAAACTCGGTACAGATCGCCCGCCGCTGCAATATCAATGTGGTGCTGGGCAAGAACTATCTGCCGGACTTCCCGACGCCGGACGGCATGTCGCTGAACGACTTTCTGGTGTACGAGGCCAAGCGCGGCCTCGACGCGCGCCTCGAACAGCTCTACCCCGATGCGGCGGAGCGCGAACGCATGCGCCCGGATTACGAGGCACGGCTGAAGTTCGAGTGCGACACCATCATCCACATGGGCTTCCCCGGCTACTTCCTGATCGTGGCCGACTTTATCCAGTGGGGCAAAGCCAATGGCTGCCCGGTCGGGCCGGGTCGTGGCTCGGGTGCCGGCTCGCTGGTGGCCTACAGCCTCAGCATTACCGATCTTGACCCGCTGAAATACGCACTGTTGTTCGAGCGTTTCCTGAATCCGGAGCGGGTATCGATGCCCGACTTCGACGTGGATTTCTGCCAGGAAAACCGCTGGCGCGTGATCGAATACACGCGGCAGAAATACGGCGAAGAGGCCGTCAGCCAGATCGCCACCTTCGGCACCATGTCATCCAAATCGGTAATCCGTGACGTTGGCCGCGTGCTCGACCTGCCCTTCGGCCTGTGCGACAAGCTGTCCAAGCTGATTCCGCTGGAAGCCAACAAGCCGCTGTCGCTGGAAAAAGCGATGGCCGCCGAACCGCAGATCGGCGAAGTCATCGAATCGGAAGACGCCGGCGAGCTGATCGAGCTGGCGAAAAAACTCGAAGACCTGACACGCGGCATCGGCATGCACGCCGGTGGCGTGCTGATCGCGCCGGGCAAGCTCACCGACTTCTGCCCGGTGTATATCGCCAGCGCCGACGGCGCCTCGCCGGTGTCGATGTATGACAAGGACGATGTCGAGCAGATTGGCCTGGTGAAGTTCGACTTCCTGGGCCTGCGCAACCTCACCATCATCGAGCTCGCGCAAAAGTACATCAAGCAGGTAAGCGGTCTCGATGTCGATGTGGCCAAGCTGCCGCTGGACGACCAGCTCGCCTACAAGGTGTTTGCCAGCGGCAATACCACCGGCGTGTTCCAGTTCGAGTCGACGGGCATGAAGAAGATGCTGGTCGAAGCCAAGCCCAGCAAGTTCGAGGAAATTATCGCCTTCGTGGCCTTGTACCGTCCGGGCCCGATGGACCTGATTCCCGACTTTATCCAGCGTATGCATGGTGCCAAGTTCGAGTATCTGCATCCACTGCTGGAGCCGGTACTGGCGCCAACCTACGGCATCATGGTGTATCAGGAGCAGGTGATGCAGGCCGCCCAGGTGTGCGGCGGCTACAGCCTTGGCGGCGCTGACTTGCTGCGCCGCGCCATGGGTAAAAAGAAGGTCGAAGAGATGGTGGCGCAGCGCGCCATGTTCGTGAAAGGCGCGGCCGACAACCAGATTGACGAAGCCAAGGCCAACGAGATCTTCGACTATATGGAGAAGTTCGCCGGCTACGGCTTCAACAAGTCACACGCCGCCGCCTATGCCCTCGTCGCCTACCACACGGCCTGGCTGAAGGCGCATCATGCCGCCGCCTATATGGCCGCGACCATGTCGACGGAACTCGACAACACCGACCAGCTCAAGGTGTTTTTTGATGACGCCAGCGACAACAAGAACGGCCTGACCTTCCTGCCGCCGGACGTCAATCACAGCTTCTACCGCTTCATGCCGGTGTCGCGCAAGGAAATCCGCTACGCGCTGGGCGCGATCAAGGGCACCGGCGAATCGGCAGTCGAGCACATCGTCAAGGTGCGCGAGGAAGGCGGGCCATTCAGCAGCCTGTTTGACTTCTGCAACCGCACCGACAAAAAAATCGTCAACAAGCGCGTGATCGAGGCTTTGGTGCGCGCCGGCGCGTTTGACAGCATCGAGCGCAACCGCGCACTGCTGTTCTCTAATATCGCGCTGGCGATGGGCGCGGCCGAACAGGCTGCGGCCAACATCAACCAGGGCGGCTTGTTCGACATGCTGGAAGAAGCCGCGCCGACGGTGGACATGGTGGCGTGCAAGCCGTGGCCGCTGGCGGTCGAGCTGGCCGAAGAAAAGCTGGCGATCGGCTTTTACCTGTCCGGCCACCCATTTACCGCCTACGAAAAAGACGTGCGCGCCTTCATCAAGACGCCGCTGGCACGCCTCAGCCCCAAGCGCGAGCCGCAACTGCTGGCCGGCTTTGTCACCGCCATCCGCACCAAGATCGGCAATCGCGGCAAAATGGCTTTTGTCGAACTCGACGACGGCACCGCCAAACTCGAAGTCAGCCTGTTTGCCGAGGCACTGGAAGCCAACCGTGACAAGCTGAAAGAAGACGTGGTGCTGATTGTCGAAGGCAAGGTGAGCGAAGACCGCTTCAGCGGCGGCCTGCGCATTCTGGTCGACACCCTGTACGAGATGGGCGAGGCGCGCAGCCGCTACGCGCGCAGCATTCAGCTGCAGCTCGACAGTCGTCACGACGCCATCAGCCTGCGCAATGCGCTGCAGCCGTATCGCAGCAGCGAAGCCGGCTGCGCGGTGCGCCTGCATTACAACAACGGCAAGGTGCGCGGCGATTTGCTGCTGCCGGCCGAATGGGGCGTGCGGCTGGACGACAGCCTGCTAGCCAGCCTGCAGGACTGGCTGGGGGATAATGCCGTCAAGGTGCTGTGGTAACACCCGCTTCAGGGAGCTTGCGATGAAAAAACTGCTGACTGCGCTGACTTTGCTGGCTTGCGGCCAACCTTTGCTGGCGGCCGATCATTATTTCGGCACGCTGGAGCGCAAGGGCAATCAGCTCTTGCTGGTGCGCTGCGATCTGGCCAAGAGCCGTTTTTACCTGACCGAAGTCCCCGGCAAGCCGCCGGCGCTGACCATGCTGCAAGCCACCCGTCTCGATGGCCGGCCGGTGTATGTCGAGCTGTTTGCGCGCTATGAACAACGCCAGCAGCTGGACTTCCTGCAAGTCGAGCTGGTGAAGAAAATCGAACCCGGCAAGAGTTGCCACTTACTGGATTGAACATGACCGAGCTGAACTTCCCGACACCCGGCCTTTACCGCCACTACAAGGACAAGCTGTACCGCGTAATCGGCACCGCCCGCCATAGCGAGACCGAAGAATGGCTGGTGGTCTACCAGCCGCAATATGGCGAAGGTGGCCTGTGGGTGCGCCCGCTGGCGATGTTTGTGGAAGAAGTCGAAGTAAACGGCCAGCAGCTGCCGCGCTTTGCCCGCATCGGTGACTGAGGCTTGATCTACCGCACCGACCAGTTCGCGATGCCCTTGCCCGCCGGGCATCGCTTCCCTGCCGAGAAATACGCGATGTTGGCCGCAGCGGTGGCCAACATCAGCCCTGTGCCCCTGCTGACCGCAGCGGCAGCCAGCCGCGACGAATTGTGCCTCGCGCACGATGCCGGCTATATCGATGCCATGCTGGATGGCAGCATCGCGCCGGCCATCATGCGCGAAATCGGCCTGCCGTGGAGCCCGGCACTGGTCGAGCGCAGCGCGCGCTCTACTGGCGCGACGCTGGCCGCCGCCCGCCATGCCTTGCTCAGCGGCCACGGCATCAATCTGGCCGGCGGCACCCATCATGCCAGTCGCCAGCAAGGCAGCGGTTTTTGCGTGTTCAATGATGTTGCCGTGGCAATTCACGCCCTGTTGCGCGAAGGGCTGATCCGCCGCGCGGCGGTGATTGATCTGGATGTGCATCAGGGCAACGGCACCCCCGCGATTTTTGCCGGCGACGAACGCGTGTTTACGCTGTCGCTGCACGGTGCGAAGAACTTCCCCTACCGCCGCAGCGACTCCACGCTGGATATCGACCTGCCCGACGACTGTGGCGACGCCGACTATCTGGCGGCACTGGACGGTGCACTGGCCAAGCTTGCGGCCAACCTTCCCGCGCCGGATATCGTGTTTTATCTCGCCGGTGCCGACCCTTACAGCGGCGACCGCCTCGGCCGGCTACAGCTGAGCATGGCGGGCCTAGCCACACGCGACGAGCGCGTACTGACGCTATGCGAGGCACGTCAATGGCCGCTGGTAACGGTGATGGCCGGCGGCTATGCGGTGCCGATCAGCGACACCGTCGCCATTCATCTGCAAACCGTGCGCGCCATCCTGCGCCATGCGGCTTTATTGCCGGCTGGCGCTTGATTTTTGCCAGCACAGCCATAATCTGACAGACTTCAGTTTTTTAAAACCGGCAAAACTTGCCCCGACAGACAGGACATCACATGGCCATCACCGTAAACGGCGTGGAAATTACCGAGGCAATGATTGCCAGCGAAATCGACAATCACCAGGACACCCCTAGCCCGCGCGACGCAGCCGTCCAGCAACTGGTACTGCATCAACTGCTGGTAGCCCGCGCGCACGAAGCCGGCTTCAACAGCGGCAACGAAGGCCAGGACATCGGTGCTCTGCTCGACAAGGAACTGGTATTCGAGCCACAGGACGAAGCCAGCGCCAAGGCCTACTACGAGCAGAACCCGCAATACTTCAGCCAGGGCGACAGCGCCCGCGCCAGCCACATCCTGTTCCCGCTGGGTCAGGGCGACGAAATCGCCCAGATGCTGGCCAAGTCCAAGGCACAAGGCGTGCTGGAAGAAGTTCAGGCCAACCCGGCACGTTTTGCCGATCTGGCTCGTGAACACTCCACTTGCCCGTCCGGCAAGCAAGGCGGCGACCTCGGCCAGTTTGGCCGCGGCCAGATGGTGCCGGAATTCGAACAAGCCGTCTTCGGCACCGAAGCCGGCCAGATCACCCCTGAGCTGGTACAGACCCAGTTCGGCTTCCACATCATCCAGGTTCAAGAGCGCAGCAGCGGCGGCACCATCGCCTTTGATGACGTGAAAGAGCAACTGCTGCAGTACCTGAACGAGATGGGCGGCCGTCAGGCGATGCACAACTATCTGACCGGCCTGGTTAGCGCCGCGAAGATCGAAGGCTTCAATATGGGCCAGCAGTAATCCCTGCTGCACCATGAAAAAAAGCCGCACTGCAAACAGTGCGGCTTTTTCTTTGGCGGCTTTGGCTGCCGGATCAGGCAGTCAGCGACTTGACCAGATCGACATAGGCCTGCATGGCCTCTTCTACGGTCTTGCCTTTGAGCTTGTCCCATGCGTCGTACTTGGCACGATTGATGAAGTCCATCATGCCTGGGCGCTCGCCCTGTACATCGCCATCGGTAGCCTGCTTGTACATGGCGTACAGCTGCAGCAGGGTCTGGTTGTCTGGGCGCTCGGCCAGCGAGGTCACATCTTTCTGTGCCTGTTCGAACAGTGCTTTCAAATCGGACATGGTGTTTCCCTTATCGCGTTGCCACCGGCCTCGTGTTGCCGGCTGGTTTACCATGGTCGCGGGGCGACCGGATGGCCATAATGTAACATGAAACGATCGTTTGAAAATAGCTGACGACCACGCCTGCACTATAGCCTGCCAAGGTGCTGAAGGCAGCCGGCACACACCGTCTGCCTTCAGCCTGCCGGATCAGCGCCTTATTTGGCTTTCAGACGCTGCTCGATAGCCGGCAACGGAATCGCACCGGCCACCAGCGAACCATCGGCAAAGATCAGCGCCGGCGTACCCTGAATACCCAGCTTCTCGCCCAGTGCCGTGGTGTCGGCTACCGGATTGGCGCAGCTGTCATCGCCCTGCGGTTGCTGGCCATTGCGCATGACTGCATGCCAGGTGGCCAGACGGTCGCTGCTGCACCAGATCTGGCGCGACTTGCGCGGCGCATCCGGATGCAGCTGCTCCAGCGGGTAGAGGAAGGTGTAGATCGTCACATTATCGAGCTTGGCCAGCGATTCCTGCTCCAGCTTCTTGCAGAACGGGCAATCCGGATCAGAGAACACCACCAGCTTGCGCTCGCCCTTACCTTTCACTTCCTTGATGGCCTTGTCCAGCGGCAGCATGGACCAGTCAACCTTGATACGGTTGAGTTCTTCCAGTCGTTCTTCGGTCAGGCTGGTACGGGTGGCGGTCTTGATCAGATCACCGGTAATCAGGTGATCCACCTTGCCGTCTACATAGACAACACTGTACTGCTCGCGCCCGCCCTGCTTCATTTTCACCACGACTTCAAACAGGCCCTTGACCGGTGCGGTCTTGACCGAAGTTACTTCGTGCTGAGGAAACTTGGCCTTGAATGCAGACTGCACCTGGGCCGGTGTTTCGGCCTCTGCAGTGCAGGCAATCAGCGGCAGGATCAGCGCCAGCGCGCCAAAGCGGCGGGTAATCGAAAGCATGTTTTTCCTTTTTTGTCTGTGTGCATTCTGCCAGTGGCAGAAAATGACAGCCTACTGACTGTCAGGGCAAACGAACAGCCCCATTCTGTTAAGAGCAGCTAACCGCCCCGGCGACGGCGAACCGGTTAGCAGCCATCAGGGCAATAGTCAGAAGCCGACCGCATGTTTGGCCAGCTGCTTGCGCAGCATGGGCAGCTTGTGCGTGAGGCTGAGGCCGGTATTGCGCAGCCAGGCAATGCCCGGCGTATCTTTGGCATGAAACAGGCGGAACAGGCTGTCGCAAGTCAGCTGCATGGTGCGCACCGCCTCCTTGCGCGTGCGCTCGTAACGACGCAAAGTCAGCCACTGGCCGCAATCGCCAGCCGGCCCCAGCAATGCGGCCAACCTTGCCGCATCCTGAAAGCCCAGATTCACGCCCTGACCCGCCAGCGGATGCACGGTGTGGGCCGCATCGCCCACCAGCGCCACCCGCTCGGCAATCACCTTGTCCGGCGTAATCAAACGCAGCGGGAAGGCCACCGGCGGCGTCAGCAGGGTCATCTCGCCCAGTGCCATCTCGCCGGTTTGTGCCACGATGCTGGCGAGGCGCTCTGCGCTCAAATCCAGCAGCGGCTGCGGCTGGGCGGTCGACCACACCATCGAGATCTTGTTACCCGGCAGCGGCAGCCACGCCAGAATGCCATCGCCGAGAAACCACTGTCTGGCGATATTGCCGTGCGGCAGCGCGCAGGCAAAATTGGCCACCACGCCGCTATGGCCATAAGGCTTGACGTTGGCCGCAATCCCGCTTTGCTGGCGCACCCAGGAGTTGGCACCATCCGCGCCGACGACCAGCTGCGCCCGCAACTGGCGGCCGTCGCTCAGCTGCAATTCGGCTTGTGCCGGATCGTGGCGCAAGGCTTGCGGCAGCACGCCGCAAATCAGCTCGACGCCACTCTGATTTCGCAGAGCCTGCCACAGACTGGCCAGCATCCAGCGGTTTTCGGCAATCCACGCCAGTGCCTCGGCACCGGCATCGGCCGCCGAAAAGCCGATACGGCCACCTTGATCACCATGCACGTCCATCTCGGCCACCAGCCCCAGACGCTCGGCATCCGGCCAGGCACCCAGTTGCTGCAAGAAGGCCCGATTGGCCGGGCTGACGGCATAAATGCGCGCATCCCAGCCGCAATGCAGGCTGGCGCTATCCAGCGCCTCGGGGCGCGCCTCGACCAGCGCCACGCGCTTGCCCTGTTTGTCCAGTGCCAGCGCCAGCGCCGCACCAACCAGACCACCACCGACGACGATGACGTCGAATTTTTCACTCATATCTTGTTCACTATCCAGGCTTGGCTGCCTTATTGGCCAACGCCGACACCGAAAACCAGATGGCCGGCAAAGGCCTTGCGCAAGGGGCGGATGCTGTCTATCACCGTCATGCCGCTGCCGCGCAGCAAGCGCACCACGGCATTGTCGCCATCAAACAGCCGCACGAGGCCATGGGTAAAGCCAACCACCGCATGACTATCCACCCGACGCGAGGCTGCATAACGGTTAAGCACCGCCTCCTCACCCGGATCACCCACACCGGCCAGCACCTCGACCAGGCCAACCGCATCGCGCAGACCCAGATTGAAACCCTGCGCCGCCACCGGATGCATGGTCTGTGCGGCATTGCCTATCATCACCACGCGACCGGAGACCACTCGGTTAAGCTGGCGCAAGGCCAGCGGGAAGACGGCCGGCTCGCCAAGACTCTCGAAATCGCCGAGGCGATCGCCAAAAGCCTGCTGCAACTCGGCCAGCAACACTGCCGGCTCGGCCTGCTTCAAGCGCGCCGCATCATCATGCGTACGCGTCCACACCAGCATCATGTCGTCGCCATGCGGCAACAGCGCAAACGGCCCAGCCTTGGCAAAACGCTCGTAGGCAATGTGCTGGTGCGGCTGCTGTGGCCGCACCATCGCCAGCACGGCGCTCTGCTGGTAATCATGCACATGACGGCGAATGCCGGGCAGGCTCTCGGCCAGCGCCCCGCCCTCGGCCAGCACCACCAGCCGGCTGGTAAGCATCTCGCTGCCGCCGGCATGCTCGACCGTCAGCGCCGCATAACGCGCCAGCGATACCACTTTGCTGACCCGCGCCTGCCACATCACCTGCACACTGCTGGCATCCAGCGCCTCGGCCAGACTGGCGGTCAGCGCCGGATAATCCACCACCACGCCCAGATGCGGCAGGCCCAGATCATCTCGGCGCAGGATGGTGCGCCCCATGCCGGCCTGCTGTGACACATGCACGGTATCGATTACGGTAGCCGGCAGGCTGTCCGGCCAGGCGCCCGCCAGCGCCAGCTGCTCGCGGCTGTACCACGACAGCGCCAGCGCGCGTGCATCGCGCACCACTTCGTCGCGTGCCCGCGCCTCGATCAGCGTGACCTTGCGACCCTGTGCGGCCAACCTCAATGCTGCCAGCGCCCCGACCGGGCCACCGCCAACAATTACCACTTCGCCATGTACCGCCACTGCCTGCGTCATGCTTCACCCCCAAAAACCGGAACGTCGATCACTGCGCGACTCACCCCTGTTCGCGCGCCGCCTGCATGACTGCCTCGATATCGTCAGCCTGTACCGGTGCGTCACCGGTGTAGACATGATGGCCATCTGCCGTCACCAGCACATTGTCCTCGATGCGGATGCCGATATTGTGGAAGGCCGCCGGCACGCGATCATCCGAGCGGATGTAAATGCCCGGCTCTATCGTCGTCACCATGCCAGCGCGGTATTCGCGCCACTGGCCGCCTTGCTTGCGCACACCGACATCATGCACATCGAGACCGATAAAGTGGCCGATGCCGTGCATGTAGAAACGGCGATAGTCGCCACTCTCGATCACGCCATCCAGCGAGCCTTGCAGCAAGCCCAGATCCAGCATGCCTTGCGCGAGAATGCGCACGGCAGTATCGGCCGGCACGTTCAGAGCCACACCCGGGCGGATGCTGGCAATCGCTGCCTGATGCGCGGCCAACACCACATCGTAAACATCACGCTGCACGGCACTGAAGCGACCATTAATCGGGAAAGTGCGCGTGATATCACCGGCGTAGCCGTTCAGCTCGCAACCGGCATCAATCAGCAACAGCTCGCCATCGTTAAGCCGTGCATTGTTGGCCGCATAGTGCAGCACGCAGGCGTTTTCGCCACCGGCAACAATGCTTTCGTAAGCCGGCTGGCGTGCACCATTGCGCACAAAGTGATGCAGCAGCTCGGCTTCGATCTCGTATTCCATCATGCCCGGACGACAAGCCTGCATGGCGCGCAGATGCGCCTCGGCAGAAATGCGGCCGGCGTGTTGTAGCACATCAAGCTCGCGCTCATCCTTGATCAGGCGCATCTCGTCGAGCAATGTGCGGATATCCGCGCAACTGCCTGGCACATTATTGTCAAGACGAGCCAGTTTTCTGGCTTCCAGCAAGGCATCGCGCAAGCTGGCATCCCACGCCGGATACAAGCCCAGCGGCCACTGCAGCGACTGTGCACCCAACAAAAGCTGTGGCAGGCGGTGCGGTAAATCGCTGACCGGATACGCCTCGTCAAAACCGAAGAACTCGCGCGCCGCATGCGGCCCGTAACGGAAGCCTTCCCAGATTTCCATCTCGATATTCTTTTCGCGGCAGAACAACAGGCTCTTGCCACGCACGCCATCCAGCACGATGACCGCTTCGGGCTCGGCAAAACCGCTCAGATACAGGAAATGACTGTCGCCACGAAACGGATAGTGGGCGTCGTTATTGCGAATGGCCTCGGGGGCGGTCGGCACCACGGCAATGCTGTTGCCGATCTGGCCGAGTAAGGCCGCGCGGCGCTGCTGGAAGGGTTCGATCATGGCATGAGTTCCTCGATGAGAGCCGCAGTTTAGCAGATGCCTGCCCTGGCCGGCAGACACGGCCAGCCCGCTGCCGGTGCGGCATTGCTGCGGCCAAGCTCACCCCGCATATCCAGTCAGCAGCCGCCCGGCAACAAGGCTTGTGCAGCCTCGGCTTTGCATATCTGCAACTTGCTGAAATGCATCAACAATTAACGCTTTCGGCAAATCTTGAATGATTCAAACGATTGTTTTAGCATCAGCGGCAGTTATCAATAAAACCAAAAGAAAACACGGGCATTTTCAAGTCCGGCCACAACACGAGGAAACAGCATGAGCTTGCAACACATTACCGAGTGGTTCATTCCCGAATCCATCAGGCAACAGCCCGAGGCCCATATCCGTGCGCGCACCGTAGTCAGCGTCGGCCTGCTCGCCGGCCTGATTGCCCCGCTGTTTGCCCTGTCCTACTTTCGCCTGCACCACCCGGCGATGGGCATCGGCATCATCATCGGTGCCATCTGCCTGTTGGCCGCACCGCTGCTGCTGCGCCTGACCGGCGCCCTGCAGCTGATCGCCCAGTTCATCGTGCTGGCGATGTATGCGATGGTCAGCTGGATGGTCTACGTCAATGGCGGCATTCTCTCCACCAGCCTGATGTGGTTTGCCTCCATCCCGTTTGCGGCCATCTTTGTCGGCGGCCCGCGCAGCGGCATTGTCTGGGCGCTGCTGTCTTTCCTGATGACCGGCCTGATGCTGTGGCTCAGCAATAGCGGCCAGATTCCGCACAGCCCGATTCCGCACGAAGCCATCCCCACCCTGCAGGCCAAGTCGCTGATCGGCCTGACACTGGTGGTGCTGGCACTGGGTCTTGCCTACGACCGCGCCAAATCCGGCTCGCTGGCCAAGCTCGAACAGGCGCGCGAAACCGCCGAACAGGCCACCGCCGCGATGACGCGCATGATGGAGCAGCTGCAGCGCTCAATAGGCTCGGCCACCCAGGAAAGCCGCGACATCGCCGGCAGCACGCAGAATATCGCGCGCACCATGCACGGCCAGAAAGAGCGCGCCGAAGACATGGTGGTGATTGCCCAGCAGATGGCAGTGCTGACCTCGCAGAATGCCAGCCAGTCCGACTCGGCCACGCTGATGGCACAAAATGCCGGCCAGGCGGCCAACGATGGCGGCCACGCGATGGAACAGGCGATGAGCCAGCTTAACGCCGCCGGCAGTGCGATTGCAGCCGCGGCCGACCGCATGGAAGAACTGGGCAAGCGCAGCGCCGAAGTCAGCGGCATTGTGCAGCTGATTCGCGATATTGCCGACCAGACCAATCTGCTGGCGCTGAATGCCGCCATCGAGGCTGCCCGTGCCGGCGAACTGGGACGCGGCTTTGCCGTGGTGGCAGACGAAGTGCGCAAGCTGGCCGAACGCACCCAACAGGCAACCCTGGATATCGAGCAGAAAATCCGCCTGATCGTGGATGGCACCAATCTTGCCATCGACGCGATTCGTGACGGCAACAAGCAAATGCAACTTGGCCGCAACAACACCGAAGATGCGCGCATCCGCCTGCAGAACATCATCCACGACACCCACAAGATGGCCGTGCTGCTGGATGAGGTTGCCGCCGCCGAGCAACAACAGAACAAAGGTTTTGCGCGCTTTGCCGGCGACATCACTGCCGTGGGCGATGCCAGTCGCAGCCTGAGCCACGAAGCCGTGTCGATTGCCCATGCCACCGAAAGGCTGGACGCCCTGCTGGCCGAGCTGGGCAGCAGCGTCAGCCATTTCCGCCTGCAGGCACAAGCACCTGCCTGATTAACCGTGTCCGGCGGCCGGCGGATGGACCATCATTCGCCGCCCGCGCGGCGCTGCAGCCTTTGCAGCAAGGCGGCCAGCTGCGCCTCATCCACGCTGTCGGCCTGTTGCATGCGCAGCAGGCGCAGGTGCAGCAGCAGGTTTTCCAGCACCAGATGCGCGGCCGAAATCAGGTAGATCATCGCGACCTCGTCGCCATCGGCCAGCTGGCGCAAGGCCTGATCACGCGCCAGCAGATCGCTGGCCACCAGCCGGCGCAAGGTGTCTTCCGCAATCGGCAAATCGGCAAAATCGAGGCCGTCTTCATCCTCTATTTCACGCATCAGTTCCAGCAATTCATCCAGTGTCAGCATGCTGCCCCCCGCCTTGCGGCCAGGCAAAACCCGGTATCCATGCTTCACAGTAGCAGCCCGCAGCAAAAGCACCTATGCTGCCCTTCCAGCGAAAGACAAGCGAGAATCCAATGACATCAATCAGGTACGGCACACCCGATGACGCCGAGCTGCTGTGGCAGCTGCGCATCGATGCGATTCTGGCGCAATGCGCTGGCCACTATCCGGCCGCGCTGCTGCAAGCCTGGGCCGATGGCCGCCCCAGCCCGCGCTACCGCGAGGAAGCCACGCGCAGGCACCAGCTGATCGAAGAGCAAGGCCGCATTGTTGCATGCGGCATGCTGGATCTGGCCACAGGCCAGATCGACGCCATTTTCGTGTCGCCATCACAGATGGGGAAAGGCTTGGGTCTAGCCATGATGCGGCATCTGGAAGCCCAGGCTCGCCACGCCGGCCTTGCCGTACTGAAGCTGGATGCCACGCTGAACGCCGCGTCCTTCTATCGCAAGCTGGGCTTTGTCGGCGACGCGCTCAGTCAATACCACTCGCCACGCGGCTTTACGCTGGATTGCATCCCGATGCAGAAACAGCTGGGCTGAGACGCGCGGCCAGCCGCAAAGAAAAAGGCAAACCCGCAGGTTTGCCTTTTTTGCCTGTTTGCGGCCAAGGTTGGCCGCAAGGGCTTACAGCAGCTGGCGCGCCGCCTCGATCACGATATCAACGGCCTTGCTTTCCGATGCCTTGATCTGGGCATTGTCCGGAATCTCCTGCTGGGTACGATTCACCAGCACACCAGCCACCATACCGGCGCGCAGGCCTTGAGTCGCGCACATGGTCAGCAAGGTGGCAGATTCCATTTCGTAGTTCATCACGCCCATGGACTGCCATTCCTTCATGCTGCCGACGAAGTGCGACACCACGCGGTGCGAGAAAGTGTCGTAACGCTCCTGGCCCGGATAGAAGGTATCGGACGACGCGGTCACACCGACATGCACGGCACTGCCGGAAGCCTTGGCCGCATTCACGAGTGCGGTGGTGCATTCAAAATCAGCGACGGCCGGGAAGGACAGCGGGGCGAAATGCTGGCTGGCACCATCCAGACGCACGGCTGCGGTGGTCACCAGTACATCGCCGACATTGATATGCGGCTGGATCGCGCCGGTAGTACCCACGCGCAGGAAGGTACGGATACCCAGCTGGGCCAGCTCTTCTACCGCGATCGAGGTCGACGGGCCACCAATGCCGGTCGAGCAGATCACGATGGGCTTGCCATCAACTTCGGCCAGATAGGTGGTGAATTCGCGCTGGCTGGACAGATGCTGTGGGTTGTCGAGCTTTTCGGCAATGCGTTTCACGCGGGCCGGATCACCCGGCACGATGGCCAGGGTAGCGCCTTTGAGCTGGGCACGGGTCAGGCCCAGATGGAAAACATCGGAAGGTGTATCGCCGTGAGACATGGTGTCATCCTCTTGGGTGAACGGACATCAAGGCCGTCCCTGCTTGCACAGTGTCTGCTCGCTGCCGCAGAAAAAAGGCAGGAGCAGCCCGCTGGCCGGGCGGCAAAAATAAAATCGTCATGCCGCTCTCACGGCATGACGCTAACCCTGTTTTTACCGCAAGCTCACCATGTCGTGGTGATTTTATTTACCCGAAACGGGTAAAATTCTTCAGGCCGTCTGCTGCTCCTGCAGCCCCAGCTTGTCGCGCATCTGCTGACGCATCATGAATTTCTGGATCTTGCCGGTGATAGTCATCGGAAAGGCATCAACAAACTCGATATAGCGCGGAATCTTGTAGTAGGCGATCTGCCCGTCGCAGAAAGCGCGAATCTCGTCCGCGCTGCAAGTCTCGCCATCGCGCAGCCGTATCCACGCACACAGCTCCTCGCCGTATTTGGCATCCGGCACGCCCACCACCTGCACGTCCTGCACCTTGGGGTGGCGATAGAGGAACTCCTCGATTTCACGCGGATAGATGTTTTCGCCACCGCGAATCACCATGTCTTTCACGCGGCCAACGATATTGCAGTAGCCCTCCTCATCCATCACCGCCAAGTCGCCGGTATGCATCCAGCCAGCCGCATCAATCGCCTCGCGAGTTTTCTCTGCATCGCCCCAGTAACCCAGCATCACCGAGTAGCCACGCGTCAGCAATTCGCCCGTCTCGCCACACGGCACGATGCGGCCTTCGACATCGACGATCTTCACCTCGACATGCGGATGGATGCGGCCAACCGTAGCGACTTTTTTCTCCAGCGGCGTGTCAGTATGACTCTGGAAGCTCACCGGGCTGGTCTCGGTCATGCCATAGGCAATGGTGACTTCGGCCATATGCATCTGTGCCACCACCCGCTTCATCACTTCGATCGGGCAAGGGCTGCCGGCCATGATGCCGGTGCGCAGGGTAGACAGATCAAACTCGGCAAAACGCGGGTGATCCAGCACCGCGATAAACATCGTCGGCACGCCGTGCAGCGCGGTACAGCGCTCGGCCGCTACCGCCTCGAGCACCGCCAGCGGCTCGAAAGCCTCGCTCGGAAACACCATCGCCGCGCCGTGCGTCACGCAGGCCAGCACCCCGAGCACCATGCCGAAGCAGTGATACAGCGGCACCGGAATGCACAGCCGGTCGGCCGGGCCGAGCTTCATCGCCTCGCCGACAAAAAAACCGTTATTGAGAATATTGTGATGCGTCAGCGTCGCGCCCTTGGGGCTGCCGGTAGTGCCGGAGGTGAACTGGATATTGATCGCGTCATCAAACTGCAAGTTGGCCGCAACGGCATCCAGCGCCGCCAGCTCGGCGGCCGATGGCTCGGCCAGCAGGCTGGCAAAATTCAGCATGCCCGCCGTGACTTCTTCGCCCATGCGCACCACCCAGCGCAAATCGGGCAGCTTCGCCGCCTGCAGGCCGCCCGGCTGGCTGGCGGCCAACTCGGGTGCCAGATCATTCACCATCGCCAGATAATCGCTGCTCTTGAAGCTGGGCGACATCACCAGCGCCTGGCAGCCTACCTTGTTCAAGGCGTACTCCAGCTCGCTGCGCCGATAGGCCGGGTTGATGTTGACCAGCACGAGACCGGCCTTGGCCGTGGCAAACTGCATCAGCACCCACTCGACATTGTTCTGCGACCAGATGCCGATGCGATCGCCCGGCTGCAAGCCCAGCCGGCGCAGGCCGCAAGCCAGCCGCCTCACCTGCTCGCCAAACTCGGCATAAGTCCAGCGCACGCCCTGCTGGCGCACGATCAGCGCATCTTGCGCCGCATGGCGACGACACGCCTCGTCAAAGTACTGCCCTATGGTCTGGCCCAGCAAAGCGGTGTTGCTGGCTCCGTGCACATAGCTCATGGCCCTGTTCATGCAATCTCCTCTGGCACTGTTTGCGCTTTTGCTTGTCTGGCAATTAACTTACTATTACGTTAACGTAAACCGCAAGCAAAACTATCGCATGACCGGCGTGACATGGTCATGACACCACACACAGGCCACCCATGGATATGCAACGCCTATTCACCATTACCGAGCTGGCAGACGAGTGCGAAGTCACCCTGCGCACCATCCGCTTCTACGAAGAACAAGGCCTGATTGCACCACAGCGCGAAGGCCGCCAGCGCCTGTTTACCCATCGCGACCGCGCCCGGCTCAAGCTGATCCTGCGCGGCAAGCGCATCGGTCTGTCACTGGCCGAGATCCGCGAAATCCTTGATCTGTACGAGCTGGCCCGCGACGAGGCCAGCCAGTCGCTGAAGCTGCTTGGCCTCTTGACCGAGCGCAAACAGCAGCTGGAACAACAGCGCCAGGACATCGATGCCGTACTGGGCGAAATCACCGCCCTCGAAAGCCACTGCCGCACCGTGATAGACGAGCTGACCGGCAAGGAGCGCTCGTCCGCCCAGACTGTCGGCAAATGACATCACTTTGAATTTGCATATTGACGTTAACGTAAGCGTAAGTGAATATTCACCCATTCGGGGCCCCATGCCCGTGAGATAACAGCCAGCCACCGCCGTCACACGGTACGGCACAGAGGAGAGAGACATGTACAGCAGCCTGCGCTTTGACTTTGGCGACACCTACGACATGCTGCGCGAAAGCGTGCGCGATTTTGCCCAGCGCGAAATCGCCCCGCGCGCCGCCGATATCGACCGTGACAATCTGTTCCCGGCCGACCTGTGGCAGAAATTCGGCGATCTGGGCTTGCTCGGCATGACGGTGTCCGAAGAGTACGGCGGCGTGAACATGGGTTATCTCGCGCACATGATCGTGATGGAAGAACTCAGCCGCGCCAGCGCCTCGGTCGCCCTCTCCTACGGCGCGCATTCCAATCTGTGCGTGAACCAGATCTTCAAGAACGGCAATGACGAGCAACGCCGCAAATACCTGCCCAAGCTGATCTCCGGCGAGCACATCGGCGCGCTGGCGATGTCCGAACCGAATGCCGGCTCCGACGTGGTCAGCATGAAGCTGCGTGCCGACAAGGTTGACGGCGGCTACAAGCTTAACGGCAGCAAGATGTGGATCACCAACGGCGGCGACGCCGACACGCTGGTGGTGTACGCCAAGACCGATGTGAATGCCGGACCGAAAGGCATCACCGCCTTCGTCGTCGAAAAAGGCTTTGCCGGCTTCAGCCACGGCAGCAAGCTCGACAAGCTGGGCATGCGCGGCTCCAACACCTACCCGATCTTCTTTGATGATTGCTTCGTGCCTGCGGCCAACGTGCTGGGCGGCGAAGGCAATGGCGTAAAAGTGCTGATGAGCGGGCTGGATTTCGAACGCGCCGTGTTGGCCGCAGGCCCGCTGGGCATCATGCAGGCCTGCATGGATGTGACCGTGCCGTATCTGAACGAGCGTCAGCAGTTTGGCCAGGCCATCGGCGACTTCCAGCTGATGCAGGGCAAGCTCGCCGATATGTATGTGAAGCTGTCCGCCAGCCGCGCCTATGTCTATGCCGTAGGCCAGGCGCTGGATCGTGGCGAAACCGGCCGCCAGACGCGCAAGGATGCCGCCGGCGCGATTCTGTATGCCGCCGAAGGCGCGACGCAGATGGCGCTGGACGCCATCCAGTGTCTGGGCGGCAACGGCTATATCAATGAATACCCGACCGGCCGCCTCTTGCGCGATGCCAAGCTGTACGAAATCGGTGCCGGCACCAGCGAGATCCGCCGCTGGCTGATCGGCCGCGAACTGATGGCAGAAATTCGCTGAGCCACTGGCAATAAACCGCCATTCATGGCACAAAGCGGGCTTTCGCCTCTTTTATAGAAAGCCCGCCGCCATGACCGCAGCAGAACGTATCGTCCAGGCCCAGCTCGACGCCTATAACGCCAAGGATTTGCAGGCCTTTATCGCCTGCTACGCCGAAGACGTGAAGGTGTATCGCTTCCCCTCCATGACCTTGAGCATGAGCGGACGCACCGAGATGGCCGAGCGCTACGGCAAGAACCGCTTCAACCTCGAACACCTGCACGCCGAACTGACCGGCCGCATGGTGCACGGCTGCCGCGTGATCGACCACGAATACGTGACAGCCAGCGGGCGCGAGCCGATACGTGCCGTTGCCATTTACGACGTCAACGCCGACGGCCTGATCCAGACCGTGTGGTTTGTCGACGAGGAATAAGCCCGCCTGAACCCTGACAGGCGTGGCAACACGGGAGTGACCATGCCTGTTATCGAATCGAAACTGTCGCCACGCAGCGCCGACTTTGCGGCCAACGCCCAGCGCATGCGCGAGCTGGTGGCGGATCTCAAGGAAAAAGTCGCCAAGGCCGCGCTAGGCGGTGGCGACAAGGCGCGTGACAAGCACATCGCCAAAGGCAAGCTGCTGCCACGCGAGCGTATTGATCTGCTGCTCGATGCCGGCTCGCCGTTTCTGGAAATCTCGCAGCTGGCCGCCTTCGGCATGTATAACGACGACGCGCCCGGTGCCGGCGTGATTGCCGGGGTTGGCCGCATCGCCGGCATCGAGTGCCTGATCATCGCCAACGACGCCACCGTCAAGGGCGGCACCTACTACCCGCTGACGGTGAAAAAACACCTGCGCGCGCAGGAAATCGCGCGTGAAAACCGCCTGCCTTGCGTCTATCTGGTGGATTCCGGTGGCGCTTTCCTGCCGCTGCAGGACGAAGTCTTCCCCGACCGCGACCACTTCGGCCGCATCTTCTACAACCAGGCCAATCTGTCGGCAGCCGGCATCCCGCAAATCGCCGTGGTGATGGGCAGCTGTACCGCTGGCGGCGCTTATGTGCCGGCGATGAGCGACGAAACCGTCATCGTCAAGGAACAAGGCACCATCTTCCTCGGCGGCCCGCCGCTGGTGAAGGCCGCGACCGGCGAGGTGGTGTCGGCAGAAGAACTCGGCGGTGGCGATGTGCATACCCGCATTTCCGGCGTAGCCGACCATCTGGCGCAGAACGACGCGCACGCGCTGGCCATTGCCCGCCGCATCGTGTCCGACCTTAACTGGCAAAAACAGGGCACGCTTGACCGTGCCGAGCCCAAAGCCCCGCGCTACGCCGCAGAAGAAATCTACGGCGTGATTCCGGCCGACAGCAAAAAACCGTTCGACGTGCGCGAGATCATCGCGCGACTGGTAGACGATTCCGACTTTGACGAATTCAAGCAGAACTACGGGACAACCTTGGTCACCGGCTTTGCCCGCCTGAATGGCTACCGCGTCGGCATCATCGCCAATAACGGCATCCTGTTTTCCGAATCCGCTCTCAAGGGCGCGCACTTTGTCGAGCTGTGCTGCCAGCGCGGCATCCCGCTGATTTTCCTGCAGAACATCACCGGTTTCATGGTCGGCAAGAAATACGAAAACGGCGGCATCGCCAAAGACGGTGCCAAGCTGGTCACCGCCGTGGCCTGCGCCAGCGTGCCCAAGTTCACCGTGCTGATTGGCGGCAGCTTTGGTGCCGGCAACTACGGCATGTGCGGCCGCGCGTATTCACCACGTTTCCTGTGGATGTGGCCGAACAGCCGCATCTCGGTAATGGGTGGCGAACAGGCCGCCGGCGTACTCGCGCAAGTGAAAAAAGAACAGCTGGGCGATGCGTTTACTGCCGAACAGGAAGAAGCGCTGAAAACACCGGTACGCGAACAGTACGAGCGCCAGGGCCACCCCTACTACGCCACCGCCAGACTGTGGGACGACGGCGTGATCGATCCGGCACAAACCCGCGAAGTTTTGAGCCTCGCGCTGGAAGCCAGCCTGTCCGCCCCGGTCGAGAAAACCCGTTTCGGCGTATTCCGCATGTAAGCAGGCCGCACCGCCCTGCCGTCATCAGAGGATTTGCACATGAACTACAGCACACTGGAAATCGAGCACACCGGCCACACCGCCACCGTATGGATGAACCGCCCCGAGCTGCACAATGCGATGAACGAACAGCTGATTGCCGAGCTCAGCCACGCCTTTCGCGAGCTGAACCACGACGACAAGGTGCGCGTGATCGTACTGGCCGGCCGCGGCAAGAGTTTCTCCGCCGGCGCCGATCTCGACTGGATGCGCCGTGCGGCCAACTTCAGCGAGGCGCAAAACCTCGTTGACGCACAAAAACTGGCCAGCATGCTCAAGGGCATTTATCGCAGCAAAAAACCGGTGATCGGCCGCATTCACGGCGCAGCGATGGCGGGCGGCACCGGCCTGACCGCCGTCTGCGATATCGCAATTGCCACCGCAGCCGCGAAATTCGCGCTGAGCGAAGTAAGGCTGGGGCTGATCCCCGCCACCATCGGCCCTTATGTTGCCGACGCCATCGGCCCGCGCCAGGCGCGCCGCTACTTTTTGACGGCCGAACGTATTGACGCGGCCAAGGCGCTGCAACTGGGTTTGGTGCATGAAGTCGTCAGCGAAGAACAGCTGGATGAGCGCATCGCCGAGTTGGCCGCCGAGCTGGCCAAGGGTGCGCCGCATGCGCTGGCCGAATGCAAGGAGCTGCTGGGTGTGTTGCGCGAAGGCTCGCCGCTGGATGACGAGTTGCTGTCTGATACCGCCCATCGCATTGCCGCCATCCGTGTCAGCGACGAAGCGCGCGAGGGCCTGGCCGCCTTCTTCGACAAGCGCCCGCCCGCCTGGCAGTAAGCCGTCAACGATCAACCCTTGCCGCTTGCCGCCGCAAGCCTAGCGAAAAGAGACACCATGCACGCCTATCCGATGCCGACCGGTTGCCAGATTGCGGCCAACCCCGCCGCCAATGCTGCCGGCTACCACAGCCAGCGCCCGCTGTTTCGCAAGATCCTGATTGCCAACCGTGGCGAGATTGCCTGCCGCATCATCAAGACCGCTCACGCCATGGGCATTGCTACCGTGGCGGTGTATTCCGATGCCGATGCCGAGGCGCGCTTCGTCAAGCTGGCCAGCGAGGCTTATCGCCTCGGCCCCGCACCGGCGGCCGAATCCTATCTGAAAGCCGGGCTGATTCTGGACATCGCCCGCCAAAGCGGTGCCGAAGGCATCCACCCCGGCTATGGTTTTTTGTCGGAGAACGAAGACTTTGCCGCCGCCTGCGAGGCCGCCGGCATCGCCTTTATCGGCCCGCCAGCCTCCGCCATTGCGGCAATGGGCAGCAAGTCGGCCGCCAAGGCACTGATGGAGAAAGCCGGCGTACCGCTGGTGCCCGGCTATCACGGCGACGAACAGGCCAGCGAGTTTCTGCAAGAGCAGGCCGACCGCATCGGCTATCCGGTGCTGATCAAGGCCAGCGCCGGCGGTGGTGGCAAGGGCATGCGTATCGTCGAGAGCAGCAGCGAGTTCGCCGCTGCCCTCGCCAGCTGCCAGCGTGAGGCGCGCGCCAGCTTTGGCGACGACAAGGTGCTGGTGGAGAAATACCTCAAACGTTCGCGCCATGTGGAAATCCAGGTGTTTGCCGACAGCCTCGGCGGCGCGGTCTATCTGTTCGAGCGCGATTGCTCGGTGCAGCGTCGCCACCAGAAAGTGCTGGAAGAAGCCCCTGCCCCGCATCTGCCGGCCGACACCCGCCGTGCGATGGGCGAAGCCGCCGTCGCCGCCGCCCGTGCCGTTGGCTATGTCGGGGCTGGCACCGTCGAGTTCATCATGGATGTCGGCAGCGGCGCATTCTATTTCATGGAAATGAACACCCGCCTGCAGGTCGAACATCCGGTTACCGAGATGATCACCGGCCAGGATCTGGTGGCGTGGCAGCTGAAAGTGGCCTGCGGCCAAGCCTTGCCGCTCAAGCAGGAACAGCTGCGAATCCACGGCCACAGCATCGAGGCGCGCATCTACGCCGAAGATCCGGACAAGGGCTTTTTGCCGGCCACCGGCACCCTCGTCCACCTGCAGCCGCCAGCCGAATCCGCCCAGGTGCGCGTCGATACCGGCGTGCTGCAGGGCGACAGCATTTCGCCGTTCTACGACCCGATGATTGCCAAGCTGATTGTCTGGGGTGAAACGCGCGAGGCTGCACTGCGCCAGCTGGATGCCGCGCTGGCGGATTACCAGGTCGTTGGCGTCACCACCAATATCGCCTTCCTGCGCCGCCTTGCGGCCAACGTGGACTTTGCCAGCGGCCAGGTCGATACCGCGCTGATTGCGCGCCACGCTGACAGCCTGCTGCCACCGCCGCCGGCACCATCCATCGAGCAACTGGCCCTGCTGGCCGCCGGCGAAGTGCTGGCCGCCGCCACGCAAGACAGCCACGCCTTCGGCCAGCTGCAAGGCTGGCGGCTGAATGGCCGCCTGACACAGCGGCTGGGCTTTGTGCATGGTGATGCCGGCATAACCCTGAACGTTGGCCGCAACGGCGACCGCCTGAGCGTGCAACACGGGGATGCGTGCCTGCAGCTGCAAGCCAGCCTGCAAGGCCACACCCTGCTGGCCACCGTGGGCGAGCGCCGCATCCGCGCCAGCTACGTGCAACACGGCCTGCAGCGCGTGCTGTTTGTCGGCGGCGAGCGCATCAGCCTCGACTACCTCGATCCCTATGCCTATACCGAAGCTGGCGTGCACGGCGAAACCCATCTCAAGGCCCCGATGCCGGGCCGCGTGGTGGCGCTGCTGGCCGAGTGCGGCCAACGTATCGCCAAGAGCGAGCCGCTCTTGATCCTGGAAGCAATGAAGATGGAACACACCATTGCCGCCCCGGCGGACGGCGTGGTGAAAGCCTTCTACTTTGCCGCCGGCGAGCAAGTCGGCGATGGTGACGAACTGGTGGATTTCGAGGCGGATTGAGCATGACCCACGTCAGAATCGTAGAAGTCGGCCCGCGCGACGGGCTGCAGAATGAAAAACAGACCATCAGCCTCGCCACCAAGCGCGAGCTGATTGCCAGCCTCGCCGCCAGCGGCCTGCAGACCATCGAGGCCGGCGCCTTTGTCTCGCCCAAGTGGGTGCCGCAGATGGCCGATACCGCCGAGTTGCTGGCCACGCTGGATCTGGCCGGGGCAATCAACTATCCGGTGCTGGTGCCCAACGACAAGGGGCTGGATGCGGCGCTGGCCGCCGGCGTGCGCGAGATTGCGGTGTTCGGTGCCGCCAGCGAGGCCTTCAGCCAGAAGAACATCAACGCCAGCATCCGCGAAAGCCTGCAACGCTTCGAGTCGGTGATGAAACGTGCCCATGCGGCCAACGTTCGCGTTCGCGGTTATGTGTCCTGCGTGGTCGGCTGCCCTTACGAGGGCGCGATTGCGCCGTACAAGGTAGCCGAGGTGGCCAAGGCACTTTATGAAATGGGCTGCTACGAGATTTCGCTGGGCGACACCATAGGCGTCGGCACGCCGGACAAGGTGATTGCGTTGCTGGATGCGGTCAGCGAGGTGGTGCCGATGGACAAGCTTGCCGGCCATTTTCACGACACCTACGGCATGGCGATTGCCAATATCCACACCGCGCTGCAGGAAGGTGTGCGGGTGTTTGACAGCTCGGTGTCGGGCCTTGGCGGCTGCCCGTATGCGCAAGGCGCGTCGGGCAATGTCGCCAGCGAAGACGTGGTATATCTGCTGCACGGTCTGGGTTATCAGACCGGGGTGGATCTGGACAAGTTGGCCGCAGCCAGCTGGCAGATTGCCGATGCGCTGGGGCGCGAGCCTGGCTCGAAATTCGCACGCGCCCGCGGTCGCACATGCGCCTGAGCAAGGCCCGTCTAGCCGCGATAGCCGATCTGCGCCGATACGCGGGCAGCAGTTTCGCGCAGGCGGGCAGCCAGCGCACCATCCCAGCCGGTATCAAAAGTCGCCGCCGGGCCGAGAGTGGTCATCACCACGGCCAGCTGGCCGCTGTGGTCAAGCACCGGTGCGCTGAGCGCATGAATGCCCGGAATCGGATAGCCGACGGCGCGCGCCATCTTGCGGCGACGCACTTCGGCCAGTGTTTCCTGCCAGTGCGCCATGAATTCGCCGTTTTGCTGCCTATCGCCAAGCTCGGCTTGCAGCAGGTCTTCCGACAGCCGTGGCGGCAAGAAGGCGGCAAAGACCTTGCCGGTGGCCGAATCCAGCAGCGACATCACCGTGCCGGCACGCATGTTCACATGCACCACGCGGTTGCATTCCTGCACCCGCACCACCGTCGGGCCATGATTGCCCCACACCGCCAGCGCCACGTTCTGCTGGATTTCCAGCGACAGCGCGGCCGCCGCTTCGGTGGCCAGCTTCACCGCATCGAGCTCGTGCAGCGCAGTGAGGCCAACCTGCAAGGCAAAGCTGCCCAGCTTGTAATAGCCGGTCGCCGCATCCTGCTCGATCAGCCCGAGCTTGCCGAAGCTGACCAGATAAGGATGGGCCTTGGCCGCCGGCATGCCGGCCAGTGCCGCGAGGTCTTTCAGCATCATCGGGCCGCCATGTTGCACCAGCGCCTGCAGCAGGCTGCCGCCGACCTCGATGGATTGAATCCCGCGTCTGTCTTTTTCCATGCTCCGATTCCTGCTGTGGCCTTGCCGGCACTGAAGTTAACGGGGAGCGATTTTATCACTTGATGAATATGGCAGGCGCAAACATTTTTCGTCAATATCTAAACTATTGACCAATATCGAATTTGGTTTTACCTTGAGCATAGACAGCAGAGAGCTTGCAAACCTATTGGCATTTATGCAATCGATAACAAAATTTGCAGCAACAAGATTGCGGCCAACCAGCTCCCTGCCCTTTAGCCCAAGATGCGCAGCCCCTGCGCAACCGGAAGGAGACTGCCGATGCTGATCCAGAAAATCCACCATGTAGCCTATCGCTGCAAGGATGCCAAACAGACTGTCGAATGGTATGTCAAACACCTCGACATGAAATTCGTGCTGGCGATTGCCGAAAACGAAGTGCCATCGACCAAGGCACCTGATCCTTACATGCACGTCTTCCTCGATGCCGGTCAGGGCAATATCCTGGCCTTCTTCGAACTGCCGACCCGCCCGGAAATGGGCCGCGACGAAAACACCCCGGCCTGGGTGCAGCATCTGGCACTCGAAGTCGACAGCATGGATACCCTGCTGGCCACCAAGGCGCGCCTGCAGGAAGCCGGCATCGACGTGATCGGCCCGACCGACCACACCATTTTCAAATCCATCTATTTCTTCGACCCGAACGGCCATCGCCTGGAACTGGCGTGCAATACCGGCACACCAAAGATGATGCAGATGCTGGACGAGGTAAAATGGGACATGCTCAACGAATGGGCAGAGACCCGCAAAGCGCCGCAGCATGCGCGCTGGATGCATGACGGCAGCTACAAGGAATAAGCAGACATGAAATTCGCCACCCTCAAGCAAGGCGGCCGCGACGGCACGCTGATCATCGTCAACCGTGCCCTGAGCCAGTATGTCGTGGCCGGCAGCATCGCGCCGACCCTGCAATACGCACTCGACAACTGGGACAGCGTGGCTTCGCAACTGCAGGAAGTCTACGACGCGCTGAACGCCGGCACTGCGGCCAACGTGCAGCCTTTCGTGCAGGACGATTGCCACAGCCCGCTGCCACGCGCCTACCAGTGGGCCGACGGCTCGGCCTATATCAACCACGTCGAGCTGGTGCGCAAGGCACGCGGCGCCGAGTTGCCACCGAGCTTTTACACCGACCCGCTGATGTACCAGGGCGGCTCGGACAGCTTTATCGGCCCGCGTGACGAAGTCGTGGCCGCCGAAAGCTGGGGTATCGACTTCGAAGCCGAAGTCACCGTGGTGACCGGCGACGTGAAGCTGGGTGCCAGCGTGGCTGATTGCGCCCGTGCGATTCGTCTGGTGATGCTGGTCAACGATGTCAGCCTGCGCAATCTGATCCCTAACGAGCTGGCCAAGGGCTTCGGCTTCTTCCAGAGCAAACCGGCTTCGGCCTTCTCGCCGGTTGCCGTGACGCCGGACGAACTGGGCGCGGCATGGCAGGACAGCAAGGTGCACCTGCCCCTGCAGGTCACCCTCAATGGCGCGCTGTTCGGCAAGCCTAATGCCGGCGTCGACATGACCTTCAACTTTGCGCAGCTGGTCGCCCACGTGGCCAAGACGCGCGAACTGACTGCAGGCTCCATCATCGGCAGCGGTACCGTGTCGAACAAGCAGGGCGATTTGTGGGGCTCCAGCGTTGCCAATGGCGGCCTGGGCTACTGCTGCCTGGCTGAAGTCCGCATGTACGAGACCATCGAAAGCGGCAAGCCGCAGACTTCGTTCATGAAAAACGGTGACACCGTGCGTATCGAGATGCTCGATGCCGCCGGCCAGTCGGTTTTCGGCCACATCGAAAACCGCGTGCGCAGCCTGCCGGAGGCCTGAGCCCTGCCCGACAGCCCGGCCTTGCCGGGCTGTTTTTTCGTCTGCCGCCAGACGCTTGCCCTCATGCCTGCTTCATACAACAATACCAGCCACCTGACCCGTCACTACGCAGAGGAGAACGACAATAATGCACCCATCCAGCGACGCCCCACTCTGGCAACCTGATGCCGCCCGCCTAGCCGCCACCCATCTGAGCGCCTTTGCGCGCCTGGCCGAGACGCTGGACGAAAAACGCTATCCGGATTTTCACAGCCTGTGGCAGGCCAGCGTCGACCAGCCCGGCCGTTTCTGGAACCAGGTCTGGGATTATTGTGACGTGATCGGCGACAAGGGCACGGTCGCGCTGCAGGAAAACGGCAAGATACGCGAAGCGCGCTTCTTCCCCGAGTCCCGGCTCAACTACGCCGAAAACCTGCTGCGCCGCCGCGACGACACCCTGGCCATCGTGTTCTGGGGTGAGGACAAGGTCAAACGCGAGCTGACCTGGTGGGAGCTGTCCGACCTCGTCTCCCGCCTGCAACAGGCCATGCTGTCGCACGGTATCAAGGAAGGCGACCGCGTTGCCGGCTTCATGCCGAACATGCCGGAAACCGTAGCCGCCATGTTGGCCGCCACCAGCCTTGGCGCGGTGTGGACCAGCTGTTCGCCGGACTTCGGCACCGACGGCGCGATCGACCGCTTCGGCCAGACCGAGCCGCGCATCCTGTTTGCGCCGGATGGCTACTGGTATAACGGCAAGGCCATCGATATCGAGGCCAAGCTGCAAGTGATCTCGGCCGGCCTGCCTTCGGTCGAAAAAATCGTCATCGTGCCGTATCTGGAGCGCGCGGACGAGGTTGCGGCCAACGTCGCCAAGGCAGAAACCCTAGACCGATTCGTCGGCACCTTTGTTGCCAGCGAGCTACTGTTCAAGCGCGTGAGCTTCAATCACCCGCTGTTCATCCTGTATTCCAGCGGCACCACCGGCAAGCCCAAGTGCATCGTGCATGGTCACGGCGGCACCCTGCTGCAGCATCTGAAAGAACACCAGCTGCACGCCGACGTCCACACCGGCGATCGTCTGTTCTACTTCACCACCTGCGGCTGGATGATGTGGAACTGGCTGGTTTCCGGCCTCGCCAGCGGCGCGACGCTGCAGCTATTTGACGGCTCGCCGTTTGCGCTGGATGGCCACATTCTGTGGCAGTACGCGCAAGCCTACCGTTTCACCCATTTCGGCACCTCGGCCAAGTACATCGACGGCCTGAAAAAGATCAATCTCGAGCCGACCAAGGATTACGACCTCACCTGCCTGCGCGCGATGTTCTCCACCGGCTCGCCGCTGGTAGCCGAGAGCTTCGACTGGGTATATCAGGCAATCAAGGCCGATCTGAACCTTGCGTCGATTTCGGGCGGTACCGATATCGTGTCCTGCTTTGCGCTGGGCTCGGCCAATCTGCCGGTTTACCGTGGCGAGCTGCAATGCCGCGGCCTCGGCATGGCCGTCGAGATCTGGAACGATGTCGGCATCCCTATCCAGGGTGAAAAAGGCGAACTGGTGTGCACCAAGCCCTTCCCGTCGATGCCGGTCGGCTTCTGGGGCGATGACAGTGGCGAGAAATACCGCAAGGCCTATTTCGACCGTTACCCGAATATCTGGTGCCATGGCGACTATGCCGAGCTGACCAGCCATCTGGGCATGGTGATCTACGGCCGCTCCGACGCGGTGCTCAACCCCGGCGGCGTGCGCATCGGTACCGCCGAAATCTATCGTCAGGTCGAGACTTTCGACGAGGTACTGGAAAGCATCGTGATCGGCCAGCGCTGGCAGGACGACGAGCGCGTGGTGTTGTTCGTGAAATTGCGCGAAGGCCACAGCCTCAGCGACGAGCTGGTTGGCCGCATCAAGAACAAGATCAAGAACGGCGCCAGCCCCCGCCATGTACCGGCCAGAATCCTGACTGTCAGCGATATCCCGAAAACCATCAGCGGCAAGATTGTCGAGCTGGCGGTGAAGAATATCGTGCACAACGAACCGGTCAATAATCTGACCGCACTGGCCAACCCCGAGGCACTGCAGCTGTTTGCCAACCGCCCCGAGTTGCAAAGCTGAGCCTGGCTTCGCCACTGCAAACCGCTGCCCTAGGCAGCGGTTTTTTTGTGCTGATCTCACTCGACCGGCCTCAGGCCGACAGCAGTTGGCCGCGCCTCACTTCGCCCTGGCCGGCGATATAGGCCAGCTCCGCTCCTTGTGTCGCCAACCTGCCCGCCACGCGCGCAAAGAACATGCCGCCAAAACGTGTCTGCAACACATGGCTTTCGCCGGTAAGCGGGTCGAGCACATAGCCGATGCGCGCGCCGGCCAGCAGCAGCTGCCCCGGCTGCGCCTGATACACCACCACCCCGCCAACCGGTGCGCAGAGGATTTCGGTAGCGGCCAACTGTGTTGCCGGCCACGGCGCGGATACCGGTGCGACTCGCTCGCCGGCAATCACGCCGCGCCAGCACAGCCAGGCCAGCAGCGCCGCCTCATCCCTGGCCGCCAGACCGTCCGATACATCGGCCACGCCGCGCAACTCCAGCGTCAGCGCCAGCGGCATTGCCAAAGCCTGGCCGCATAGTGCCTCCATCCGCCGCCAGTTCTGGATCACCGCATCGTCAAACGACATGCCGCCGGCCTCTTCACACAGCAGCGTGGCACCGGCCTGCATGAAGCCGGCCAGCTCGGCAAGCTCGGCCTGATGACGGCTATTGCCGTAGAGATGCAGCAACGCCTCGCTGTCGCAATGCACATCCAGCACGATGTCGGCGGCCAAGGCCATGGCCAGTAGCTCGTAGCGCAATGACTCGAGCGGCGTAGTCGCCTGCTGCTGTTGCAAGGCCTGCTGCAAGGCGGCCTTGACTGCCGTGCTGTCCGTGCCTTGCAACAGCGACAAGGCCTGCTCGGCCAGCTGCGGATACAGGCGGTTGAAATTCTCGCCGCTGACCGCATCAAAGCGGCCCTGATGCTGGCCATGCTGAAACTGGTTAAGCCCCGCCGGATTGGCCATCGGCACCAGCGTGATGCTGCCCTTGAGAGCACCCTGCTGTTCTAGTTTTTCCAGACTCGAGCGCAGACGGTGCAACAGCAGGATGCCCGGCAACTCGTCGGCATGCAGGCCGGCCTGCAGGTAAACATGCGGGCCGCTGCCCGGTGTGCCGAAGTGATAGCTGTGAAAGCGGAAAAAACTGCCCGGCACTTGGCCGGGCAAATCATGCTGTCTGATCTGCATGGGTGTTCACTTAGTCGTACTGGTTGTAATCGAAATACTGGTCGTTGATTTTCTTGTAGCTGCCATTGGCAAGAATGGTCTTCAGTGCGGCATTCACCCGCGTCTGCAAGGCTTTATCGTCCTTGCGCAGCGCGATGCCCGAGCCGGTACCGAAGTATTTCTCGTCATTCAGCTTGGGACCGAACATCGCGGCCTTTTTGCCTTTTGGGGTTTTCACCAGTTCGTAAGCGCTGCCGACTTCCACCATCAACGCATCGGCACGACCCGACAGCACATCCAGAAAACCGTTTTCCACCGTGCTGTAAGTCTTGATCTTCACGCCGGCCGGCGCGTATTTGGCGCGCGCATAATTGGCCTGGATGGTGCCTTGCTGCACGGCCAGCGTGCGGCCCTTCATGCCGGCCGGCGTGCCATCCAGCTTGTTGCCGATCAGCCCCAGCAGTGTGCTGTAGCCGCCCTGATATTTGTCGCTGAATGCCACGGCCTGCTTGCGTTCTTCGGTAATCGCCATCGAGGCCACTACCAGATCGAATTTCTTGGCCAGCAGGCCCGGAATCATGCCGTCAAACTCGTTGGCGACGATTTCGCACTTCGCTTTCATTTCCTGGCACAGCGCCTTGGCGATATCGACATCAAAGCCGGTCAGGCTGCCGTCGGCCTTGCGCATGCTGTACGGAGGGAATGTGCCTTCGGTGGCGATGCGCAGCGAATCCTGCGCGTAAGCGGCTGGCGCCAATGCCAGCAACAGCAGCGGGATGGCGAGTGTGCGGGTTTTGCTCATGTTTTGACCCTCCTTGGTAGACAGGGCTAATCTAGCGCTCGCGATACCCAGCCTCCATGTACAGCGCTGCGCAGCCGGCACTGCGCTGTACAGGCCCAAACCCCATTACAGCGGAGCACGCATGGATCTGGATGCCTATTCCGGCTCATTGACCGAACGCATCATCAGCGCGATGACGGATGCCGTCAGCAGCGGGCAATTGCCTGCCGGCAGCAAGTTGCCGTCGATTCGCCAGTTTGCCGCCAGCCACGCGGTCAGCACCTTTACCGTGGCCGAAGCCTACGACCGGCTGGTGGCAGCCGGACTATTGCAGGCAAGACGCGGCGATGGCTTTTATGTTGCCGCAAGGCGTGAACAGGCCAGCCAGGCCAGGCCACCGCAAAAAAGCGCCGATGCCTACTGGCTGATCGACAACTGTTTCAACCCGGCCGACAGTGACAGCCAACCCGGCAGCGGCTGGCTGCCACCGGACTGGCATGACAGCGACAGTCTGGCGCGTGCGCTGCGCCAACTGGGCCGTGGCGGCGCGGTGCCGACCGGCTATGGCGAGCCCAATGGCTGGCTGCCGCTGCGAGAACTGCTTGCGGCCAACCTTGGCCAGCTGGCCAGTGCCCAGCAGATCCTGCTGACCCAGGGGGCGAGCCAGGGCCTGCTCCTGGTGGTGCAGGCGCTGCTGCAGCCCGGCGACTGCGTGCTGGTGGATGATCCCGGTTATTGCAATCTGCTGGCCGTGCTGCAGATGCATGGCGTGAAGGTGCTTGGCGTGCCTTGGACGGAAAACGGGCCGGATAGCGCCATGCTGGCCGAGCTGCTGGCCCGCCATCAACCCAAGGCCTTTTTCAGCAACCCGCGTCTGCATAACCCGACCGGCGCGAGCTACAGCCTCGCCACCGCGCATCAGGTGCTGGCGCTGTGTACACGGCATGATTGCTGGCTGGTCGAGGATGATGTCAGCGCCGCACTGGCGCGCGACGGCAGCCAGCCCTTGCTGGCGTTGGCCGGCTGCGAACGGGTAATCCACATCGGCAGCGTGTCGAAAACCCTGGCACCGTCGCTGCGCGTCGGTTATGTGGTGGCACGCGCCGACATCATCGACGCCTTGCTGCAGCACAAGATGCTCAACGGCCTGACGTCGTCCCTGCTTAACGAGCAGCTCGCCCATGCCATGCTTGCCGACAGCCAGTACCGCCACCAGCGGCAAAAGCTGCAGCAGCGCCTGCTTGCGGCCAACCTCGCTGCGCGCCAGCAGTTTGCTGCCCTTGGCTGGCAAGTGTTTGGCAGCGCCGATGCCAGCCTGTTTGTCTGGGTGCGGCTGCCGGACGGCATCGACGCCATCCGCCTGACCGAGGCTGCATTGGCGGCCAACGTCCTCTTGGCACCCGGTGTGCTGTTTCGCGTCCAGCCACAGGATACGCCGTGGCTGCGCTGCAATGTGGCGTGGCTGGATCAGCGCGTGTTCGGCTTTTTTGCCGCCTATCAGCCCTGAGATTCGGCCTCGCCATACAAAGCAAAAAAGCAGCCCGCAGGCTGCTTTTTTGTCACCAGATGCGCTGCCACTGGCAGACTCCGGCTTAACTGACGATAGTGACCGGCACCGGTGATTTTTCCTTCACCTCGGTCGATACCGAACCCAGCAGCAACTGACCCAGCGCACCATGGCCACTGCTGCCCATGATCACCTCGTCAAACTGTTTTTCCGTGGCATAGCGCACGATGGTTTCGGCAACGTGGCCCACCGCGATATGCGGGGTGTAGACCACGCCGGCAGCATCCAGCACGCGACGCGCACCGGCCAATGCAGCCAGACCTTCGTCATGGTAGTAAGACTCCAGCTCGTCCAGTGACACGAACAATCTGGCATGCCCGGAATCCACCGGAATCTGTACATTCAGCAAGTGCAGCTCACCATCATGCTGCAAGGCAGCCAGGGCTGCTTTCTCGCTTTGTGCGCTACCGTCTACGGCTATCAGAATACGTTTGCCCATTATCGGCCTCCTGCCAGATCATCATCGCTCAGGCTGACTTCATGCAGTGCTGCACGCGGCTGGCGTGCGGCCAGCCATTTGCCTACGGCTACGACCGATACCGCGCCGATAAGTGCCGCAACATTGTGCGTCCAGTGCGGCCAACCTTCGACGTATGGCTTGAGCATCACATCGCCCAGCAGCATGCCACCGGCAATCCAGCCCAGCAAGGCGGCACCCAGCACGATCACCATCGGGAAACGGTCCATCAGCTTCAGCACGAATTTGCTGCCCCAGACAATGATAGGGATGCTGACCAGAATGCCGAATACCACCAGCGACATTTCACCCTTGGCTGCACCGGCAACCGCAATCACGTTGTCGAGGCTCATCACGGCATCGGCAATGATGATGGTTTTCACCGCGCCCCACAGGCTGGTACTGCCTTCGATATTGCCATGGCCGTCGTCATCCTCGGGCAACAGCAGCTTCACCCCGATCCACAGCAGCAAAGCGGCACCGACCACCTTCAACAGCGGCAGGCTCAGCAATTGCAGTGCAAAGAAGATCAGCACCACACGCAGGCCGATGGCACCGGCCACCCCCCACATGATGCCCTTGTTACGCAGGTCTTCCGGCAATTTGCGGCAGGCCAGTGCGATTACGACTGCATTATCGCCACCCAGAAGGATGTCGATGGCGATGATTTGCAACACCGCCAGCAGAAAATGACTATCCATGAATTCCATTTTTTATTTTCCTCTCCCTGATAAAAAATGGGGTGCGCGAGGGCAGCACCCCATCCGGCAATCATGACGACTGCGAGGCCGGTATTCTAGCCAGCTTCCAGCAGGCGGGCACGCCGTTTCAGCAGCGGCGGCACGATGAGGATGGCCGCAGTCAGCAACAGGATAGCCAGCGAGATCGGCTGGGTAAGAAAAACGGTCAGATCACCCTGATGAATCGACATCGCACGGCGGAAGTGTTTCTCGGCCATCGGGCCGACAATCAGCCCCACCACCAGCGGCACCACCGGGAAATCAAAACGCCGCATCAGGAAACCCAGCACACCGATGATGTAGAGCAGCATCAGATCAAACCAGCTCTGACGCAGGGCATAAGCACCCATGGTAGCCAGCAGCACAATGCCACCGTACAGCAGCGGGCGTGGCACTTTGAGGAATTGCACCCACAGGCCAACCAGCGGCAGGTTGAGCACCAGCAGCATCACGTTGCCGATGTACAGCGAGGCGATCAGGCCCCACACCAGCTCGGGGTTGGTATCAAACAGCATCGGGCCGGGCACAATGTTGTACTGCTGGAAGGCAGACAACATGATGGCCGCCGTCGCCGAGGTCGGAATACCCAGTGTCAGCAGTGGCACCAGCGTGCCGGTGACTGCCGCATTATTGGCTGCTTCCGGCCCGGCGACGCCTTCGATTGCGCCTTTGCCGAACTCTTTCTTCGCCTCCGGGCTGGCCAGCTTGCGCTCGGCCGAATACGACAGGAAGGTCGGCATCTCGGTACCACCGGCCGGCAAGGTGCCAAACGGGAAACCGATGGCGGTACCGCGCAGCCACGGCTTCCATGACCGTTTCCAGTCGTCCTTGCTCATCCAGATACTGCCCTTGATGGTCTCGAGACCGGCCTTCATGCGGTTCTCGTAGGTCGCGGTGTACATGGTTTCACCAATGGCAAACAAGCCCATGGCAATCACCACGATATCGATACCGTCAATCAGCGGCAGTAGCCCGAAGGTAAATCGACTCTGCCCGGATTGTGACTCGATGCCGATCAGGCCCATGGCCAGACCCAGCAGCAAGGCGATAAACCCTTTCAGCGGCGAATTACCCAGCACGGCAGACACCGCGGCAAAGGTCATCATCATCAGTGCGAAAGTCTCGACCGGCCCCAGCTGCAGAGCAAAGTTGGCAATCACCGGTGCCAGCATCGACAGCAGGATGGTGGCAATGGTGCCGGCAACAAAGGAGCCGATGGCTGCCGTCGACAAAGCCGGACCGGCGCGGCCAACCTTGGCCATCTTGTTGCCTTCGAGGGCCGACACGATGGAGCCGGCCTCACCCGGCGTATTCAGCAAGATGGAAGTGGTAGAGCCGCCGAACATCGCGCCGTAGTAGACGCCGGCCAGCATGATCAGTGCACCGGTCGGATCCACGCTTTGCGTGACCGGCAGCAGCAAGGCGACCGTCACGGCAGGGCCAACCCCCGGCAACACGCCAATGGCCGTACCCAGCGTGCAGCCCAGCAAGGCCCACAACAGGTTGGCCGGCGTCAGCGCCGTGGCAAAACCCAGAGAAAACAGGGCGTTCAAGGATTCCATTTACAACATGCCCCCAGTCAGCAACGCCGGCAGATTCAGACCCAGCCAGCGGAAGAGGTGAAACAGGCCCCAGGACAGCAGGAAAGACAGCACGAGATCGATGGTCGGACGGCGGGTTTCCAGTGCCCGGCAGACCCCGAAGCACAGCAAGGTGCCGGCAAGGGTAAAGCCGATCATGCCTATCAGTGCCATATGGGCAATCAGGCTGCCGCTGACGATGGCAAACATCCGCCAGTCCGCCTCGCCACGCTCGGCCGCTTCATCGGCTTCGAGTTGTTCCGCATCATCCTTCCCGTCCTCCAGCACGCTGTCAGGCGTGTCGCGATGACGACGCTGCATCAGCAGCGCGCCACCGGCGACAATCAGACCGACAACGATCAAAGTCGGGAAGAAGCGCGGCCCGATACCGGCATAACCGGCATCAGCGGGAATGTCGCCAATCTGGGTTGCCATCAGCAGGCCCAGTGCGATGATCCCGAAGGCGAGCCATTGCTCGCCGGATACGCGCTTGATCATGGCTTAGTTACCCAGCTTCAGTTTTTTCACCATCGCGCCGGTGCGCTTGATGTCTTCGTTCAGGAAGGCCGTGAACGCATCACCGCTTTGCAGCATGTCCAGCCACTCAAGCTTGGCTGCCTTGTCTTTCCAGGTTGGCGACTTGACGGCAGTCTCGACCATCTTGATCAGCTGGGTGCGCTCGGCAGCACTGATGCCGGCCGGAGCAAACACGCCGCGCCAGTTGTAAACCACGACATCAGTGCCCTGCTCGCGGATGGTCGGCACCGGAATGTCCGGATTGCGGGTGCTGGCCGAAATACCCAGCGCACGCACCTTGCCGGCCTTGATCAGGTCAGCCAGTTCGCCATAGCCACTGATGTAGGCGCTGATCTGGCTGCCCAGAATGGCGGCCTTGCCCTCGCCACCACCGGCAAACGGGATGTAGTTGAGTTTGTCCGGATCAACACCGGCTTTTTCGGAGATCAGGCTGGCCATGATGTGGTCGATACCACCGGCCGAACCACCACCAATGCTGACGGCACCCGGATTGGCCTTGTAAGCCGATACCAGATCCTTGAAGGACTTCAGCGGCGAGCTGTTCGGCACCACGATCACGTTGAATTCGCCCATCAGACGGGAAACCGGGGTCACCATGCTGAAGTTGACTGGCGACTTGTTGGTTTCCAGCGCGCCGACAGTCACGGCACCGGCTACCAGCAGGGCATTCGGGTTGCCCTTCTCGTTATTGATGAACTGCGCCATACCGATGGCACCACCGGCACCCGCCTTGTTCTCCACCACCACATTACCGACCTGGCCGCTGGCCTTCAGGGCATCACCAAGGGTACGGGCAATGGTGTCAAAGCCACCGCCCGGGTTGGCCGGTGCCATGATCTTGAACTGGTCAACCTGGGCCTGGGCCAGAACCGGGGAAAGCACAACTGCGCAAGTCAGCAGAATCTTGGAAGTTTTCATGTATCACTCTCTGAATGTGTTGTCTTGAGTCCGGCTTGCATCTCATCGCAACCGGATCCGATCACGTCATGTGCACCTTTTTGGGTGTCTTTGCCGACGGTCAAAAAAAGTATAGAAAGGCGAACCTTTCAACAACCTTTCAATTTCGTCAGCACCCGGCATATTTCAGTGCTGCAAAGCACAATATTCGTGCCATTACCCACAATACGCCAAGCGTATTGCATATTAATACGATTGGAGGGTATGCTCGCCGCCTTTTCTTGATGAGCACGAGCAGGCGACACGCCCACAATGACAGAAGAAAACTTCGCCGCATTCATTCGCCGGCTAGAGCCGCTGGCACAGCAACAACCCCGCTGGTACCGGCTCAAAGTCGTACTGCTGGCCATGCTGGGCAATGCCTATATGCTGTTGATCATGCTGGCTGGTCTGCTGTTGCTAGCCGCAACGGTAGCGGCCCTGCCGGTACTCAAGATCTTTGGTTTCGTGCTGCTCGCCCTCTGCGGCAACCTGCTGTATCGCTTGCTGAAAGCGCTGTATATCCGCCCGGCACCGCCACAAGGCATCGCCTTGCAAGCACAAGAACACCCCAGGCTGTTCGCCCTGATTCGCCAGCTGCAGCAAACGCTGGGCATACCGACCTTTCATCAGGTGCTGCTGACCCCGGCCATGAACGCCGCCGTCGTCCAGCACCCCCGCCTGTGCGGCCTTGCCGGCTATCGCAACTATCTGCTGATCGGCATGCCGCTGCTGCAGACACTGGGCAAGGATGCATTCAAGGCCGTACTCGCCCACGAGTTCGGCCATCTGTCACGGGGTGACGGTCGTATCAGCAACTGGGTCTATCACCAGCGCAAACGCTGGGCGCAATGGCAAGAGGTGCTTCGCGAAAATGACAGCGGCAGCTGGCTGCTGCAGCCCTTTCTGGATCGCTATGCGCCGTATTTGCTTGCCTACTCCTTCCCGCTATCGCGACAGGATGAATACCTGGCCGATGCGATAGCAGCCAGACAAAGCTCGCCCCAGGCCATGGCTCGAGCTTTGTCCACGATTGATCTGGCTGCCTACTGGCTGGACAACCACTATTGGCCGAGCATCCACCAGCATGTCAGAACGCAGCTCAGCCCGGACTTCCACCCCTTCCGCGACCTGCCGGCAGCACTGCTGGCCAGGGATAGCACGGACGATGCCGCCATCCGGCAACAACTGACGGCGGTTGAAACCGGGCTGGACGATACCCATCCGTCCTTGGCCGACAGGTTGGCCGCATTAGACCAGTCTGCCGATTTCCGCTTTCCGGGCCCGCACGAGGCGGCGGCCATGCTGCTGGAACCGCGGCTGGACTCACTCCTGCAACAGCTGGACCGGCAATGGCAGCAAGACGTCGCGCCGGCCTGGCAAGATCAGCATGAACACATTCAACGCCGGCAACAGCGCCTCGCCTGGCTCCGGCAGGCAGACAGCGAAGGACGAGCGCTGGAGAGCGAGCAACTGCAAGAGTGGGCCGAGCTGTGCGAACAGCTGGAACAAGACGCTGCCAGCGCGCTGATCATCTGGCGGCGACTGCAGCGCGACTTCCCGCAACAGCAGCAATGGCAATACCACCTTGCCTTGCGCCTGCTGCATGATGAAAGCCAGGCAGCCGAAGGCATCAGTCTGCTGCAGGCGCTGCAGACCCATGGTCATGGCTGGCAGGCGATCTGCAGCGAAGCGCTGCGTGATTACTACTGGCATCAGGGCCGGGAAGACGAGGCTGACAACTGGCACGGCCAGTTTGTTTACTGGCAAGACGTGCTGGATAAGGCCCGTGCCGAGCGCGAGCACTTCATCTTTGGCGACCCTATCCACATCCCCACGGTAGAAGCGCCCCTGCTGGCCAGCCTCAGGCAGCAACTGCGCGACTACCCCGATCTGGCCGAGGCCTGGCTGGTCGCCAAGACGGTAGAACATCTGCCCGAACAGCCTTGCTATGTGCTGTGCCTGCGCCACAAACCACACCTGTTCTACTTCAATGAAAAAAGCCAGGCGCTGGCTGACCGCATCCGCCAAAACCTGCAAATCGGGCACGAAACCTTTGTCCTTGGCCTGCACGGCCCTTACGCTGCATTGCGCAAACGCCTGCAAGCGCTGCCGGCCATCAGGGTGATCTGAGCACCCGCGCCGCCAAAACAGCACGCCCCCGAAGTTTCCGGGGGCGTTGGCTGCTCAATGCCAGCACGACAACTAATGCAGGGTATTGCCTGCCTTGCCGCAGCACTGCTTGAACTTCTTGCCGCTGCCACACGGGCACAGCTCGTTGCGGCCAACCTTGGCTGCGGCCTGACGGACAGGCCGGACTGATGGCAAGGGCTGGCCATGCCGGTATGGCTCGAACAGCGCATGAATGACCGGCACAGTCATCATCATGGCGTGCAGTATTTCCTGATAATCCTGCTGGCTATAGTGCACGGCCTCGTCGCCCAGGTCTGATTCCGAATCGGCAGCCTGTACCAGCAAAAAGACTGGCGACAGCAACATCTCGAAATCATCCTCGGCAAAGCATTGCTCCCAGCCTGTTGACCACAGGCCCATGCCGGTCATATAGCCCAGCGCCCAGTCCGCGCCGTGAATGTCATCCGCGTGCGGCTCGTACAAGAAAGGCTCGAACGGCGTTTGCGACTCGATACAAAGCTGCAACTGCTCCAGTACATGGTTCCAGTGCCGCGTCAGCAGGCCCAGGGTTTCTTCCAGATGCGCTTTCGACTCGAAAACCCGCTCGCCAGACCAGATCACATCCAGATACTGGCTGGGCAGCACCAGATTCGGTGCCGAAACCAAAGCAGTAAAAAAGCCGTCCAGCATGGCCAGATTCATGCAGCTGTCGCCCGCCTTGACCATCAGCTCGTCAAGCCGCACCAGATCGGTCATCGCCTGCGCGGATGGCACATCACCGTCTGGCAAGGCCGTGACGCTGCCGAACCACTGGCGGCGAAGGTCGCGCCATTTTTCGCTGACTTGCGCCAGTACGCCGGCATCCACCCGTGCCACATCGCGCAGCCAGGCCTGGTGCCATGCTTCAGCCGGATAGAAATAGTCGCCACCCTTGATGCTGCGAATGCCACGGTTGATCTCGTCCTCGCAAAACACCTCGGCATCCTCATCCGGCGGGAAGCCGTTTTCCGCCACGATGCGCTTGAGCAGCGATACTGCATCATTGAGATGAGCCTGCACGCTGCGGCTGGTCTGCCCGGCAATCAGCTGCACATCAAGGTTGGCCGCATAGATCTGCAAGGCCGATGACAGCGCGACCTCGTCCAGCACGCCCAGGCTTTGCGCATACTGGCGCTGATGGCGCAGCAGTCTCGCCTGTACGGCCGCCTGCATGGCGGCCACATCCCCTTTGGGCAGCCCCCACAGGCATAGCGCAAAACGACTGCCGGTCTGCATCAGGATCAGCACACGCTTGCGCGCTATCGTTACCGCATGGCACTGCCAGGCAGCCGGTGTGGTATCGGCATGAACATCTGCCGCCGCCGGGACAAACGCGTCATACACCACCTGGCCGCGCCGGGTTGACAAGGCGTCAGTAGCGGCACTGGTGCAGAAGATCGTCAGCATGATGTGATTCATGGTTGGTAAACAAAGATGCCAAGCTTAGCAGAAGCCGCCGCTCGCAATGGACCAGCAAGACCACACCATCCTGCTTGTCCGAAAATGCAATCGGCCGCCTGTCCTTGCGGATTGGCGGCCGATTGGTGTGACATGTCTGTCCTGGGGCTTACACGCTCAGGTAAGACGACTGCTTGAGGCCACGGCAGAACTCGGCGAAATAGCTGGAACGCTCGGCCGTCGACAGGTTGGCCGCACGCATTTTCGCTTCGTAACAGTTGAGGATTTCTTCTGGCGACAGGTGTACATAGCGCAGCATGTCTTCGATGGTGTCGTGTTCCTCGACGCCTTCGTAAGTCACCACACCACCGTCACGCACATAGACGTTGACCGAGTCGGTATCGCCGAACAGATTGTGCATATCGCCCAGGATTTCCTGATACGCGCCAACCAGGAACACGGCAATCAGGTATTCCTCGCCCGGCTCGACCGCATGCACCGGCATGCTGGATTCGATCGACTGCTGGTCAACGTAGTGCTTGACCTTGCCGTCCGAATCGCAGGTCAGATCCTGCAGCACAGCGCGACGCGTTGGCTGCTCGTCCAGACGGTGGATAGGCATGATAGGCAGCACCTGATCAATCGCCCAGGTATCCGGCAGGCTCTGGAACACCGAGAAGTTGCAGAAGTACTTGTCGGCCAGACGCTCGTTCAGCTCGTCATACACCTGACGCTGCGAACGCTGGCTGGCAGTCAACTGCGACAGCAGGCGACGGCACAGCGCGGCGTGCAGCTGCTCGGCCATCGCTTTTTCTTTCAGGCTCAGGCGGCCTTCGGCATACATTTCCGACACTTCCGAGGCCAGATGGCTGGCGCGGTAGTAAGTCTCGGTGACCATCTCGGCATCGGTGAGATTCATCAGCTCGAACAGCTTGCGCACCGGCTTGGTCAGCGCGTGAATGTCGTCTACCTGTGGCACAGCGTCCGGCAGACGCTCGACGTCGGTGACATTCATCAGCAGCACGGCGTGATGTGCAGTCATCGCACGGCCGGATTCGGACAGGATGCGCGGATGCGGAATGCCGTTCTCGTCGCAGAATTCGTGCAGCATCGACACGATCACATGGGCGTATTCGTCCATGTCGTAGTTGATCGAGCTGGCATTGCGCGAGTGGGTACCGTCGTAATCCACGCCCAGACCACCGCCGACATCGACGTGGTCAACCGGCAGACCCAGCGAGCGCAGCTCGCCGAAGTAGCGGATCGCCTCGCGGAAACCGGCGCGGTAATCGCCGATGTTGGCAATCTGCGAACCCATGTGGAAGTGCATTAGGCGCACGAAGTCGCCATAGTTGGCCGCAACCAGCTTGTCGACTGCCGAAATCAGCTGCGAAGCCGACAGGCCGAACTTGCCCTTGTCGCCACCGGTGTCGGCCCATTTGCTGGAAGCCAGCGAAGACAGGCGCACACGCAGGCCGACATTGGCCTTCACGCCCAGCTTTTCGCTCTCTTCGATCAGGAGTTCGACTTCGGATTCTTTCTCGATTACCACGAACACTTCATGGCCCAGACGCTGACCGATCAGCGCCAGACGGATGAAGTCACGATCCTTGTAACCGTTGCAGACAATGGTGCAGCCTTTTGGCGCCAGTGCCAGCACGGCCATCAGCTCGGGCTTGGAGCCGGCTTCGAGGCCGATGGAGACATCCGGCGTGGCGATGATGCTCTTGACCACCGCCTCTTGCTGGTTGACCTTGATCGGGTAAATCGCGGTGTAACGGTTGCCATAGCCCTGGGCGGCAATCGCGTTATCAAATGCGCGGCACAGACGGGTAACGCGGTCTTGCAGGATGTCGGGGAAGCGCACCAAAAGCGGCATGTCGAGGCCCCGACCGGCCAGAGTATGCGCCAGCTCGTGCAGATTCACCTCGCGCTGGTATTTGGCGTTCGGGCGCACTTTGACAAAACCGTTTTCGCCGACATTAAAGTAGCCAGCGCCCCAATGCCGGATGCCGTAGAGGCTCCGGCTATCTGCCACAGTCCAAGCCATGAAAGGATTTCCTGGATAAAAAAGGGAAAAAAAGCTCCTTAGTGCGCGGCTTTCGGGCTAGAAAGCTTCATGTGGGCCTGGGATGTCGGAGCGCGCAATAAACGGCCTGGCGGCCGCAAAATGAGGGCGGATTTTAACAAGCTCTCACCAGCTGACAAGCAGAATTTTAGTGCGTGCAACTTCCTAAACAATAGCTGATTGCGTGATCACGATGCTAGCAGGCATTTTTTACAGATTTGCGGCATGAAAATACCCGTCACGACCAATCATGACGGGCGTATTTTTTGTTTGCTGTTTGTTTTTTTAAACAGTCAGTCAGCACAATGACAACACCTGCCATGGCTGACTCGGCCCGCCGTTACAGATAATCCTTCAGCCGATACCAGGCCATGCCCAACACCAGTGCCGGTGTGCGCAGCCATTCACCCCCCGGAAAGCGGCGGTGGCGCAGCTGCTCGAACAACGCCAGCCGGCTGTCGTCACCACCAATCGCCTCGGCAATCACCTTGCCGGCCAGGCCTGTCACTGCCACGCCATGGCCGGAGAAGCCTTGCGCGTAATAAACGTTGGCCGCCAGCCGGCCGAAATCCGGCGCACGGTTCATGGTGATATCGCAAAAGCCGCCCCAGGCGTAGTCGATGCGGGCATCGGCCAGCTGCGGAAACACCCTCAACATGTCGGCGCGCATGCTGCCCGCCAGATCGGCCGGCTCGCGGCCGGAATAGCTGACTTTGCCGCCAAACAGCAGGCGATGATCGGCCGACAAGCGGTAGTAATCGAGCACGAAATTGGTATCGCACACCGCCATATTGTTGGCAATCAGGCTACGTGCCCTCGCCTCGCCCAAAGGCTCGGTAGCAATCACATAAGTACCGACCGGCATGATGCGCGGTGTGAGCTGCGGAGCCAGTTTGCCGATATAGGCGTTGGCCGCCAGCACCAGCTGGCGACAGCGCACCCGCCCCTTGGCGGTATGCACGGTAATGTGCTCGCCATGCTCGAAACGCAGCACCGGGCTTTGTTCGCAGATACGCGCGCCCGCCGCACGCGCGGCGCGGGCCAGCCCCAGCAGATAATTGAGCGGGTGGATGTGCCCGGCCAGCGGATCGTACAGACCACCGTGATAGCGCTGGCTGGCCAGCTGCTGCTGCAGGCTGTCGCGCGACCACAGCTGGTAATGGTCATAGCCGTAACGCTCTGCGGCCAAGCCTTGCCACCGGGCAAGCTCGTCAAAATGCGCCGGCTTGCTGGCGGCGGTACAGTAACCGCGCGTCCAGTCGCAGGCGACATCGTGCTGCCGGACGCGGCGATCGATGATCTCAATGGCCTCGACCGACATCTCCCACAGCTGGCGAGCCAGTTTGTCGCCCAGCTGCTGGTGCAGGGTATCCATCTCGCAGGCATAGCCGGCAATCACCTGACCGCCATTGCGGCCGGAGGCACCAAAACCGATTTGCGAGCCTTCCAGCAAGATGACATCCCGCCCGGCCTCGGCCAGATTCAGCGCAGTCGACACTCCGGCCAGGCCGCCGCCGATCACGCAAACCTCGCACTCGGCCTCGCCTTGCAAGGCTGCCCCAGGCTCCCACGGGATAGCCGTGGCAGCGTACCAGGAAGGGGCATGAGCTTGATGGGCAAAGTTCAGCATGAGCGGGTTTCCTTGCTTGAGTGAGTACTACGAGCCGGGATTCGACATTCTCCAGGGACAAAAAAACGGCGGGACCAGCCCGCCGTTTCGTTTTGCGGCCAACCTTAATGGTGGCTGCTGTCGCGCATTGCCGCGGCAATGGCGCGCTCTTTCTTGCGCTGCGAACTCATCATCAGATAGTTGGCCACAATCACCAGCACGCCAACCACCAGCACGGTAATACTGCCCAGTGCATTGATTTCAGGGTTCAGACCGAGTCGGACACGCGAGAAGATCACCTGCGGCAAGGTGGTAGACCCCGGGCCGGACAGGAAGGCGGTCATCACCAGATCGTCCAGCGACAGCGTCACCGACAGCAAAAAGCCCGAGGCAATCGCCTGTGCCACCAGCGGCAAGGTGATCACGAAGAAGATCTTCAGCGGACGTGCACCGAGGTCCATCGCCGCATCTTCCAGCGACTTGTCGATTTCCAGCAGGCGCGAACGCACCACCACCGCCACGTACGCCATACACAGCGTGGTGTGGCCAACCCAGATGGTGAAGAAACCGCGTTCGGTCGGCACTCCGATCAGCTGTTGCATCGAGATGAACAGCAGCAACATCGACAGACCGGTAATCACTTCGGGCATCACCATCGGTGCCGTCATCATGCCGGCAAACATGGTGCTGCCACGGAAGCGCTTGAAGCGCGCCAGCACGAAGCCGGCCACCGTGCCGAGAATCACCGCCGCAATCGCACTGGCCAGCGCGATCCTGATCGACAGTTTCACCGCATCCATCAGCTGCTCGTCCTGGAACAGCGAGAAGTACCACTTGGTGGAGAAGCCGCCCCAGATCGTCACCAGCTTGGACTTGTTGAACGAGTACACCACCAGACTGACGATAGGGATGTACAGGAACAGCAAGCCCAGACCCAGCATGGTCTTCAGGAAAGGCGAGAGTTTGGCGTGATTAGTCATGACCCTTGCCCTCCAGCTCGCGGGTTTCGTAACGGTGCAGCATCGCAATCGGCACGATCAGCAACAGCAGCATCACGATCGCCACAGCAGATGCCATCGGCCAGTTGTTGTTGTCGAAGAACTCGTTCCACAAGATCTTGCCTATCATCAGCGTGTCGGTGCCACCCACCAGCTCGGGAATCACGAATTCGCCGACGGCCGGGATGAACACCATCATAGAGCCGGCAATGATGCCGTTCTTGGACAGCGGCAAGGTGATGGTAAAGAAGGACTTGATCGGCCCTGCCCCCAGATCACCTGCAGCCTCCAGCAGACGGCCGTCCATCTTCACCAGATGGGCGAACAGCGGCAGGATCATGAAGGGCAGATAGGCGTAGACCATCACCAGATACAGCGAGAAATTGGTGTGGAACATCTTGATCGGCTCGTCGATCAGCCCGATACCCAGCAGGAAATTATTGATCAGACCGTTGTCGTTGAGGATGCCCATCCACGCATAAACGCGCAGCAGGAAGGACGTCCAGAACGGCAGCATCACCAGCATCAGCAACACGTTGCGGCGCGCCGGATCGGTACGCGCAATCGCATACGCCATCGGATAGCCGATCAACAGACACATCACCGTGGTAAACAGCGCCGCCTTCACCGAAGACAGATAGGTGGCCGCATAAAAGCTGTCATTGAGGATGAAGTCGTAGTTGGCCAGATTCAGCGTGATGTGCAGCAGCCCCTCTTCCAGCTGCAAAAGCTGGGTGAACGGCGGCACGGCGAGTTCTTGCTCGGCGAAGCTGATCTTCAGCACGATGAAGAACGGCACCAGGAAGAACAGCAACAGCCAGCTGTACGGCAAGGCAATCACGGCGCGTTTGCCGAGCTTGCTCTGCCGCAGGAATTTGCTCAGATCCATCATGGCCTCCTTAGCGGGTCAGCACGACCGGCATGTCGGCACGCCAGCTGATGAAGACGCTGTCGCCCCAGGTCGGCGGCTCGATACCGGCTTCGTACCAGCGGTTGACCGGCACCATGGCCTTGATCACCTTGCCGCTGGCCACCTTGACGTGATAGATCGAATAGCTGCCCAGATAGGCAATCTCGGTCACCTCACCCTTGGCTACATTCGGGCCGGCTGCTTGCGCATCACGATCAACGCGAATGTCTTCCGGACGGATGCTGGCCCAGACCTGCATGCCTTTTGGTCCGGTAATGCCGTGATCGATATAAATGTGGCTTTCCAGCTCGTCAGAGCGGATCTCGACATGGCTAGGCTCGTCGATTACCACCTCACCGGTAAACAGATTGGTCTCGCCAATGAATTCGGCTGTAAAGCGACAGTTCGGGAAGTCGTAGATTTCGGCCGGCGTACCAACCTGCAGCAGTTCGCCCTCGCTCATGATGCCGATGCGGCTGGCCATGGTCATCGCCTCTTCCTGATCATGGGTCACCATGATGCAGGTCACGCCCACCTGTTCCAGCGTGTTTACCAGTTCCAGCTGGGTTTGCTGACGCAGTTTCTTGTCGAGTGCACCCAGCGGCTCGTCCAGCAGCAACAGTTTCGGTCGCTTGGCCAGGCTGCGCGCCAGTGCAACCCGCTGCTGCTGGCCACCGGACAGCTGGTAAGGCTTGCGGTTGGCGTATTTGCGCATCTGCACCAGATCCAGCATCTCGGCGACACGCGCCTCGATTTCACCCTTGGGCAGCTTGTCCTGCTTGAGACCGAAGGCAATATTGTCGGCCACGCTCATGTGCGGAAACAGTGCATAGCTCTGGAACATCATATTGATCGGACGCTCGTAAGGTGCCAGACCGGTAATGTCCTGACCATCCAGAATGATCTTGCCCGAGGTTGGCCGCTCCATGCCGGCCAGCATGCGCAGCAAGGTGGACTTGCCGCAGCCCGAGCTCCCCAGCAAGGCAAAGATCTCGTTACGGTGAATGTCCAGCGTCACATCGTTTACAGCAGTCGTATCGCCAAAGCGTTTGACGATATTGCTAATCGATAGATATGGTTTTTCGCCAGCAGACTGTTGCACTGCATCTACCATGATTGTTTCCTCTGCAGGACGCATGCGTCCTCTTGTGAATGGTCACTCGCAGCACCGAAATATGCTGCGGGCGTAATGGCGTTCAATATAAACCGACACCCTAGCTTGAGAGTGCCATGTAGGCAATATCCATTCCCGGCCATAAAACGGCGGGAATAGCGCCAGACAAGGCTTTTACACAATAATTCCCGCGCAAAACCAAGCGGAAATGGCAGATTCAAGAGCAGGCCGGACAAGGTGATATGGCAGGCCCATCCCCCGGATAACCATCGCCGGAAAACCACTCGCGGCGACAACGGCAAGAGCAGACTAGCCGATGTTTAATAAAATTGACAACGTTTAGCGATCCACCACGACAAACAGTGTGGCAAATCGGAAAAACCGCCCAAATACCGCCTTAAAAGCACAAGATCCGTACTGCAATGCAGCACGGCTCGCCTCAGACCTCGAAACAGCTCAGCTATCGTTTAATCATTCAAACACCCAGCAAAGCCGTCGCCATTCTGGGCAAAGGCGCGACGGCATCAACATGAATCACGCTACCCTGCTGTTTTTTGGCCATTTTTTTGGCTTGGGTTGCCGCAGAAGCCACTTCATAGTGCGAGGTATACGCCCCCGGCTCTACTTGCAGCACACCGATAGACAAGGTTGTCAGGGGGAAAAACTGCTGGCTGCCATCACGGCCGGCAACCTCGTAGCCCCCTGCCGCAACGTCCTTGCTGTCAAAACAGCACAGCGCCTCGCGACTGAACTGCTCGATAATCTTTTCTAAACGCGACATCCAGTTGTAACTTTGCAACAAAATTACAAAATCATCACCACCGATGTGGCCGACAAAATCCAGCGGCGCATCGACAGCATCCTGCAGCATGCGCCCGAGGGCGCGTATCAACTCATCCCCCGCCCCGTAGCCATAGTGATCATTGAATGGCTTGAAATGGTCGAGGTCGGCATACGCCACCACGAAGCGCTGGCGCTCATCCAGCAGCCGCTGGACTTCTTCACCTATCGGCACATTGCCCGGCAAGCCGGTCAGCGGGTTGGCATAACGTGCTGCGGCCAACTGCATGTCGCTGATCAGCCGCACCAGTTCATAACCGGTACCCATGCCCAGATATTGCCCGTCTTGCACCACGATGAAGCCGTCTACCAGATAGCGCTGCTCGGCAGCCACTACCTTGCCGGACAGGGTCTGGATATCCATATCATGCGGCACGATCAGCGGATGAATGTCAGCCAGCGCCATGCAGGACTTCTTGCCAAACAGCTCGTGACTGAATGGCCGCGCGAAGCTCTCCAGCACGTGGTGGCGTGTCAGCAAGCCAACCGGCCGCTGCTGGCTGATCACCGGAATAGCAAATCGTGACGGCGTGCCGGCAAACATCTGGTAAGCCTGCTCGCAGCTGCAATCTACCGTCAGGTATGCCACCTCCTGAAGCAAATCGTGTACCACCGGCTTGCGACGCACCGTGACTTCGCTGGTTTTGGATTGCGGCAAGGGATAAAACTCGGTCAGCGCCGGCTTGTCCTTCGGACGGGCAATCAGATAACCCTGCCCCATCGCCACGCCAAGCTGGCGCAAGACATGCAACTCCTCAGCCTGCTCGATACCCTCGGCAATCAGCACCGCGCCGGATGCGCGCGCCATATCCACCAGCGAGCGTACAAACTGCGACTTCAGCGGGTCAGCGTGAATCCCCTGCACGAAATACTTGTCGAGCTTCACCACATCGGGCCGCAACTCCGACCACAAGCGCAGATTGGAAAATCCCTCGCCCAGATCATCCAGCGCCAGGCGCAAACCGGCGGTACGCAGGCGATCAGCCACCAGCCGCAAGGCCGGATAGCCGCCTTGCGGCCGTGTTTCGGTCAGTTCGAGCACCACGCGGCTACCGGCAATGCCATTGACTGCCAGCATGTGCTGCAGCATTTCGACCGACACATCCTCGTTGAGCAAGGTATCGGGCAGCACATTGACAAACAGCACACCGGGCAAACGCTGCTCGGCAAACTCGCGAAAAATGGCGGCCATGCAAACCTGGTCAAGACATCCGGACAGACCGGCCATCGCCGCCTGCTCGAACAACATCACCGGCGAGTGGAAGACCGAATCAGCCGGGCCGCGAATCAGCGCCTCGAAACCGTAGAGCTGGCCATCCTGCAAACGGATGATGGGCTGGAACAATACCTGCACCTCTCCGCCACGCATGATCTGCAACAGCTGCTTTTCACCACCCGCCATGAAACCTGCCCTCCGCAAAAATCTGTCTGGCACGGTGAACACACCCTGCCTCCCTGCGCGCACCTTAGCAGTCAATTATGACAATCTGGTTGTCTGTAACCTTTTCGCACTGGCGCCGTGCACCACTCTGGGCCAGACTGAAAGCAAATTCTCAGGGAGCGCCACCATGCCCTTCTTCAGCCAGCAGCAAAGACAGATCTATTACGAGACCAGCGGCAAAGGCAGCGCACCGCTGATGCTGTTCAACGGTCTCACCATGAGCACCGCTGCCTGGACTTTGCTGATGCCGCAGCTGGAAAGCCAGTTCCATGTCATCCGGCTGGATTTTCAGGGGCAGGGCCTGAGTGACAAGAGCCCGCAAGACGCCTATGCGCTGTCAGCACAAGCCAATGATGCGGCCGCCCTGCTGGATCATCTGGGCATAGACCGCTGCTATCTGGCCGGCCTTTCCTACGGCGGCATGGTGGCGCTGCACTTTGCCCGCCGGCACGGATCGCGCCTGCAAAGGTTGCTGCTGGCCTCGACGCTGGCCTGGTCGGATGCGGCCAACGTTTATATCGCCCAGAGCTGGGATACTGCCGACAAGGTTGGCGGAGCAGATCTGCGATTTGATGTCAGCCTGCCATGGCTGTTTTCCAGCCGTTTCTTTGCCGCCCAGGCAGCTATGCTGCCCGATCTGCGCCGTATTGCCGCCACGGTAGACTGGCCCGCCACCCAGCGCATTCTGGCCGGCGTACGCAATCACGACGCGCGCAGCTGGCTGAGCGATATCCACGTTCCGACCCATGTGCTGGTTGGCGATGAAGACCGGCTGACACCGCCATATCAGGCCAGATTGCTGCAGCAGGGCATTCCGGGCGCCACGCTGGAGCTGCTGCCCGGTGCCGGCCATGCCATCCACCTCGAAGCCACAGAAGCGTTTGCCCGTGCCATCCTGCGCTTTGGCCAGCCGGATCCGGCCTGATTTATTGCATCGATGCGCCGGCAAGATACAGCCAGGTGACAGCCTGATTGGCGGGCAGCCAGCTTTTCCACACAATGGCCTAAACACAGCACATGGAAAATGCATGAACAACGTCACCGCCAGCCAGCACTTTCTGACCGCCACTCTTGACGGCCTGAGCTTCACGCCACCGCAAGTCCATCCGAACATCGAATACCGGCAAATCGCCGCCGGCGTGCTGCAAATCCAGCCCGCTGATACAGATGGCGATACGCTGCCGCATATCCTGTTGTCGGCCGGCATTCACGGCAACGAAACCGCCCCGATCGAGATTCTGGATCAGATCATCAGCGACATCTTCTCGGGAGTGTTGCCGCTGCAGGCGCGGGTGCTGGTGATGTTTGGCAATATTGATGCAATGCGCATCGGTAAGCGTTTCTGTGACTACGACATGAATCGCCTGTTCAACGGCAGCCACCAGCAACAGGCTGGCAGCCGTGAAGCCGCGCGCGCTGCCGAGCTGGAACAGTTGGCCGCAAACTTCTTTGCCCAGGCCGGCAAGATGGCACTGCGCCTGCACCATGACCTGCACACCGCCATCCGCGGTTCGGTTTTCGAGCAGTTTGCCATCTACCCTTACCCTGACGAGCGCCCGCACGACCGGCAGCAGCTGGGCTGGCTGGCCGATGCCGGCATCGCCACCGTCTTGCTGCACAGCAAACCAGCCGCGACATTCAGCTATTACACCAGCCACCACTGCCAGGCTCATGCTTTCACGCTGGAGCTGGGCAAGGCCAGACCGTTCGGCCAGAACGAGCTGGCGCGCTTCGAGTCGATCAATCAGGCCTTGCGCCAGCTGCTGCAGCATGGCTTGCGCAGCGATATCCATTGGCAACCGGCCCGCAGCCAACTGTTCCGCGCCAAATACGATCTGGTGCGCAGTAGCGAAGACTTCCGCCTGCATCTGGCCGACGACGTCGAGAATTTCACCCGACTCCCGGATGGCATGATTCTGGCTGAGGATGGCGATAAACAGATATTCGCCGAAGGCGGGGATGAACGCATCCTGTTCCCCAACCCCAAGGTTGGTCTTGGCCTGCGTGCCGGCATCGTAATCGAACCATGCCAACTGGAAAACGAGTTACCCACAGCAAAACAGGGAAAAAGCTGTGGGTAAGCTGTTGAAAAACTGAAAATCCGTTACGGCGTCAGCAGCTTGCTGACGCCGTTCATTTTTACGGCAAAGCCACTACCTGCAAAACTACGCCACCCTCCGTCATTGCAGTGGGATAAAAAATATCTCTTACCCTGCAAGTTGCCATTATTTCCCGGCAAGACCCCGATCAGAAAAATCAAGCACCCCGACAGGAGTGCAAAAGCGGTATCAACCCAACCCCGGATTGGCTGCCCGTCCAAGCAGCACACATATAGAACAAGCAGCAAATCAGCGCACACTCACGCTTTCATAAGCTCTCACCCATGCCAGGTAGTCCTGCAAAGGCATAGGCTTGGCGTACCAGTAGCCTTGGGCAAAGTCGCAGCCCAACTCCCTGAGTTTATTGGCGATCTGCTCGGTCTCCACCCCCTCGGCCACTACGGTGAAGCCCATCGAATGTGCAAGCTCGACTGTCGAACGCACAATCGTGGCATCTGCCTCGCTGTCACATATCCCGTTGACGAAGGTGCGGTCTATCTTGAGCTCGGATACAGGCAGCTGCTTGATATAAGCCAACGATGAATAACCGGTGCCATAATCATCAATCGCCAGCGCCAGCCCCAACTCACGCAAATGGAACAACGTATCCATCGCCCGATTAGGATCTTCCATTACGCCGCTCTCGGTAATTTCAAGGCAGACCAGCTCCGCCGGCAAGCCTGCCTCACGCATACAATGCGATACATACTCAGGCAAGGATGCATCCAGCAGATCACGCGTTGCCAGATTGAAGGAAACTCTTGTCGGCATACCGGCATCACGCAGCAGCGCCGCTTCTTTGCAGCCCTGAGCCAGCACCCAGCGGGTCAGCTCGCGGATAAAACCGGTTTGCTCGGCATAGGGGATAAAGTCGAAAGGCGGAACAAAACCACGCAAGGGATGCTGCCAGCGCAGCAGCGCCTCGGCCTCGCACGCTCCATGCCCGGACAGGGGCACCTTGGGCTGCAGATACAGCATCAGCTGCCCCTCCTCTACCGCCAGTCGCAAATCACCCAGCAGCGAGAGATGCTCTTCGCGGAATTGCCGCTTGGCCGCATCATAGGTGGCCACCGTGCTCTTGTTGCGCTTGGCCGCATACATTGCTTCATCGGCACAGCGCAGCAGATCCATTGCCGAAATCGCGTGCTCGGGGTATGAGGCCAGCCCCAGACTTGCCCTGACATCGACACTGCGCTCGCCGACTTCCATCTGTTGCTCGAACACAGCCTGCACCGCATCCAGCATATCCTGGCAAGCATGTCTCCCGTGCGGCAGCGACAGGGCGAACTCATCACCTCCGAGGCGCGCCACCACTGCACCATGCTCGAACGCCAGTCGCTGCAAGGATTGCGCCACACGCCGAATGACAAGGTCGCCGGTATCGTGCCCCAGCGTGTCATTCAACAACTGGAAGCGGTCGATATCCAGCACCACAATGGTCAGCTCATCGAGTTCGGAGAACATCTGCAGCTCTAGCTCGCGCACAAAACCGGCACGATTGACGAGACCGGTCAGGGTATCGCGAAAAGCCAGCGCCAGAATTTCCTGCTCACGCGTGAAAATGGCACTTTGCATATGGGAAAGTGCATCGGCCAGCTGCCCAAGCTCCCGGGTTTCGGGCAGTGGTATGGCTTCACGGTAATTACCATCACGAATACGGGTTGCCGCCGCCACCAGCAAAGACAGTGGGCTACTGATCAGTCTTGCCAGCAATGCACTACCAATCACCGCCAGCAGCAGCGACACCAGTGCCAGAATCAGCATGAACTGCTGCAGACGATAAAACGGGGTCAGGATTTCGCCCAACGGTTTTTGCAACAGGGCAAACAAGGGCTGCCCGCCCCCGGCATTCAGCGGCATCAAGCGCGACTGATACACCCGGCCATCCACCATTACCGTTTGCGGCGTATCAGGATAAGCCAGCATCCCGAGCTGGCCGACCAGCTCGGCACTGGCCATGGTAGAGCCGATTGAACGCCAGCCCTCACCCTTGGCCACAAAAGACACCTCGAGGCCAGACAATGACTTCAGTTCGGCAGCCTGATCATTATCCAGCTGCAAACCCATGGTGACCCAACCTATGGTCAACGGCGCTTTTACTGGCACCAACACCAAGGCATAAGCGCGGCTGCCAACCAGCTCGACCCCTTGGGCAAATCCCTCGACCTGCGCTTTCTTCAGCAGCGACGCAAAGGGATATCCTCCCGCGCCCCAACCATCCTGCATGTTGGCCGCAAGCACATGCCCTTCGGTATTACTCATTACCACCAATTCGGCATTGATACGATTACCCTGATTCTGCAGCGCAGAAAGAATGGTCGCCCTGTCACCGCTAGCCAACGCTGCCCGAAAGCCGAAGTCCGCTGCCAACACACGCGCCGACTGCAATAGCTGGCGCTGATTAAGCTCCAGCAGCCGGTGAAAGACCCGCTCGCCACTCTCCAGCTCATGGCTTGCCTGCTGCGTGAATATCCGTTCGTTGGCCGTAGTAGTCAGATAGAAGAAAGCGCCCAGCACCAATGCCAGCAACAGAGAGAAAAACAGTGCCATCCGGCCACGCAAGGAGCGTATCGGCAACGCCATCAGTAGTCCTCCGGAGGTGCAGCCATTGCCTGCGGGGCAATAGCCAGATCAATTACGACTTTTCTGGCCAGCGGAAAGCTGACCTTGCGCTCCCACTCGCGCTGCATGCCGGGGTACCAGGCACGCAGCACATACTCTCCTGGCGGCACACCGGCCAGTACCAGCTCGCCTGCCGCATCAGTCTTGCCAAACCAAGGCGAATCAACCACTTTCACATAGGCCAGCATCCAGTCATGAATATTGCAGCCCAGCACCACAAGCCCCGGCTTGTCGAAAACTACCGGGCTTGTCGGTGTGCCGCTATACAGCCTGATGTCGAAAGTCTTGGCCGGCGAAAAGGAATAGACGTGATGACGAACCGTATCCTGATTCGGAAAGCTGACAGAGGCCCCCACCCTCACCACGCTGACTGTCGGCATGAATTGCTTGTCTTTCTGCGCAATCTGCCCCGTCAGCGGCGACTTGATACGTGAACCCGGGCTGTCGATATACACCACTGCATCCGCCAATGCACGGCCAGACTGGTCATGCACGACGATACGTTCGGCAGCCATGACCGGGGTAAGACAGCAACAAACCGCAAGCAGCACAATCCAGCGCATAAGCCCTCCTGCCCGATCCGCATCAGCGCGTGACTTTCCATCGGTATAGCAAATTGCTGCCATGCCAGCTTGCAGATTCTGCCGACGGCCGTGCAACACCGCACCTCGGCTCGGCCAGACACCTAGCAAATTCCGTGCGGCCAACCTGGTCACAAGCTTGGCCGCACGGCAAAAAAATCAAAGCAACTACAACCGCCTCGCTAGCAGACAGGCTGCCCCAGCAATACACAAAAACCATCATTGGACAGTAATGGCAAATCCATTCGCGCTTCCAACGAAGCTCAACAGCACTGCAAAAGCAAAAGCCACAAGGCAGAACGTCTGGACGTTTTGTCTTGTGGCTTTTTACTCGTTAGCCTGCGCTAGCAGTGCATCACATCAGGATGCAAGCGGCTCCGGCTCTTTCAGCATCAGCGCCATCAGTTCGGCAATACGCTTCTTGAGTTCGCGGCGATCGACAATCATGTCGAGTGCGCCTTTCTCGATCAGGAACTCCGAGCGCTGGAAGCCTTCCGGCAGGGTTTCGCGCACGGTTTGTTCGATCACGCGCGGGCCGGCAAAGCCGATCAGGGCACCAGGCTCACCGATAACCACGTCACCCAGGAAGGCGAACGAAGCCGAGACGCCACCCATGGTCGGATCGGTCAGTACCGAGACGAACGGCAGCTGGTGGTCTGTCAGCAATTGCAGCGCAGCCGAGGTCTTGGCCATCTGCATCAGCGAGTTCAGGCCTTCCTGCATGCGCGCGCCACCCGAGGCTGCCACACAGATGAACGGGCAACGCGCTTCGACTGCTGCCTGCACACCCCGAACAAAACGCTCGCCCACCACCGAACCCATCGAGCCGCCGATGAAGCGGAACTCGAATGCGGCGATGACAACAGGCATGCCGTGCATGCTGCCTTGCATCACCACCAGCGCATCATCCTCGCCAGTGGACTCGATAGCCGCCGCCAGACGATCCGGATACTTCTTGTTGTCCTTGAACTTCAGGATGTCGATGGGCTTGACCTCGGCGCCGATCTCGCGACGGCCTTCGGCATCCAGCAGGACATCCAGACGCTCGCGCGCGGACAGCGGGTGATGGTGGTCACACTTGGGGCAGACCTGCAGATTGTTCTGCAAATCGGTATGGTAGAGTACGGCTTCGCAAGCGGGGCACTTGCTCCACAAGCCTTCAGGTACCGCCGACGCCTTGCTCGCACGCGGTTCGCGCTTGATCTTAGGCGGCAGGAGTTTGTTCAACCAGCTCATGCTGACTCCTTGAAACATGACAATGCGGCCAACGTTGCCGGTTGGCCGCAAGTTCTGGCACGGGTGTCCAGATAATCTTAACGGGTGGCTGCCTTCAGACTGGCCACCAGACGGGTGAGCTGCTCTTTGGCAGTAGCAGGCGTTGCTGCCTCGATCTCCTGCACCAGACGGCTACCCACCACCACGGCGTCTGCCGTAACGGCAATCGCGCGGGCAGTTTCGGCATCGCGGATACCGAAGCCGACACCGATAGGCACGGAGATATGTTCTCTAAGGGCGGCAATTTTACGCGCTACGTCGGCAATGTCCAGATTTCCGGCACCTGTCACGCCTTTTAATGATACATAGTAGACATAACCACGTGCCTGACGGGCGATTTCTGCTACCCGTTCGGCCGGTGTGGTCGGGGCGATCAGGAAAACCGGATCAAGCTTGGCAGCCACCAACGCTGCGCTCAGCTCCTCCGCCTCTTCTGGCGGACAGTCAACCGTCAACACGCCATCCACACCAGCCTCTGCCGCCAGAGCGGCAAACTGCTGGTAACCCAGCACATGCACCGGATTCAAATAGCCCATCAGCACCACAGGCGTGGTCTGGTTGGTTTCACGGAAAGCCTTCACCATGGCCAGCACGTCCCGCAGGCCAACCTTGTGCACCAGTGCACGCTCGCTGGCGCGCTGGATGACGGGGCCATCAGCCATCGGGTCGGAGAACGGAATACCCAGCTCGATAATGTCGGCACCGCCATCAACCAGACCGTGCATCAGCTCCAGTGTCAGGTTCGGGTGCGGGTCACCCGCAGTGATAAACGGGATCAGTGCCTTTTCGCCTGCAGCCTGCAGGCGGGCAAATGTTGCAGCAATACGGCTCATACGGCAGCGTCCTTGCAGGGATGGTTCAACACGGTTTCGAAATGTTCGACCACCGGGAACGGATCATAGAAATGATGGAGCAGTGCTTTCCACTCTTGATATTGCGGCGACTGGCGAAATCCCACCGTGTGAGCATCCAGCGACTGCCACTGCACCAAGAGCAGATAGCGGCCAGTCACTTCGAGGCAGCGCTGCAGGCTATGCCCGGCATAGCCCGGCGTTTGCGCAATCAAGGGCGAGGCTGTGCGAAAAGCTGCTTCGAAAGCAGCTTCTTCGCCAGTCTTCACCTGCAGATAAGCCGCCTCGAGAATGGGGGCGCTTATCACAGCGTGATACCCATCAGGCCGGCAACAGTGTTGATATCCTTGTCACCACGACCGGACAGCGTCACCAGAATGGCTTTGTCCTTGCCCATGGTTGGTGCCAGCTTGACGGCCTGTGCCAGCGCATGACTGGACTCCAGTGCCGGGATGATACCTTCCAGGCGGCAGCAATCATGGAATGCGGCCAACGCTTCGTCATCGGTTACGGCAAGATACTCGGCGCGACCGCTGTCCTTCAGCCAGGAATGCTCGGGGCCAACGCCAGGATAGTCGAGGCCGGCAGAAATCGAGTGGGTCTCGACAATCTGGCCATTGTCATCTTGCATCAGATAGCTGCGCGAACCGTGCAGCACACCAACCGGCGCGTTGGATGCCAGCGGCGCGGCGTGACGGCCGGTTTCCAGACCGTCACCGGCCGGCTCGACACCCACCAGGCGCACATTCGGCACATCAATATACGGGTAGAAGGTACCGATCGCATTCGAGCCACCACCCACACAAGCCATCACCACATCCGGCTGACGACCGATGATCTCAGGCATCTGCACTTTGGCTTCGTCACCGATCACCGAGACAAAGTCACGCACCAGCATCGGGTAAGGATGCGGACCGGCGGCGGTGCCGAGGATGTAGAAAGTGTGATCGATATTGGTTACCCAGTCCCGCATCGCTTCGTTCAGCGCATCTTTCAGGGTTTTGGAACCGCTCTCGACCGGCACGACCGTCGCGCCCAACAGCTTCATGCGGAATACATTCGGTGCCTGACGCTTGATGTCTTCCGCGCCCATATACACCACGCACTCCATGCCGTAGCGGGCAGCGACCGTTGCTGTTGCCACACCATGCTGGCCGGCACCGGTCTCGGCAATCACGCGCTTCTTGCCCATGCGGCGTGCCAGCAAGGCCTGGCCGATGGCATTGTTGATCTTGTGCGCACCAGTATGATTGAGGTCTTCGCGCTTCAGGTAAACCTGCGCGCCACCCAGCAGTTCGGACCAGCGCTTGGCGTGGTAGATCGGGCTCGGGCGACCGACAAAATGTTTGAGTTCGTAATGAAATTCTTGCCAGAAAGCCGGGTCAGCCTTGGCACGGGCATACTCGGCTTTCAGCTCGTCCAATGCTGCCATCAATGTTTCTGCGACATAGACACCGCCGTACGGGCCAAAGCGGCCGCGTTCATCCGGAAAGTCGTAACTGCCCATGTATTGCTCCTTGATGGATCGATTCGGTTTAGGTAATGCTTGAAATGGATTATTTGTCTGCGGCCAACCTTGCCACAGAACGCAATTGTTCGCCAGTACGCACCGCCAACACAAACTCGGCAACCCGTCTGGCTGACTTGATACCCTTGCCCTCTTCCACCCCGCTGGAGACATCCACGGCAAGAGGGCCGGTACGGGCAATGGCATCGGCAACGTTGGCCGCATCCAGCCCGCCCGACAGGATCAGCGGCAAGGCACACTGCGCTGGCAGCAGTGTCCAGTCAAAGGTCTTGCCGGTGCCGCCATGCGCCCCCTCGACAAAGGCATCAGTCAGCAGGCCGCGACTATCGGCGTATTCTGCGGCCAACCTAGCCCAGTCAAGACCCGGCTGTACACGCACCGCTTTCAGATAAGGGCGCTGGAACTGGCGGCAGAACTCGCCGCTTTCTTCGCCATGAAACTGCAGCACATCGATGCTGCAGGCAGCCAGCACGGATTCGACAAATTCGCGTGAGGCGTTCACAAACAGCGCAACCACCGTCACAAACGGCGGCAAGGCCGCGATGATGGTTTGCGCCTGGGCAATCGTCACATGCCGTGGGCTTTTCTCGTAAAACACCAGACCTATGGCGTCAATACCGGCTTCGCACGCGGCACGGGCATCTTCCGCTCGGGTAAAGCCACAAACCTTGATACGAACCGTCATGCCATGCTCCACAAGGTGAGTCGCTCCGGCTGCACCGCCGTCGGCAAATCAAAGTGTTCGGGGTAACCGACACCGGCCAGATACAGGCCGTCAGGCATGAAGGTAGGCGGGGCCAGTTTGCGGTCTGCCGCATCGCGCAGGCGGATCATCTCCTCCACCGTCATCGCGCCCTTGCCGGCATACAGCAAGGCACCCACGATATTTCGCACCATATGATGCAGAAAGGCATCGGCCGTCAGATCAAAGCGCAACAGGCCATTGGACTCGGTGATTGCCAGTTTCTGCAGGTCTTTGACTGGTGATTTGGCCTGGCATTCGGCGGCCCGGAAGCTGGAAAAATCATGTTTGCCGATCAGCACCGCCGCCGCCGCCCGCATGGCGGCCACATCCAGCGGCTGGTGATACCAGCCAACCCGGCCAGCCGTCAGTGCCGGTCGTACCGGATGGGTCAGCAGGAAATAACAATAAGAGCGGGAAAAAGCAGAAAAACGGGCGTGAAATTCATCAGGCACTTCGCGCGCCCACAGCACAGCCACGCCAGCCGGCAAGTGCGCATTGACGCCGCGCACCCAGGCATTCAAAGGGCGTGTAACCGTGGTATCGAAATGCACGACCTGCACCAGCGCATGCACGCCGGCATCGGTGCGACCTGCAGCCAAGGTTGTAATCTCGTGACCGGCAATGGCGGCAATCGCCGCATTCAGTTTGTCTTGCACGGTATTGCCGCAGGGCTGGGTCTGCCAGCCGGCATAGGCGCGGCCATCATACTCCACACCCAAAACGATTCTCGTCATCCCAGATTCCAAAGCAGAAAGGACACAGCAAGCAGGATCAACAGCAGCAGGCTGTCACGCCATGTCCATGGCAAAGTAAGCAACTTTACCTCATCCGGCGTGACTTGTGGTGGCGGCTCGGCCAGCACTCGCTGCCACTCGTCAAGCCGCCAGCGCGGCGGATGCTGCATCCAGTACTCGGCCAGCTGCATGGTCAGCGTCAGCCGCAGCAGCAAGCGCTCGACGGGCAGTCCCAACAGCCGCAAGGGAGACAGCAGCGCAGAGAACGCCATCCACATACCCTGCCTGCCCAGTAATTGCCAGCAGTAACGCAGGCCGCAGACCAGCCAGAGCAAATGCAAGGCCTGCTCAAGACCGTAACGCAAGCCGCTTAGCGATGGAGACCATGCATAGGCCGACAGCAGCGCAGGCCCTGGCAGCGCCCAGCCATGTGACAACACCATGGCCAGCAGCAACCATTTCATCCGCCGGCAAGACTGCCAGGCAATAGACCAGACCGGAAAATAAACAAGCAGCACTAAAAGTGGAAAAGACCAGCCAAGCCGGGCAAACGGAATGGCAAGCAAGAGCCAGCCCAGCAGCAGCAAAACCGGATGAAAGCCTGCGGCCAACTAGATTGACTCTCTTGCCTCGGGGAGAATACCGGCCTCGCGCAGCAAGGCATCGGCTGATTCGTTATCCCCCATCTCGCGATAAAGCTTCACTAGCTCGGCAATTTCGGCGCTAGGCGGCAACGTTTTGGCCATGGATATCTCGCGCCGGTCGTTGGCCGCCATATCCATCACGGTAACGTTTTCTTCTTCCGGCCAAGCCAGTTCAGCCAGCAAATCACGTCCTTCATCCGGATCTGTCTGCTCCGGCTCAGCCGCAGGCGCGGCAGCCATTTCATCCAGCACGAAAGTTGCCCGAGCCTGACGCTCGACATTGCGATAAAGCGGGTTGGCCTCATCCACCGTCTGGCCAAGCGACTGCACTCTTGACCACAAACCGCTATCTGGTCCGAACACCGCCAGCACATCCAGCGCGACCTCCTCAAACTCGCCCTTGTTGCCTTTGCGGGCAATCAGATCAAGCAGCTTGATGCGCACATCCTCGCGCTCCGGTTCGGCACGCAGCGTGTCGCGCAGCAGGGTTTCAGCCGCGTCAAAACGACCGTAAGCCATCAGCACATCGGCCTCGGCAAACACGTCGATCGCATCAATATTGATGGCATCAACAGTAGGCTGCACCAAGGGACGCTGACCATCCGGCAAGGACATCGAGGCAGTTACCGGCTGAGCCAGCGCAGTGAACAACTTCACAGGCTTGACAGCCTTTCTTTGTCGGCTCCGCCACAGCATCCATGCCAGCAGACTGGCAACCGAAATACCGCCACCACCCCACAGCAGCCAGTCATGCAGATTCTCGTCCAGAAAATGCTCTTCTTCTTTCGCCAGCGGCGCAGGTATGGACTCCTTCATGGTGCTGGCCGCAGACAGGCGCGCAATCTCGTCTTCGAGCCAGCGCATTCGCTCCTGTGCCTCTTGCAGGCGCTTGCTGATCAGCGCTTGCTCGGCACTACTCATGACCGGTGCAGAAGCCTGATTATGCGCAGGCGGCGGCACAGCCTTGCCTGCTGAGGCTTCGGTCTTGGGTGCTACAGGCACTTCGCCAACCACTGCCTTGCCTTCCAGGGCAGCGTCAGGCATTGCAGCTTCACCATTCGGGAACCGTAACCAGGAACCGGCAAACAGGATATCGGGATTATCTTTGGCAAATGCATGTGCATTCTTGCGCACTACCTCTGCCATCCACTCCGCTTCGCCAGATTTTGGCGCGTACTTTCTGGCCAAGGCAGAGAGAGAGTCACCGGCCTTGACCTGATAGCCCGCAGTCGAGGTTTCCCCCGGCTGCACAAGCGCCTGACGGTGTACACGCCGTCCTGCATCCGGCACACGGAATGAAAACTGACGACTCAGCTTGCTTTGCCCCAGATCGATATTCAACTTGAAAGCCAGCTTGGCATCCGCAGGTATTTCCTGCCCAGCAATCCGCAACCAGGTCCTCCCCTTGCGCTTGAGCAGCTCGAACCGACTAGCCTGCTTTCCCGGCACGCCAGACAAATCCGTCAGATAGAACTGCTGCGCCAGCCCCTCCTCTTGCGGCCAACTACCCAACAACTCCAGTTCTACCCGGAACGGCACCCCCCTGGACGACAGCAGCCTCGCCTCGCCAAGTGTTGGCGGCTGCGGCCCAGCCATCAACTTTTGTTCGTGAGGCGGTGCGAGCGGGGTAGGCTCTTTTCTGATCGGGCGCTCAGGCGGCAAACCACCGGCAGGCACATGATACTCGCGCACCACCTTGCCCGAAGCCCAGGATAGCTCCAGCGCGAAATGCAGATTCTCTTCTCGCGGCAATACCGGACCGGCAATACTGATCATGTACTTGCCTGGCTCGACCTCAATCGTACGAAAGCGCAGCTGCCCGGCCTTATCCGAGTAAGGCCCAAACATGGAGTAGCGTTCAAGCGGGGCAAGGACAGCGGAGGGCGAAGTCAAACCATACTCGGGCTCGACGGCAACCTCTGCATAGAAAGTCTCGCCAGGCGAAGACAATATCCGCAATGCTCCAAGCCCGGAGAAAGCGTATTGAGCCGACAATGCCAGCAGAAAGCCGGTGACAACCGGCTTAAGACGAAGACAACGCTTACTCTTGTTAACTGTCATTTAGCGAGCGCGCCGGTTGGTTACAGGGTAGCAAGCAGTGTTTCAGCTTCTTTCTTCAGGGTACCATCGGCCTCTGCCACCAGATCTTCCAGCACCTCGCGCGCGCCGTCCTTGTCACCCATATCCAGATATACCCTGGCCAGATCCAGGCGCGTTGCCAAAGGATCATCCGAAACAGACAAGCCCTCGGTACTCACTGCGGGTGCTTCTTCTGCCGCGGCGTCGGCAGCCAGATCTGGAACATCCAGACCAAAGTCGAAATCTACCGAATTGTCATCAGCTGGCGGCGAAACCTCCACTGACTCGGCAACCGGGGCAGGCAAATCATCAAGCTGAAAGTCAAAATCCAGCATGTGCTTATCTTCATTGGCCGGTGGTTCTTCGGTCTCGGGCTCCGCATCAAGCAAGGCCTCGATATCAAGCTCGGCTGCTTCGCCATCTGGCACCGGGGTCGCTTCTATGGCAGGCTCATCGCCCAGCAATGCAGCGCGCAGCAAATCATCATCGAGATCCTCTACCGGCGCAGGTGCTTGAGGCTTCGGCTCGTCAGCGGACATGCCCATCAGCTCATTATCCAGATCGATGTCCACTGCCGTCATTGCTGAACCTGTCTCGGCAGCTACCGCACCAGCGGCAATAGCACCGTACAGCGGATTGCCTGGGTCAATACTGCGACCAAGCTTGGCAGCCTTTTCCCAGATAGAGCCTTGCCCATCCATCGCAGCGTGCAAGGATTTGGCGTGATGCTCGAATGACTGTTTATCCTGCCGTGCCGCATAAACCTCAAGCAGCTTGGCACGGACATCATGTCGGGTCGGGTCTTTATTCAGGGCATCCTTGAGGATTTCTTCAGCTTGCTGATCTCGCCCGTAAGCCAGATAAACCTCAGCCTCGGCAATCGGATCAACATCACCATCCTCAGAGGCAGGCATGCCGGTACGGGTAAAATCAGTCAGGAATGTATTGCCACCCGCAGCAGCTTCCAGATTCTGCTTTTCTACCGAATCCTGGTCGAGCATGGCACCAACGGCACCGAGGTTGCTGGCTACGCCTTTTTTGGACTTTCTTCTGCGATACAGGATCAGGCCGGCAACGCCAAGTAAACCAGCTGCTACTGCCGCGCCAATCGCAGGCAGGAAGTCCATGATACTGTCGAGGAATGAAGGCCCAGTTTCTTCCTCATGCGCAGCAGGGGCTACAGCCTTGGCGGCAGAAGTAGCCTGCATTGCTTTTAGCCTCTCTTCAAGCTCGGTAATTTTCTTTTGGGCCTGCTGGAGCAACAACGCCTGCTCGGATAGTGCTGCGGAGCTGGCCTCGGCATGAGCGGCAGAAGCACCGGCATCAACTGGTTCAAGCTTCACAACCTGCTCAGGAACCGGCGTTGGCGCGACAGGCGCAGCAGCCGGCTTCGGCATCGCCTGTGCAGGCTTGGCTGGCTCAACTACCTGCGCGGATGGCTCAGTTCGAGCTCGCAAGATAGTGTCGACTTCCGCCGCAGACAGCCCCTTTGCCTTGACCTGACCAGGGACACGCAAGCGCGAGCCTGCTTTCAGCTTCGAAGGATCACCAGCAGTAAATGCACCCGGGTTTTCCTGAACGATAGCGGCCATAATCTGGCGCTGACTTGCTCCGGGCATAGACAAGCGAGAGGCAATCGACTGCAGCGTCTGGCCCGGACGGACCAAAATGTTATCAGGGGTACTTGCTACGGACGGCCGTACTGGCAAAGACGGAGTGAGCACCGGCTTTTTGCCAGCAGCTGGAATTTCAGGAACAAAAACCGGCACAGGAGCTGGTTTGGCAACTTGCTGACGTGGCTCGTAATCAACCGGGTCCAGCAGGATGGTGTATTCGCGGATCGAACGGCCATTCGGCATCCGGGCCTCGACTACAAAGCGCAAATAGGGATCACTGACTGCCGCATTGGACGTCACACGGATATACGAACGGCCATTGGAGCGTTGTGCCAGCGTAAAGCGCAGAGAGTTCAGAATGCCGGTGTATTCAACCTTAAGATCCTTGAAAGTGTCTGGCGAGGCCAAGCCAACACGCAACAAATCACCGTCACTACCACTGAAATCAATCTCTGCCCGTAAAGGCTCACCAAGATTCGAGCGAACAGCAATACCGCCAAGCCCGGCAAATGCACTCGACGCAAATGCCAGAGACAATACCATTACACTCAGTTTTTTCTTGGCCAGCATTCTCACGGGCTACCCTTCGGTCTGATTATTCTGTTTTACGCCGTCACAGCCATGCTATCAACAATAGTTACAAACAAAAGCAGCAAAAGACTGAAATAACATGCGAACTCATACCGTCAGCACACTTCTTGTTAGAGCATATAACAAGACTTGCAATCTGACGGCATGAAGTATACCCAAATATCAATTCAGCGTGGCGCCTTAGGCAAAATACCCACGTTTCATTAATGCTGCAAGCAGCGCCACTGCTGGCTGTGCAATACCGGCACGAACATTGTCGGCGGCCAACCAAAAAGACAGGCTACCCGAGGTATTGCAGCGCACACGACTTACCCACACCGCCTCATTGCCTGAGGCTTCTTGTGGCGTAACATAAGGCAACTCGCCAGCCGGCTCGTCCACCACCTGCAATCCTGCCGCAGCAAACAGCTCGCGCGCCTTGATCGCGGTCACCTCGCCGGCAGTCTTCACCGTTACCGACCAACCATGGCCAAAGAAGACCGGCACACGCTGACAGCTGGCCTCAATTTCAAGCTCAGGCTGTGCCAGAATTTTCTGCAGCTCACGCTCCAGCGAACGCTCTTCGCTACTGATGCCGTCTTCCGCAATATCGCCCACTTGCGGCAAAACATTAAAGGCGATGCGCTTCGGATAGACTTCAATCTCGACATCGCGCGCACCGAACAATGCCGTTGTCTGGTTTGCCAACTCTTCCAGCGCCTCGCGGCCAGTGCCGGATACGGACTGGTAGGTCGTTACGGTTGCGCGCTGCAGACCCAGTGCCTGCAAGGCAGCCAGCGCCTGCGCCACCGGTGTCACGGTGCAGTTTGGGATCGACACCAGCACCGGCGCATCGAGGCCATCCAGCAAGCGCTCGCCCACACCCGGCACAAACAGCGGCACATCCTGCTCGTGACGATACACACCACTGAAATCGATGACCGCACAACCGGCCTGGCGTGCTTCGGGCACCAGACGACGCGACATTTCGCCACCGGCAACAAAGATGGCAGCAGAAACATTGGCGAAATCAAAATCCTCTACCGAAACGACTTCCAGCTCCAGATTGCCATAGGAAACCACCTCGTCTTCCTTTTCGGCAGCATCCAGCGCAAAAACGCGACCAATCGGCAAAGACTGGGCAGACAACAGCTCCAGCACGGCCTCGCCTACCAGATTGGTTGCACCCACTACGGCAATATTCAGTTCAGACATGATCAACCCTGTAAAAATGAGAAAGGGCGCCAGCGGCGCCCTCGGGACAGCTATACGTCTATTTTAACGCTCAATCAGGATGCGCAACATACGACGCAGCGGTTCGGCCGCGCCCCACAGCAGCTGATCGCCGATCACGAAGGCCGACAGATACTCGCCACCCATGTTCAGCTTGCGCACGCGGCCAACACCAACCTGCAGGCCACCGGTGATCGATGCCGGTGTCAGCTCTTTCACACTGATCTCGCGATCGTTCGGCACCCACTTCACCCAGTCGTTGCCCGACTTGATGATGGCTTCGATTTCTGCCAGCGGCAGGTCTTTCTTCAGCTTTACGGTCAGCGCCAGGCTGTGGCAGCGCATGGCGCCGATGCGCACGCACAGGCCATCTACCGGAATGGTAGCGTCGGTGCCGAGAATCTTGTTCACTTCGGCCTGACCTTTCCACTCCTCCTTGGACTGGCCGTTTTCCAGCTGCTTGTCGATCCACGGGATCAGACCACCAGCCAGCGGTGCACCGAAGTATTCGGTCGGCACGTCTTCGCGGATGGAGGCAGCCACCTTGCGGTCGATATCCAGAATCGCGGACGATGGAGTCGCCAGCTCGTCAGCGACGGCTGCATGCACTACGCCCATGCCCTTCAGCAGTTCGCGCATGTGGTTGGCACCGCCACCGGAAGCTGCCTGGTAGGTCATCGAGGAAACCCACTCGACCAGACCTTCACGGAACAGACCGCCCATGCCCATCAGCATGATGGAGTTGGTACAGTTGCCGCCGATGTAATCCTTCACGCCCTTGGCCAGTGCCGCGTCGATCACGTTGCGGTTTACCGGGTCGAGGATGATGACAGCGTCGTCAGCCATGCGCAGTGTGGAGGCTGCGTCAATCCAGTAGCCATTCCAGCCGGCTTCGCGCAGCTTGCCATACACCTCGGTGGTGTAATCACCGCCCTGGCAGGTCACGATTACATCCATGGCCTTCAGTTCGTCGATATTGCGCGCATCTTTCAGCGGCGGTACGTCGCGGCCAACGTTTGGCGCCTGACCACCGACATTGGAGGTGGTGAAGAACACCGGCTCCTTGATGACAGAAAAATCATTCTCTTCCAGCATGCGCTGCATCAGCACGGAACCGACCATGCCGCGCCAGCCTACAAAACCTACTCGCACGATATTTCTCCTGAATGTCTCGGGTGTTCAAATTTATCCGCCACCATTCTTGGCGGTGGCTATGAAGTGGTCTACCCCATTGTGCAGGGCAACAGCGCTCTGCACAATGGGGTAGCCGTTTTTTATTGCAACTGCATTAAAACAGCCAGTTACAGCGCAGCAATCACCGCGTCACCCATGCCGGAGCAGCTGACTTTCTCGCAGCCGGCTTCAAAAATATCCGCCGTACGATAACCCTGTGCCAGCACGCGCTTGACCGCGTTTTCGACACGCTGTGCGGCCTCTTCCTGGTTGAAGGTGTAACGCAGCATCATCGCCGCCGACAGGATGGTTGCCAGCGGGTTGGCAAGGTTCTTGCCGGCGATGTCCGGGGCGGAACCATGGCTAGGCTCGTACAGGCCCTTGTTGTTCTGATCCAGAGAAGCGGACGGCAACATGCCGATCGAGCCGGTCAGCATCGAGGCCTCGTCGGACAGGATGTCACCAAAGATATTGCCGGTCACCATCACATCGAACTGTTTCGGATTACGGATCAGCTGCATGGCGGCGTTGTCGACATACATATGGCTGAGTTCCACCTGCGGATACTCGCGTGCCACGTCGATCATGATTTCTTTCCAGAACTCGGTGGTTTCCAGCACATTCGCCTTGTCCACCGAGCACAGCTTCTTGTTGCGCTTCATCGCAATACCGAAGGCCACGTGGGCGATGCGGCGAATCTCGCTTTCGCTGTAGCGCATGGTGTTATAAGCCTCGCGCTCGCCCAGCTCGTTCACCGCGATACCGCGTGGTTGGCCAAAATAGATATCGCCGGTCAGCTCGCGCACGATCATGATATCGAGGCCAGACACGACTTCTGGCTTCAGCGTCGAGGCATTGGCCAGCTCCGGATACAGAATCGCCGGGCGCAGGTTGGCAAACAGGTTCAGATCCTTGCGAATTGCCAGCAGGCCACGCTCCGGACGCAGCGGTCGATCCAGCTTGTCGTACTGCGGGCCGCCTACCGCACCCAGCAGCACCGCATCTGCCTGACGGCACAGATTCTGGGTAAACGACGGGTAGGGCTGGCCGAATTCGTCATAAGCCGCACCACCCAGTGGCGCTTCTTCCATCTCGATCGGCAGGCCGTCACTACGCAGTACTTCCAGCACGCGTTTTGCCTGGCTAATGATTTCCGGACCGATGCCGTCACCCGGCAGAACTGCAATTTTCATGATCTCTATCCCTTGTTTACGGCGTTGTTCTTTTGGCAAAGGTTGGCCGCATGCGGCCAACCTTTGTTGATGTCAGGCAAACAGCCACGGCTGAGCGGCGCGACGCTGCGCTTCATAAGCCTTGATCTTGTCGGCGTGCTGCAAAGTCAGACCAATTTCGTCCAGACCACCAAGCAGACAATGCTTGCGATGCTCGGTGATATCAAAGGCAAATGTCTGGCCGGCTGGCGTGGTGATGGTTTGCGCCGCCAGATCGACATTCAGCTGATAGCCTTCGGTCGCTTCGCACTCGCGGAACAGCTGATCGACGACTTCGGCAGGCTGCACGATGGGCAGCAGGCCGTTCTTGTAGCAGTTATTGAAAAAAATGTCGGCGAAAGACGGCGCGATGATCACGCGAAAGCCCTGGTCTTCCAGTGCCCACGGCGCGTGCTCACGCGAGGAGCCACAGCCGAAGTTCTCGCGCGCCAGCAGCACCTGGGCACCAGCATAACGCGCAAAGTTCAGCACGAAATCCGGATTCAGCGGACGGACGCTATTGTCCATGCCTGGCTCGCCATGATCGAGATAACGCCACTCATCAAACAGATTGGGGCCGAAACCGGAACGCTTGATCGACTTCAGAAACTGCTTGGGGATGATGGCATCGGTATCAACGTTGGCACGATCCAGCGGACACACGAGGCCGTTCAGAGTAGTAAATGCTTTCATTGTGCAGCCCTTTCTATGGCAGCCCCCGCCTTCTTGATGTCTTTGCCCACACCGGAGACGGTATTGCAGGCGGCCAGGCTCAGTACAATGGCAAGCGCAGTCAGAATACGGGTAGTCATGGCAATAATCCTTTTCGGTACAGGTCAGCAATCAGTCAATGATACGTCTGACCTGCCGCGACTTACAGGGTTCTGATGTCAACAAAATGACCAGCCACTGCTGCCGCCGCGGCCATGGCCGGGCTGACGAGGTGGGTACGGCCACCCTGGCCCTGACGGCCTTCGAAGTTACGGTTGGAGGTCGAGGCGCAACGCTCACCCGGTTGCAGACGGTCGGCATTCATCGCCAGACACATCGAACAGCCCGGCTCGCGCCATTCGAAACCGGCAGCCACGAAGACCTTGTCCAGCCCCTCGGCCTCGGCCTGCGCCTTGACAAGGCCGGAGCCCGGCACCACCAGCACCTGCTTGACGTTGTCCGCCTTGCTGCGCCCCTTGGCCACCGCTGCGGCTTCGCGCAGGTCTTCGATACGCGAGTTGGTACAGGAGCCGATAAACACCACATCCACTGCGATCTCGCTCATTGGCGTGCCGGCTTGCAAGCCCATATAGGCCAGCGCGCGCTCGATCGAGCCTTTCTTCACCGGATCAGCCTCGGCCGCCGGATCCGGCACGCGACCGTTGATGTCGGTCACCATCTCGGGCGAAGTGCCCCAGGTCACTTGCGGCTGGATGTTGGCCGCATCGAGTACCACCACTTCATCGAAGTGTGCACCCTCGTCGGAGTGCAGCGTGTTCCAGTAGGCCACAGCGGCATCCCACTGCTCGGCGTTCGGCGCGAACGGACGGCCTTTGACGTAGTCGATGGTTTTCTGGTCGACGGCCACCAGGCCGGAACGCGCTCCGGCTTCGATCGCCATATTGCACAAGCTCATGCGACCTTCCATCGACAGCTCGCGGATCGCTTCGCCACCAAACTCGATGGCGTAGCCGGTACCGCCGGCGGTGCCGATCACACCGATAATCGCCAGCGCCACATCCTTGCCGGTGATGCCGGCCGGCAGCTTGCCATCGACGCGCACCAGCATGTTTTTGGATTTCTTGGCAACCAGCGTCTGGGTGGCCATCACGTGCTCGACTTCCGAAGTGCCGATGCCGTGCGCCAGTGCGCCAAACGCACCGTGGGTGGAAGTATGGCTGTCACCACAGACCACAGTCATGCCCGGCAGGGTGGCCCCCTGCTCCGGCCCCATTACGTGCACGATGCCCTGACCCTTGTCCTTGAACGGGAAGTAAGCGAGCGCGCCGAAAGACTTGATATTGGCGTCCAGCGTCTCGACCTGCTGACGCGAGATCGGGTCCTGAATGCCCTTGTCCCAATCATTGGTCGGGGTATTGTGGTCGGCAGTCGAAACCACCGAATCCACGCGCCACAGCGGGCGGCCGGCCAGCTTCAGGCCTTCGAAGGCTTGCGGGCTGGTGACTTCGTGCACCAGATGGCGGTCGATATACAGCAATACCGTGCCATCGGCCTCGGTATGGACGACATGGCTGTCCCACAGTTTGTCGTAGAGCGTCTTGGCGGTCATGGCTTGATCTTCTCCTCGTCCGGTGCCGGCTTGCGGCCAACGTTGGCCGCAATGCGCGGCGGATGAGGCTATCTTGAACCAGCCTGACTCCTAGTACAAGATAAGGATTTATACTAGTACTGAAACTAACAGCCAGCTGCGCCAAAATGCAAAATGGGCCGGCACATGGCCAGCCCTTTCTTAATCCAGCAACGATGCAAGCATCAAGGCTGGCGCTTGTACTCCACATCACAGTCGGTCATCACGATGACGCGCGGATGGGTTTGCAGCAGCGATGCCGGCACCTGGGTGGTAATCGGACCGTTGAGCGTAGCATCCAGAATGGCGGCTTTTTCAGCACCCTTCACCACCAGCAGAATGGTCTTGGCCTGCATGATGGAGCCCATGCCCATGGTAACGGCGTGGGTCGGCACTTCTTCAAGGCTGTTGAAGAAGCGCTTGTTGGCCTCGCGCGTTTCTTCCTTCAGCGTCACCTTGTAGGTGAAGCGGGACAAATGGGTGTCCGGCTCGTTGAAACCGATATGGCCATTGTGACCAATGCCCAGCAGCTGCAGATCAACCGCGCCCTGCTCATACATCATGTGATCGTAACGACGGCACTCTTCGTCGATATCCGTCGCATTGCCATTGGGTACGTGGGTGTTTTCCGCGCGGATATCGATGTGATCAAACAGATTGCGCTGCATGAAGGCACGGTAGGACTCCGGATGGGTAACCGGCAGGCCGACATACTCGTCCAGATTGAAAGTGCGCGCATCCTTGAAGCTGACCAGACCATCCTGGTAGGACTTGACGATTTCCTTGTACAAACCCACTGGTGTGCCACCAGTTGCCATGCCAAGGATGGCATTCGGCTTGATGCGGACAGTGGAAATGATCAGATCGGCAGCGGCACGATCCAGATCCGCCTGAGTCTTGAATTTATGCAGAATCATGGGACAGCTTTCAGATACGGGCGGGATGAAAACAAGGACATGCCGATACGGCACCCGCTCTCACCCTGTGTTGAAACACCCTGATCGCATGAATACTCTCTGCCTTCAGGGACAAACGCACAGAATACATACCACACTAATACCACTGCAAGTCCAAAATACCCAGCTGCTCGATAAATTTACCGTGCTCCCGCTGGCGAACTGTGGCTTACAGCAACATCAAGCCGGTCTGACCGCGCCCGTCAGGCCGGGTCGCCGCAACGCTTGGGGTTATAATCCGGCACTCCTGACCTGCCTACATCGCCAAGTACCGTGACAAGAGCTACACACGACAACACCCTCGGCATTTTCTTGCGCACTCGCCGTGAACAACTGCAACCCCAGCAACTGGGCCTGCAAGCCGGCAGTCGCCGGCGGGTAGCCGGCTTGCGCCGCGAGGAAGTTGCCAGCTTGTGCGGCATTTCAACCACTTGGCTGACCTGGATCGAACAAGGACGCACGCAGGCGGTATCCAGCCACACCCTGTCACGACTGGCCGGCGCACTGCAGCTGAATGCCGCCGAACGCGCCTACCTGTTTGACCTTGCCGGCCAGAAAGACCCCGCGCCGCTGATGGCAGCCCACGCCATCGATCACGCTTTACTGCAAGCGGCCACCGCCAATATCAGCACACCAGCTTATGTGCTGGATGGTTTGTGGCAGGTTTTGAGCTGGAATCAAGCAGCCGGCGATTTGTTCAGCGGCTGGCTAGACCAGTCTGATACCACCAAGAACCTGCTGCATTTCATGTTTCTGCAGCCGCTGGCACAAAGACTGGTAGCCGACTGGCCGCTACGGGCACAAAGAATGGTGGCCGAATTCCGTGCCGAGCACAGCCGGCTGGAAGAGCATGCCGAAGCCAGTGCACTGGTCGACAGCCTGCGCGCCGCCAGCCAGGAGTTCGCCCTGCTGTGGCAACAACAAGCGGTACAGGCTCGCGAGGGTGGTTCGCGCCGTTTCATGCACGTCAGCGCCGGCGAGCTGCATTTTCAGCAGCTGACGCTGCGCCTCGCCCCCAACCCGGAATTAAAGCTGGTGATGCTACTGCCAGAGGCCCCCAGCAGCTAAGCCGCAACGACCAACTTCACCAAGCCTGGTGAACGCCGGGCCATCACCAGCACAGACCATGGGATAGCCGATCCCGAGGCTGAATTCGGCATGATTGCCAGCCGGCTTGGCAGATCTTCACCAAGCGGCTGGAACCTAAAGAGCGGCAGCATGCTGGCCACGGTAAAACCTGTTGCGGCCAACCTTGGCCGCAACAAGACTAGACAGGGTTCGCCCCTGCCTCGGCGGGCTTCAGCCATTTCACACACACCGCGACACCCAACAACAGGGTCAGTGTCGACACACCAAAAGTCAGCCCGACCCCGCCGTATTGCCACAGTACACCACCGAGCAAACCACCGAGACTGCCACCGATACCAAAGGACGCCACGGTGTACAGCCCTTGCGCCCGCCCCTGGTGCTGATCGGCAAAATTGCGGTGAATCAGCCCGACAGCCGCGGCATGGTGTACGCCAAAAGTAAACGCATGACCCAGCTGGGCCAGCACCGCGATCGCCGCCACCGGCAGCAGGGTCGCCATCAGCGCAAAGCGCACAGCCGACACCAGCAAAGAAGCCAGCATCAGCCGCTCGAGCGAGAAGCGCCCCATCAGCCGCGGCATCTGCCAGAACACCACGATCTCGGCCATCACGCCGGCCGACCACAGCAAGCCGGTCATCGTCGCGCTATAACCAGCCTCTTTCAGGCCGATGGAATAGAAGTTGTAATACGGCCCCATCGCAAACGACAGCAAAAAGCAGCAGGCAAACAGCGCAAACACATGCGGCTGGCGCACGGTATGCCAGATCGGGCTGGATTGCGTCTTACGCGGCTCGATGCGCACTTCGGGCACGCGCCAGCACGACAGTACGATCAGAAACAGCACGCCAACCAGCAACCACGGCAGATTGGCCAGCGTCACCAGATCCAGCAGATAACCGCCGCTGGCGGCCAGGCAGACAAAGCCGATCGAGCCCCACACCCGCACCCGGCTGTACATGCCTGGCTGACTGCGCGTCAGATGGGCGGTTGAGGCCTCGGCCAGCGGCAAAGCTGCTGCCCAGAAGAAATGATTGACCGCCAGCCAGATGAACATGCCCCAGAAGCTTTGCTGCCAGGCCACCATCACGAAGCTGGCCGCAGAGACCAGCGAGGTCCACAACATGATGCTGCGACGTTTGCCGCGCCGGTCAGCCAGCCAGCCCCAGAACATTGGCGCCACAATACGCGCCAGCGTCGACAAGGCCATCAGAATGGAAATCTGGACAGTATTGAAAGACAGGGATTCGAGATAGAGCGACCAGAACGGTCCGAACAAACCCTGCAGGGCGAAATAAGAAAAATAGAATGCCGCCATGGCAGCAAGCGGATTGGAAGCAGACATCTTGAAGCAAAGCCGGGAAGCGGGTGCCAGGCACCGGGGCATCACTATAGCGCAAAACCCCGCCACCATGAAGACGGCAAGCCCGCCGTGCTAGCCGTGAAAACTACCAGCCATCCTTGAAACGGATGATGTCGCGTCGCGCCTTCTTGGTCGGACGGCCATCACCATAAGGGAAGCTGGCACGCTCGGCTTTCTGCAGGCCAAGCTGATGCTCGCGCGCCGCCATCGACTCTTCAGACTCGCTATACAGCAAGCGTGCTTCGGCCGCCGGGCGGCGCTGGGTGGCCAGCTGCAAGATAGTGATCTGATATTGCAGCTGCTCGATGCGGATCTGCAGCAGATCGCCCTCTTTCGCCACCCGCGAGGCCTTCACCCGCTCGCCGTTAACCAGCACCCGCCCCAGCTCGAGCGCTTCGTGTGCCAGCTGTCGCGTCTTGAAAAAACGCGCGGCCCACAGCCATTTATCCAGCCTGACCTTGTCATCAGCCTCTGCGGCCAACTTCGCCTTGCTCATGCCACCACCTGCCACTCAGCCTGCACATGGCCATCCAGATCGACACGGCAGACATCCCCGACGTTTAACGGCCCGACGCCGGCCGGCGTGCCGGTATAAATGATATCGCCCGCGCGCAAACCATAAATCCGCGACAGATAGCTGATCAATACCGGCAGCGAGTAAACCATCAAACCGACATCGCCACGCTGGCGCAACTCGTCATTGATATGCAGGGTAAAGCTCAGCGCATGCGGATCGGCAACGTTGGCCGCAGGCACAAAATCCGACAGGCAAGCCGCACCACGAAAGCCCTTGGCCTTGGTCCACGGCAGGCCTTTTTTCTTGGCCTCGCTCTGCACATCACGCGCGGTGAGATCCAGCCCGATAGCGTAGCCACTCACCACCGACATCGCGTCTTGCTCGGCAATATTGTCGGCATCCACGCCAATCTGCAGCACCAGCTCGCACTCGTAATGCACATCGCGCGACCACGACGGCAAATGCAATGGCTGACCTGCGGCCAGCAGGGCGCTGTCAGGCTTCAGAAACACCAGCGGCTCTTCCTCAACCGTATTCCCCAGTTCGACAGCGTGTGCAAGGTAATTCCGCCCGATGCAAAATATGTTTTTGACATTCAAATTGGACATCAAAATTTCCATAGAAATATGTTTAAAGGGTAAATTTGTCATGTCTTTGCCCAAGGGCAAAGTGGCGCTCATAAATAAAACTTAATAATAAGACTAACCCGTCTACCTGTTATCCAAAGGAAACGCTCCATGACCATAAAATCAAGTATCACATGGCTAACCGGTACCCTGCTTGCGATCATGATCCTGATCAGCGGCGCCTTGATGTACCTGCTCAATCACAGCAACGATGCCTTTGCCACGACCTTTCACGACCGTGTCGTTCCGCTCAAGCAGCTGAAGATCAGTGCCGACATGTTTGCCGTCAATGTCGTCGACACCATTCACAAGACCAACGCCGGCACGATGCAACCTGCACAAGGCAGTCAATCAATTGCCACCGCGGAAGAGGAGTTCAATAAGCAATGGCAAGCCTACACCTCAACCCAGCTGACCGCTGACGAGCAAAAGCTGATAGATCAGGCCAATGCCCAGATCAGCAAGGCGCTTGGGGTAGCCAACGAAGCAAAAAGCCTGATGCAGGCCGGCGACATGCCCGCGCTCAAGGCACTGGCCGACAGCAAGCTCTACCCGGCCGTAGACCCTTTGAGCAATACCATCAGCCAGCTGGCCGAGTTGCAGCTTACCGAAGCCGAGCACAACTACAACAGCAGCGTAACCGATCTGCACACCAGCACCACCTTCGCCTCGCTGGCAATTGCTGCCGGTCTGCTGATAGGCATCATCATCACCTGGCGCATCTCGCGCCGCCTCAGCCGCAATGTCGGCCAGTTTCAGCAGACTTGCCAGCAAATTGCCAAGAGTCGTGATCTGAGCCTGCGAGTACCGACCGACAGCCGCGACGAACTGGCGCAGATCGGCCAATACCTGAATGAGCTGCTCAGCCAGTTTGCCATGATCATTGGCGACATTCGCCACAGCAGCCAGAGCATTCATCAACAGTCCATCCAGGTGGATCATGCCTCGAACGGCATCATGAACAGCTCCAAACAACAGAATGACGCCACCGCCACCATCGCCTCCACCATCGAGCAGTTTGCCGTCAGCATTGCCCACGTTGCCGAGAGCGCTAATCTCGCTCGGCAAAAGGCTGATATCGCCGGCAAAGTCACGGTAGACAGCGATGCAGCCCTGCAGGAAACGCTACGCGAAATCACCGCCGTTGGCAGTGCCATCCGCCATAGCGAACAGCAGGTCAATGCCCTTGCACGCCAGAGCCAGGAGATCACCAGCATCCTCGATGTGATTCGTGACGTTGCCGACCAGACCAATCTGCTGGCCCTGAATGCCGCCATCGAAGCCGCCCGCGCCGGCGAAATGGGGCGAGGCTTTGCCGTAGTGGCGGATGAAGTACGCAAACTGGCCGAGCGCACCGCACAGTCCACCTTGCAAATCGACACCATGATTACCGCCGTCAGCCAGTCGGCCAAGGAAGCGACGATCGCAATGCAGGACAGTGTTGAGCGGGTAGCCAAGGGGGAGGCACTGACTGCATCGATGCAGACTGCCATCAACCAGATCCGCAGCGAAGTCTCCTCCGTCGCCGACAGCGCCAATGACATTGCAGACGCACTTGCCGAACAGCGACAGGCCAGTAACGGCATTGCTCATCAGGTCGAGCAGATCGCCGCCTTGTCAGAAGAAAATGCCAGCAATGCCGATGCACTGAATGGCTATGCCCAGACACTCTCCAGCCAATCGCAACACCTGGAAACCAAAGTGCGCGACTTCACTGTCTGACCCCCCCTCGCCTTTCGCTTGCGGCCGTGCAGATTTGCACGGCCGCAACGACATTTATGCACTGCAACATTTAATATGCTTTTTGTCATAAAGCAGTGTTACAGTCAGAGTTAATCTCCGCATCAAGCAAAACAAATCGCCGCTACAAGGCTCGGATGCTGCCTGATTCCCAATTTCGAAGGAGACGTCATGACCCAGGAAACCCAATCCCCGCTAGACAGTTTTTTTGCCAATTTGTCGCAAAGCAATCAGCAATGGATGCAACAGTTCGTCAACACCATGAGCAATGGTCTGAACACTGATGACTTGGCTAATCCAGCCAATGCCTGGCAGCAGATGATGAATAACGCCAACCAGTTCATCAGCCTGCAAAGTAGTCTGTACCAGCAACAACTCAATCTGTGGATGCAGTTTCTTGGCCAGGCGTCCCCTGCGGCCAACACCCAGACACCGGCCAGCGATCGCCGTTTTTCCGCGCCGGAATGGAATGACCACCCTTTCTACAGCTTCATCAAGCAAAGCTATCTGCTGACCGCCAAATGGATGACCGAGCTGGCCGATCAGGCGCAACTCGATGCCGATGACAAGGAAAGACTGTCTTTCGCCACCCGTCAGTATATCGACGCCATGGCACCGACCAACTTCATGCTGACTAACCCCGAAGTCATCAAACAGGCCATCGAAACCAAGGGCGAAAGCCTGGTGGATGGCATGAAAAACATGCTGGAAGACTTTAACAAGGGTCACATCTCGATGTCGGACGAAAGCAAGTTCGAGATCGGCAAGAATATCGCGGCCACACCCGGCAAAGTGGTGTTCCGCAATGAACTGATCGAACTGATCCAGTACACCCCGACCACCGGCGAAGTGTACGAAAAGCCGCTACTGATCGTGCCGCCATGCGTCAACAAGTACTACCTGATGGACTTGCAGGCTGATAACTCGATGGTGCGTCACTTTGTCGCCCAGGGTTATCGTGTTTTCCTGGTCAGCTGGCGTTCGGCCACACCCGAGATGCGTCAGTACAAGTGGGACAATTACATCGAAGAGGGTGTGTTTGCCGCCGCCGAGGCCGTGAAAAAGATTACCCGCCAGGCCAGCATGAATGTGCTGGGCTTCTGCATCGGCGGCGTGATCCTGACCACCGCGCTGTGCGTGGCCAAGGCCAAAGGACTCAAGTATTTCGACTCCGCTACCTTCATGACCTCGCTGATTGACCATACCGATCCGGGCGAGATCAAGGTCTTCCTTGACGACAATTTCTATAAAGGCCGCGATGCCAAGCTGGCTCAGGGCAATGGCGGCATCGTCAGCGGCAAGGAGCTGGGTCGCACTTTTGCCAGCCTGCGCGCCAACGACCTCGTCTGGAACTACGTCGTCAACAACTACCTGCTGGGCAAAACCCCACCACCGTTCGACCTGCTGTACTGGAACAACGATGCGGTCGACCTGCCGATGCCGATGCACACTTTCTTCCTGAAAGAGTTCTACCGCAACAATGCGCTGACCAAGCCGGGCAGCATCTCCCTGTGCGGCATCAGCATCGACGTTGGCACCATCGACATTCCGGTCTATATCTTTGCCGCACGTGAAGACCATATCGTGCCATGGAAGTCTGCATTTACCGGCCTGCCTTACCTCAAGGGCGCAGCATCGCGTCGTTTCATCCTCGGCGCGTCCGGTCATATTGCCGGCTCCATCAATCCGGTTACCAAGGACAAGCGCAACTACTGGGTCAATGACAATATTGCCCAGGATGCCGACTCCTGGCTGGAGACCGCAAGCAGCCAGCCTGGCAGCTGGTGGAAAGACTGGGACAACTGGCTGGCGCCACAGTCTGGCGAAAAAGTCGCCGCACCGAAGACCTTCGGCAGCAAAGAGCTGCCTGCGCTGTGCGATGCGCCCGGCGAATATGTACTGGCCAAGGCCTTGCCACAGCTGGCGACCTTGAGCTGATTTGCACCCGAACCCTACCCTGCTTGCAGAGTAGAATGCCGTACACCCCGACAAGATCATGGAGAAACAAATGCAAGAAGTCGTGATTGTTGCAGCACTGCGTACCGCCGTTGGCAGCTTTGGTGGTTCCCTTGCCAAGATCGGCGCACCGGAACTGGGCGCTACCGTCATCAAAGGCCTGCTGGAGAAAACCGGCGTCAAAGCTGAAGACGTGAGTGAAGTGATTCTGGGGCAGGTTCTGACTGCCGGCGTTGGCCAGAACCCGGCGCGTCAGGCGGTCATCAAGGCCGGCCTGCCGGTTACTACCCCCGCCTCTACCCTGAACGTGGTTTGCGGCTCCGGTCTGCGCGCCGTGCATCTGGCTGCTCAGGCCATTGCCAATGGCGATGCCGAAATCGTGATTGCCGGTGGCCAGGAAAACATGTCGCTGTCCCCGCACATCCTGCCGGGCTCGCGTGATGGCTTCCGCATGGGCAATACCCAGCTGGTAGACACCATGGTGGCTGACGGCCTGACCGATGTGTACAACCAGTACCATATGGGCATCACTGCCGAAAACGTTGCTGCCAAATACGGCATCAGCCGCGAAGAGCAAGACGCCTTGGCACTGGCCTCGCAAAACCGTGCCGAAGCCGCCCAGGCTGCCGGCAAGTTTGATGCTGAAATCGTGCCGGTACTGGTACCGCAGCGCAAAGGCGACCCGGTTGCCTTTGCCAAGGATGAGTACATCAAGCTTGGCGCAACCGCCGATGCGCTGACCAAACTGCGTCCAGCCTTCAAGAAAGATGGTTCGGTAACTGCCGGCAACGCCTCCGGCATCAATGACGGCGCAGCCGCCGTGATGCTGATGACTGCCGCCAAGGCTGACCAGCTGGGTCTGAAACCACTGGCCGTGATCAAGTCCTACGCACTGACCGGCTGCGAGCCGGAAATCATGGGCATCGGCCCGGTTGCCGCTACCCGCAAGGCGCTGGCAAAGGCCGGCTGGAGCGTGGAAGACCTGGATCTGGTAGAAGCCAACGAAGCCTTCGCCGCACAGGCTCTGGGCGTGGCTCGCGAACTGGGCTGGAGTGCCGACAAGGTCAACGTCAATGGTGGCGCCATTGCCCTCGGCCATCCGATTGGCGCGTCCGGTTGCCGCGTGCTGGTTACCCTGCTGCATGAAATGCAGCGTCGTGATGCCAAAAAAGGTCTGGCTACCCTGTGCATCGGTGGTGGCATGGGCGTGGCACTGGCGGTCGAGCGTCCTTGATCACACTCTCGCCATAGCAAAAAAGCCGGGGAAACCCGGCTTTTTTGTTGCTGCTACGCCTACATCACAGCATAGCCTGCCCCGAAAGCACATAAAAATTTTGCCAACGTGCTGTCATGCCACGCAAAATGCGCGGGATCCTCTCAAATTTAAGTATCACTAAAAATCATGACAGCCATTACCCACAGATTGCACTCCCTGCGCCAAGCCATGTCGGCGGCCGGCATTGATGCCGTACTGGTCCCTTCTTCCGATCCGCACCTGTCCGAATACCTGCCGGGCTACTGGCAGGGCCGTCGCTGGCTGTCCGGTTTTCACGGCTCGGTCGGCACGTTGGTTGTCACGGCTGACTTTGCTGGTCTGTGGGCCGATAGCCGCTACTGGGTGCAAGCCGAGCAAGAGCTGGCTGGCAGCGGCATTGCGCTGATGAAGATCCAGACCGTCGCCCAAGCACTGCATCTGGATTGGCTTGCGGCCAACCTGCAGGCAGACCAGACTGTTGCGGTTGATGGCGATGTACTTGGCCTTGCCGCCAGCAAGGCACTGCAGGCTGCACTGCAAAATACCGGCATCAAGCTGCGTACCGATATCGATCTGCTGCAAAGCATCTGGCAAGATCGCCCGAGCCTGCCGCAGCAAGCCATTTACGAACATCTGCCACCATTCGCCAGCACCAGCCGCCACGACAAGTTGGCCGCAGTGCGTAAGGCGATGCAGCAGCATGGTGCCAGCCACCATTTCATCTCCACGCTTGATGATATTGCCTGGTTGCTGAATCTGCGTGGTGCCGACGTCAATTACAATCCGGTATTCGTTTCGCACTTGCTGCTGGCTGCCGATCAGGCCTGGCTGTTTGTCGGTGAAGGCAAAATCCCAGCCGAGCTGCAACAAACCCTGGCCGCAGACGGCGTACAGCTCGTCAACTACGAAAACAGCAAGCAAACGTTGGCCGCACTGCCAGCGCAGTCGGTAGTGCTGCTGGATCCGCGCCGCGTCACCTTCGGCCTGCGCCAGGCTATTGCGGCCACGGTGGTGGAAGCTATCAATCCGAGCACCCTGCTGAAAGCCTGCAAGACCGAAGCCGAAGCGGAACACGTGCGCGCCGCCATGATGCAGGACGGCGTTGCCTTGGCCGAATTCTTCTGCTGGTTCGAAGCCAATATCGGCAAGACCCGCATCACCGAGCTGACTATCGATGACGAAATCACCGCCGCCCGCGCCCGTCGTCCAAACTTTGTCAGCGCCAGCTTCGCGACCATTGCCGGCTTCAATGCCAATGGCGCGCTGCCGCATTATCGTGCCACCGAAGAAAGCCATGCGGTTATCGAAGGTAACGGCCTGTTGCTGATCGACTCCGGCGGCCAGTATCTGGGCGGCACCACCGACATCACCCGCGTGGTCGCAGTCGGCACCCCGACTGCCGAGCAAAAGCGTGACTTCACCCTGGTGCTCAAGGGCATGATCAATCTGTCGCGCACCCGTTTCCCGCAAGGCACGCTGTCGCCGATGCTGGATGCGCTGGCGCGCGCTCCAATCTGGGAACACGCTATCGACTTCGGTCATGGCGTCGGCCACGGTGTGGGCTACTTCATGAATGTGCATGAAGGCCCGCAATCGATCTCGCGCAGCGTGCCGGATGCCACGATGGCCATGCTGCCGGGCATGATCACCTCCAACGAGCCGGGTATCTACCGTCCTGGCCAGTGGGGTGTGCGTATCGAGAACCTCGTGCTGAACGTCCCGCACGCCAGCAATGCTTTCGGTGACTTCATGGCATTCGAAACATTGACCCTGTGCCCTATCGATCTGCGCTGCATCGAACGTAGCCTGATGAGCGAAGCTGACATCAGCTGGCTGAACGCCTATCATCAACTGGTACACGACAAGCTGGCGCCGCATCTGCAAGGCGAGCCGCTTGCCTGGTTGCAGAACGCGACTCGAAGTTTGTAATAACGTTGCCGCCCCTGCATGGGGCGGCATTTTTCTGTATAGGTACCGCCACACCGATGCGACTCCTGCTTGCCCTGCTGCTTTGCCTGCCTATCGTCGCTCAGGCCATGGCTATCTATACCGAAGACTGGCCACCGGTCAGCTTCACCAATCAGGCAGGCCAGGCGGATGGCATGGCGGTCGAGGTTGTCCGCGAACTGCAAAAACGCCTGGGTCGCAAAGAACCCATCCAGGTTCTACCTTGGGCTCGCGCCTACCAGATACTGCTCAGCACCCCTGATGTCATGCTGTTTTCTGTTGGCCGCAATACCGAACGCGAAAAAAGGATGACCCTGCTCGGCCCGATTGCCATCTCCAGCACCGACCTGTTTGCACTGGCAGGCAATGCCGAAACACTGCGTCAGCAACCGGCAAGTTGGCCGCAAAAGCTGACCGCAGCTTACCGCGGCAGCATTTTTGAAACCGCTGCACGCGATGCCGGCCTGCAAGTCTATCGCACCGATTCGCCAAGCCATTCAGCACGCATGCTGCTGGCCGGGCGGGTGCAATTATGGTCAGAAGGCAATCTGGTCATGGGCGGGGTTTTACGCGAGCTGGGCATTGCTGCAGACAAGGTAGAGAAAGTCGCTACCCTGCAAAGCCTATCGCTATACTTGGCATTCTCTGCCGGCACTACGCGCAGCCAGATCCGGCTCTGGGAGGATGCCCTGCGTGACATGAAGAAAGATGGCAGTTTTCAGCGTATACACCAGCGCTGGCTGCCCGGCCTGCCCGCCCCGATGCTGACCGAAGTCATCGGCATTGCGGCCAACCCTGATGGCGTCAGCGAAGCAGGCCGGTAAATTCGTCAGCTGTCATCGGTTTGCCAAACAGATAGCCTTGCGCCATCTGGCAGCCTGCCTGCTGCAGGAAAGTCAGATGTGCCTCGCACTCGACACCCTCTGCCACGATAGCCAGGCCGAGGCTCTTGCCCATCGAAATGATCGCGGAGGCAATCGCCGCATCGTCCTTGTCGTGATCCAGATCCTTGATGAAGGAGCGGTCAATCTTCAGCACCTGAACCGGCAACTGCTTGAGATAAGAAAGCGAAGAGTAACCGGTGCCGAAATCATCAATCGCAATCGCCACACCCATGTCGCAAAGGCCATCCAGCGCACGACTAACCTCGACATCGCTGTCCATGGCGGTGCTCTCGGTAATCTCAAGCTCAAGATGGCGTGCGGCCAATCCTGTCCGGCTCAGAACATCGGCAACCACTGCGACAATATTGCCCAGTTTCAGCTGGCGCGCCGACAGATTGACGGCCACCTTCCCGGTAAACCCGCACTCTTTGACCAGCTTGGCGGTATAAGCGCACGCCTCTTCCAGCACCCAGCTGCCGATCGGGACGATCAAGGCACATTCTTCGGCTACCGGGATAAAATCTGCCGGCGGCACCAGCCCCATTTCGGGATGACGCCAGCGAATCAATGCCTCCATACCGACAATGCTGCGGTCTTGCGTCGCAACCTTGGGCTGATACCAGACCTCGAACTCCTGCCGGCCAATCGCGCGATGCAGGCTGTACTCGAGCTTCAATCGCGCCATCGCACTGGCATTCATGTCCGAGGTATAAAACTGGAAGGCATTCTTGCCGCGACTCTTGGCGCGATACATGGCGGCGTCGGCATTGACCAGCAAAGTCTCGGCATTACGACCATCAGCCGGCCACACCGCAATGCCCATGCTGGCCGACACGATCACCTTGTTACTGCCATTCAGAATGACTTCGCCGGTAATCGCATCCAGCAGCCGCTGGGCTGCCGTGGCCACCTGATTGGGATTGTCGGCATCCTGTAGCAGCACGGTGAATTCATCACCCGACAATCTGGCCGCGGACGCCGCCTTGTGCACAGAGCCCTGGAGGCGCTGCGCAATCTTGATCAGCAACTCATCCCCAGCCTGGTGACCGAGGGTATCGTTGATCAGCTTGAAACGATCCAGATCAATAAACAACAAGGCAAATGGCCGGCCGGTTTCCATGGCTTGCTCGACGGCACCTTGCAGCCGTTCGCCAAACAGCGTGCGATTGGGCAAGCCGGTCAGCGCATCGTGGTTGGCCAGAAAATGCAAACGCTCCTCGGCCTGCTTTCTTTGGGTGATATCGGCAAAAACCGCCACATAATGGCGCACTTCGCCGAGTTCATCCTTGATTGCGGTGATAGTCAGATGCTCGGTATACAGGAGGCCATTCTTGCGCCGGTTGATGACCTCGCCCTGCCAGAAACCGTTCAGCAGTAATTGTCCCCACATTTTCTGGTAGAAGTCATCGCCCTGTTTGCCTGACTTGAGCAACGCCGGCGTCTGGCCCAGCGCCTCTTCCTTGCTGTAACCGGTTATGCGGGTAAACGCCGGATTAACCGACTGGATGCGGGCATGGGCATCGGTAATCACGATGCCCTCCATTGTCGACTCGAATACCTTGTCAGCCAAAAGCAGGCTTTGCTGCGAGCGCAACAGCGCCTGGTCACGTTCCTTCAAGGCGCTGCGCAGCTCCAGCAGCATTTCGTGCTCGATGGTATCGAGAATGTCACGCATGCTGATGATGGCCAGCAGGCCACCATGCTCGTTCAACACCCCTGCATGACGTACGCCCTGAGCCATCATCAGCTTGCGCGCATTAAGCAAGGTGCTGCTGATGGCAATGGTTTGCAATGGGAAACTCGCCAGCTCGCCAGCCGGTGCATCAAACTGGTTTTCGGCAATACAGCGCACGATATCGCGCTGGGTAATGATGCCGACGCCCAGCGGGCTACCCTCGACAGCCACGGCATCGACCTTGGCATCGTGCATGCGCTGCATCACCTGATGCATGGGCAGCTGCGGCTCAACCCGCAGCAGGGGTGCGTGCGCCACGGCATCCAGTCGTTTCAGATGCAGAAAAAACTCGGATTCCTGATTGATCACCACATCAGTGGCGGAGACGATGCCGACAGGCTTGTGTTCGAGATCACGCACCAGAAGATGGCGGATCTTGCGTGAGTAGAAAATCTCGGCAACATCCTGAATGGCGGAGTCAACCGGCACGCTCATTACCGGCGACGACATCAGTTCGGCAACCGGGACATCAGCGCTGCGCGCCGTTTGCAGAGCGTCACTCTCCGTCCAGATGCCTATCGGATCACCGCTATCGTCCACCACCAGAATAGAGCCGCAACGATTATGGCACATGAGCTTGGCTGCCTCACGCACGGGCAAATCCGGACTACAGGTCAGGATGTCCCTGGTAATAATCGTCTCAACGGGGTAGTGAACACTCACGCCATGGCTCCACGGTGGCACACATTCTGATATGAATGATGTGAATTATATTCTCAATTGCGGTTAGCAATAAAAATTTCAAATATCATCAGAGTTCAATAAATTTCACATGCAGCAGCTCAGCGGCAAGCCCGGCTACTGCTATCAAGTCGCAAGCGGAATCCGGCTTGCCAGCCAGCTTTCCACTTTACACAAGCAACTTCCAGTCCACGCTACGACGCAAACCGCCAAGCCATTGAATTAAATGAATTAATCCTCACCCCGCCACTTGGCACGCATTTTGTCTTTCTGTCCGGTCCTGATTCACCCACAACCAGAACAAGGCAGAGACCAAGATGGAGACTTTCTACCAGGCCATGCGGCGACAAGGCGTTACCCGTCGCAGCTTTCTCAAGTTCTGCAGCCTGACCGCCACCTCGATGGGGCTGGGCTCGGCATTCGTGCCCCGCATCGCCCAGGCGCTGGAAACCAAGCCGCGCACCCCGGTGATCTGGCTGCATGGTCTTGAGTGTACCTGCTGTACCGAATCATTTATCCGCTCGGCACATCCGCTGGCCAAAGATGCCATTCTGTCTCTGATCTCGCTTGACTATGACGATACAATAATGGCGGCCGCAGGTCATCAGGCCGAAGCCATCCTTGAAGAAATCATCACCAAGCACAAAGGCGAATATATCGTCGCCATCGAAGGCAATCCGCCCCTGAACGAAGACGGCATGTTTTGTTTTCCGGGTGGCGAGCCCTTCGTCGAAAAACTCAAACGCGTATCGGCCGATGCCAAGGCACTGATTGCCTGGGGTTCCTGTGCCAGCTGGGGTTGTGTGCAGGCCGCCAAACCCAACCCGACCCGCGCTACACCAGTGCATCAGGTGATCCTCGACAAGCCCATCATCAAGGTGCCAGGCTGCCCGCCGATCCCAGAGGTCATGGCCGCCGTCATCACCTATATGGTCACCTTCGACCGCATCCCGGAGCTGGACCGTCAGGGCCGGCCCAAGATGTTCTACGGCCAGCGCATTCACGACAAATGCTATCGCCGCCCGCACTTCGACGCCGGCCAGTTCGTCGAGACCTGGGACGACGAAGGCGCGCGCAAGGGCTACTGCCTGTACAAGGTTGGCTGCAAAGGCCCGACCACCTACAACGCCTGCTCGACGATCCGCTGGAACGGCGGCGTCAGCTGGCCGGTGCAAAGCGGTCACGGCTGTATCGGCTGCTCGGAAGACGGCTTCTGGGACAAGGGCTCTTTCTACGACCGCGTCACCAGCATTCCGCAATTCGGCATCGAGGCCAATGCCGACCAGATCGGCCTGACCGTGGCCGGCGGTGTCGGCGCGGCGATTGCGGCTCACGCCGCCGTCAGCGCCATCAAGAGCACCACCCTGAAAAAACAGGACCTGAAGCCGGTGGATGAAGCCGACAAGAGCAAGGAGAACGTGTAATGGCCTACCAGACCCAAGGCTTCACCCTCGACAACAGCGGTCGTCGCGTGGTGGTTGATCCGGTAACCCGCATCGAGGGCCACCTGCGCTGCGAAGTCAACATCGACAGCAACAACATCATTACCAATGCCGTCTCCACCGGCACCATGTGGCGCGGGCTGGAAGTCATCCTGAAAGGCCGCGACCCGCGCGATGCCTGGGCTTTTGTCGAGCGCATCTGCGGCGTCTGCACCGGCACCCACGCACTGACCTCGGTGCGCGCAGTGGAAGACGCACTGAAAATCGACATCCCGGCCAATGCCAACCTGATCCGCAACATGATGCAGGCGGCGTTGTATGTGCACGATCACCTGGTGCACTTCTACCACCTGCACGCGCTGGACTGGGTCGATGTGATCTCGGCGCTGAAGGCCGATCCGAAAAAAACCAGCGAGCTGGCGCAAAGCATCTCCAGCTGGCCCTTGTCCAGCCCCGGCTACTTCCGTGACTTGCAGTCGCGGCTGAAACGTTTTGTCGAAAGCGGCCAGCTCGGCCCCTTCCGCAACGGCTACTGGGGTCACCCTGCGATGAAACTGCCGCCGGAAGCCAATCTGATGGCGGTGGCGCACTATCTGGAAGCGCTGGATTTCCAGAAGGAAATCGTCAAGATCCACACCATTTTCGGCGGCAAGAATCCGCATCCGAACTGGCTGGTCGGCGGCATGCCATGCGCCATCAATGTGCACGACACTGGTGCCGTCGGCGCGGTAAACATGGAGCGTCTGAATCTGGTGAAACAGGTGATCGACCGCACCATCGAGTTCTGCGAACAGGTCTATGTGCCGGACGTGATTGCCATCGCCGGCTTTTATCCGGAGTGGTTCAAGATCGGCGGCGGCATTGCCAGCCAAAGCCTGCTGTCTTACGGCGACTTCCCCGACAAGGCCAACGATTACTCTGCGGCCAACCTCTTGTTGCCACGCGGCGCCATCATCAATGGCAAGTTCAGCGAAATCCATCCGGTGGACCTGTACGCGCCGGACGAAATCCAGGAATTCGTCACCCACAGCTGGTACAGCTATGGCGATGACAAGAAAGGCCTGCATCCGTTTGACGGTATCACCGAGCCGAAATTCGAGCTGGGCCCAAATCACAAAGGCACCAAGACGCGCATCGAATCGCTGGACGAATCGGCCAAGTATTCGTGGATCAAATCGCCGCGCTGGAAAGGCCATGCCATGGAAGTCGGCCCGCTGGCACGCTATGTGATTGGATACCACCAGAACAAGGCCGAATTCAAGGAACCGGTCGATGCGCTGCTCAAGCACTTCAATGCGCCGATCGATGTGATGTTCTCGACCCTTGGCCGCACCGCTGCGCGCGCCCTCGAATCGGTGTGGGCAGCGCGCCAGATGAGCAGCTTCTACGACCAGCTGATCAGCAATATCAAGAACGGCGATACCGCCACCGCCAACGTGGAAAAGTGGGACCCATCCACCTGGCCGGCCGAGGTCAAGGGCGTGGGCTTTACCGAGGCACCACGCGGGGCACTGGGTCACTGGCTGAAGATCAAGGACAGCAAGATCGACAGCTACCAGTGCGTGGTCCCCACCACCTGGAACGCCGGCCCGCGCGATGACAAGGGCCAGATCGGTGCCTACGAAGCCTCGCTGATGGGCACAAAAATGGCCGTGCCGGATCAGCCGCTGGAAATCCTGCGCACCCTGCACAGCTTTGACCCTTGCCTTGCCTGCTCCACCCACGTCATCGGCGATGACGGTGGCGAGCTGGTCAAGGTACAGGTGCGCTAGGCAAACGTTGGCCGCCTGCGGCCAACCCTGTTTACCCCTCTGATCCGCCAGCCGGTGCTATCCCGCGCACATGGCCGCACCGGCCCGGATCATCGTCAGCCCCGCGGCAATGGCTGCAGTCATTGCCGCGGGTTACTGCCGATTCAACAGGAGCAAGAATATGAAGAGTTACGACTTTGACGGCAAGGCTCCGCAAGGGCTGGGTCGCAAGGTAACCTCGGTCTATGTTTACGAGGCGCCGGTAAGGCTGTGGCACTGGGTAACCGTGCTTTGCATCATCACCCTGTCGCTGACCGGCTACTTTATCGGCAAGCCCTTGCCCAGCATGCCCGGCGAAGCCACCTTCCAGTACCTGATGGGCTATATCCGTTTTGCCCACTTTGCCGCCGGCTACATCCTGGCCGCCGGCCTGATCGGCCGCCTGTACTGGGCACTGGTCGGCAATCACCATGCGCGCGAAATCATTCTGGTGCCGGTGTGGGACAAGGCATGGTGGCAGGAATTCTTCTTCGAGATCCGCTGGTATCTGTTTCTCGAGCGCTATCCGAAAAAGTACATCGGCCACAACCCGGTCGGCCAGATTGCAATGGCCAGCTTTTTGTGGGCCTGCATCTTCATGATTGCCACCGGCTTTGCGCTATATGGCGAAGGCACCGGCGAAGGCAGCTGGGCACACAGCGCCTTCCACTGGGTAATCGTCGCTTTCGGCAACAGCCTCGATGTACACAGCTGGCACCGCCTCGGCATGTGGGCGATCCTGCTGTTCGTGATGATTCACGTCTATGCCGCCATTCGCGAAGACATCATGTCCAAGCAGAGCATGGTCTCCACCATGATCAGCGGCTTTCGCATGTTCAAGGATTGATCAAGTCATGGCCACGACACGCTGCCCCGGCAGCGCTGGCCAGCAGGTAACTGTGTTGTGAGTGTAGTAGTGCTTGGGCCGGTCTTTGACCGGCCCTCTTTTTCCGGAGCCGATATGCAAACAAGACGGTCAGCCGCCCCCCGCACCCCCATTGCACCCGGCCGCTTCCTGCACAGCCGCTTTCTGCAGCCGGCCAGACTCAGCCAGACCGAAGCCGCACGGCTGCTGGGCATCTCGCGCCGCCGGCTGAACGAGATCATCCAGGGCCACCGCGCCATTACCCCCGACACGGCCATCAAGCTGGGCCAGCTGTTCGGCCTGCATGCGCGCTTCTGGCTGGCCCTGCAGGGCGATTGGGATCTGGCACAGCTGGCCCGCCCGAGCTACAACGAAAAGCAATCATCCAGCACAACTGCCAAAGTGGAATAACTCTTACCACATGCCGCATGACTTCCGCTGCACGATCACTGCTTAACTCCATAAAATCAGTCACTTGCCCGCCCTGCCGTGCCCTGCCAAAGTTGGCACGGCTTTTGTGTATGTAACGCCATCCGTTACATAGCAAAGACGCGGCATGACAGCTCCCAATATCACCATACTTGGCCTGGGCAACATCCTGTGGGCCGACGAAGGCTTCGGCGTGCGCCTGGCCGAAGCGCTGTACGCCCGCTTTGACTGGCCGGCCAATGTCGAGATCATCGATGGCGGCACCCAGGGGCTGTTGTTGCTGCCCTATGTCGAACAGGCCGACAAGCTGCTGATTCTCGACGCCATCGACTTTGGCCTGCCACCCGGCACCTTGCGCGCCTATCACGACGACGCCGTGCCCGCCTACCTCACCGCCAAGAAAATGAGCTTGCACCAGACCGGTTTTTCCGAGGTGCTGGCACTGGCCGACCTCAAAGGCGCACTGCCGCAGGCAATTACCCTGATCGGCGTACAGCCGGTGGAGCTGGAAGACTACGGCGGTAGCCTGTCACCAGCGGTGCGCGGCCAACTGCCGGCCGCGCTCGAGCTGGCGGTGCAGACCTTGGCCGTATGGGGCATCACCGCCACGCCAAGATCACCGGGCGAGAGCCGCCTCAACGATGCCAGCCTCGACATGCAGCGTTACGAGAACGAACGCCCCAGCGCCGAGCAAGCCTGCCGCGTGGGCGACGCCCGCGTACTGTTTGACGGGGAGTGCAGCTGATGTGCCTGGGCGTACCGATGCAGGTGGTCGAGCCGGGCTGGTTCAGCGCCCGCTGCCGCGACCGTGATGGCCAGCTGGTCGAGATCGACACGCGCCTGGTCGGCGAAGCCGCTGCCGGCGACTGGCTGCTCACCTTTACCGGCGCGGCCCGCGAACAGCTGGACGAGCACCGCGCCGCCGATCTGCTCGCTGCCATTGCCGCACTGGAAGCCGCACTAGCCGGCAACTATCAGCCCGAACACTATTTCGCCGACCTGCTGTCGCGCGAGCCGCAACTGCCGCCACATCTGCAGCCTCCAGCCAAACCGCTTTCCTGATTCCTGCAAAGGCCTGTCATGCAATCCTTCATCCCCACTTTTGACAGCGTTGCCAGCCGCTTGAGCGCGCTGGGCTACCCGCAGACCGCTGCGGCCAACCTTGACGCCCTGGCCGCCAGCCACGACCACCTGATCGTGATGCTTAGCGCCGACCCGCACCAGTTTCCCGAAGTCGCCGATAACGCGGTGATCGTGCCCGAAGTGCTGAAAGCCTTGCCAGGCCACACCTGTCAGGTCTGCTGGGCCAATCCGGCCGACAGCCGCGAGCTGGCCGCACGCTTTGGTGTCCTGAAGTTTCCGGCACTGGTTTTCCTGCGTGGTGGCGAGTACACCGGCGTGATTGTCGGGCTGATGGACTGGCCGGAGGTGGTGCACCGCTTTGCCGAACTGCTGGCCGCCCCGACCCGCCGCCCGCCGTCCGTCGGCATCCCCGTCAACCGTGCCACCCCTGCCGGAGCCTGCCAGTCATGAGCCAGTTCATCATGCCCAAAGCGTTTCCGATTCCGGTAGTCGGCATCGGCCCCGGCTCGCAACCGGTCGACCCCGACCTGAGCTACATGCCGATGCCGCGCGAGCTGGACGGCTTCGACATGCCCTATCTGCCAACGGCCGAAGAAACCGCCCATTTGTCTGATGCCAAGGCACTGGTCGGCGAGCTCATTCGCCGCATGCAGGCGTGGGATGGCCACAGCGAGCCCTACCCGTCGCTGACACTCAACCATCTGGATCGCGAAAGCCGCACCCTGATCAGCCAGCTGCTGGGCGAAGGTGAAGTCAGCGCCCGCGTCAAATGTGTGGATGGCCGCGAGTTGCTGATCCAGGAGTCGGTGTTTGCTGGCGTGTGGCGCGTGCTGGAGTTGGCCGCCGATGGCCAGCCGCTGACCGACAGCATCGAGGCCGGCCCGATGCCGGTGGCGGTTTGGCAACAGGCGCGAGCCTTTGGCAGCCGCGACTTCACCCCCTTCGACCCGGCCGGCGTGGCGCTGATGAATGCGCCGGCAGTACTGGCCGAGGTGGCCGAGCGGGTGGCCAATTATCACGATGGCGACGAAGATCATGTGATCAACTTCAGCCTGCTGCCGATGACGCCGGAAGACATGGCCTATATCGACGCCAACCTGGGCGGCGGCAACAGCGGTGTGTTCTCGCGCGGTTACGGCAAGTGCCGTGTGATGGCCACCCGCCTGCAAAACGTGTGGCGGGTACAGTACTTCAACGGCATGAACGCCATTCTGCTGGATACGCTGGAAATCAGCCGCCTGCCCGAGGTGGCGCTGGCCGCGGCCGACGACATCGCCGATGCCATCGACCGCCTGCAAGAAGCACTGCTCTGGCTGAATGGCGAGGCCGCATGAATACCTTTGAAGGCAGTTTCCTCGGCCACGACAATCGCATTGCCGACGACGCACGGCTGGAATGCAAAATCTGCTGGTGGGTATACGACCCGGCCGAGGGCGATGCCGTGTGGCAGATTCCGCCCGGCACCTCGTTCAGCGCGCTGCCGGCGCACTGGCGCTGCCCGGTGTGCGACGGTGCGCACGAGCAGTTCATGGTGCTGCCATGAGCGCCCGCCCGCACCCTGCCCGCGAAGGTTGGCCGCATGACCCCTCGTTCGAGCTGGAAACCACCTACCGGCTGATCCACGCCACCCGCATGCAGGATGTGCCCATCCTGAATCCGGCCATCCGCGTCGAGGCGGTGGGGTTTCACGCCTGGCAAGGCGGCTGGCTGGGGGTGATGGTAACGCCGTGGTTCATCAACCTGATGCTGTTGCCGGGGGAAGCGCCCTTGCCGGCGGTCGCCAGCGGCGAAGAAACCCTGCTGGCGCTGCCAGAAGGCCAGATGCCGTTTATCGGCGGGCACGAGGCGGCCATCGGCCCTTACCTGATGTGTTCGCTGTTTTCGCCGCTGCCACAGTTTGCCGATCACGACAGCGCAGTAGCCACCGCCCGCGAGGTGTTGCAGCTGCTGTGCACGCCGCCCGCGCCGCCGCCGTCCACCGGGCCGGACCTGAGTCGGCGCCGTCTGTTCGGGCTACGTGCATGAGCAACGACGCCATCAGCATCCATCGCAGCGCCGACGGCGTGCGCGTGCACTGGCCACGACTGGCGGCCGAGCAGCTGTTTGTCGGCCGTCTGCCGGATGAGGTGAGCTGGCTGGCACCGTCGTTGTTTGCGTTGTGTGGCCACGCCCAAGGCTTGGCCGCACGCCTGGCCTTGGCTGCTGCCGCAGGCATGCCTATTCGCGCCGGTGACGATGCCTTGCACGCCGTGCAGCAAGAAGCGATCCGCGAAACCCTGCGCCGCTGGCTGCTGGACTGGGCACCAGCCTGCGGCCAACGCATTGCCGCGAACGAAGTACGCGCACTGGGCGAGGCCGGGTCGATGCCAGCCCTGCAAAGACTCGCCGCTGAAAGCGTTTTCGGCGGTGATATCGCCAACTGGCGAGCTTGCGACTTGGCGGGCTGGCAACACTGGGCAAGCCAGGGCAGCACCGCCGCCGCCCGCGCGCTGACCAGGCTGCTGGATGATAAACCCGAGCCCCTGCCGGTGTTGCAGATCCTGCCCGATGCAGCAACCCTCGCCACAGAGACAGACTGGCTAAGCACCCAGCCGCAGTGGCAAGGCCGCGCGGTAGAAACCGGCGCACTCGCCACTTACCAGCCGCTGCTGCAAGACTGGCTGGACGCCGGCCACGTCAGCGCCGACCGTCTGCTTGCCCGCCTGCTGGGGCTGGCCGATGCCCTGTGCGGCCAACTGCCCGCCGCCACATCCAGCCGGCTGGGCCCGGCCGGGCTGGCCTGTGTGCAAACCGCCCGCGGCCCGCTCTTGCATCTGGCCACACTGGGCGACGATGGCCGCGTGGCGGCTTACCGCATCCTGCCGCCGACGCTATGGCATGCCCACCCCGCTGGCTGCATGGCACAAGCAGCGCAAAGCGGCAGTGATGAAGCCATTTATCGCCGACTCTTGCTGATCGACCCCTGCGTTGCCATTACACTGGCAAACCAAAATGACAAGGAAAGCTGCCATGCATGAAATGTCACTGGCCGAAGGCATTGTCCAGCTACTAGAAGAACACGCCACCTCGCAGCAATTTCGCCGCGTCAAACAGCTGTGGCTGCAAGTGGGCGAACTGGCCGGCGTAGAAGTCGAGGCACTCAGCTTCTGTCTCGACGTGGTACTGCGCGACACCCTGGCCGACGGTGCACAGGTGCACATCGAACGCATCCCCGGCCAAGGCTGGTGCCTGGCCTGCAGCACGCCGGTGACGGTGCATGCGCGCTTTGATGCCTGCCCCGCCTGCGGCAAACATCAGGTACAGGTAAGCGGCGGCGACGAGATGCGCGTGGCCGAACTGGAAGTGGAATAAACGTCTGCGGCCAACTATGGACGCCAGACAAAATCGAAAGGACAACTCATGTGTACCGTTTGCGGCTGTGCCGAAGGCAATGTCAGCATCGAAGGCAAAAAGCCTGCAGTGAAATACCCGTATCGCTCGAAGAATGCCGGCCACCACCACGACCATGCGCACCCCCATGTACATGCTCATGAGCATGCAGCCCCCGCCGCGGTGGTCACCGAAGACAGCAATCCGCTGCAGATAAGCGAGGGCACCCATCATTACGGCCACGGGCCGGCCCACGCCCACGCACCGGGCCTGAGCCAGGCACGGATGGTAAAGATCGAGCAGGACATCCTCGGCAAAAATAACCAGTACGCGGCGGCCAACCGCCGCCATCTGGCCGAGCGCGGCATCTTTGCGGTGAATCTGGTGTCCAGCCCCGGCTCGGGCAAGACCACGCTGCTGACCGACACCGTACAACGGTTGGCCGCATCGACGCCGCTGGCGGTGATCGAGGGCGACCAGCAAACCGCGCACGACGCCGAACGCATCCGCGCCGCCGGCGCACCGGCGATCCAGATCAACACCGGCAAAGGCTGTCATCTGGATGCGCACATGGTCGGCCAGGCGCTGGACGCGCTGGCGTTGCAGGACGACAGCCTGCTGCTGATCGAAAACGTCGGCAATCTGGTCTGTCCGGCCGCGTTCGACCTGGGCGAAGCGCACAAGGTAGCCATCCTGTCGGTCACCGAGGGCGAGGACAAACCGCTGAAATACCCGGACATGTTTGCCGCCGCCAGCCTGATGGTGCTGACCAAGACCGACCTGCTGCCGCATCTGGATTTCGACATTGATGCCTGTATTGCCTACGCCCGCCGCGTGAATCCGGCTATCGAGGTCTTGCAGCTATCAGCCAAGACCGGCGACGGCATGGACGGCTGGCTGCAGTGGCTGGCTTTCGGCCTGATCGAAGCCCGCGCCCTGCGCGCCGAACGCGCCGCACAACTGGCCGAGCTGGCCGCGCTGAAAGCCGAAGTCGCTGCGCTGGAAGCACAGCTGGCACAAGGCTGAGTGGGTATGTCGCGCGAACGTCGCCAATGGCTGGCCCGAGGCCGCGTGCAAGGGGTGGGCTTTCGCCCGCACGTCTGGCGCGTGGCGCAGGCGCTGGCGCTGACCGGCCACGTCGCCAACACGCCGGATGGCGTCTGTATCGAGGCCGAGGGCGAACACGCGGACTTGGAGGCCTTTGCCCGCCAGCTGCTGGCCACCCTGCCGCCGCAGGCGCAGGTGGACAGCCTGAGCTGCCGTGCACTGCCGCCTACCGGCGACACCCTGTTCTGCATCCGCCACAGCGAAGGCAGTGCCGCCAGCGTGCGGCTGCCGGCCGATAGCGCACCGTGCGCGGCCTGTCTGGGCGAGCTGTTCGCCCCTTCCGGCCGCCACTGGCGTCATGCTTTCATCAATTGCACGCAATGCGGCCCACGCTACAGCGTTACCCGCGCCCTGCCTTACGACCGCCGCCACACCACGCTGGCCGGCTTCGCGCAGTGTCCGGCCTGCGAGGCCGACTATCACGATCCGGCCAGCCGCCGCTTTCACGCCGAGCCCAATTGCTGCCCGCACTGCGGCCCGCAGCTGCAGTATCTGGCTGCCGATGGCCAGCGCGTGGCCGGCGACCCGATTGCACTGGCACTGGCCACCCTGCAAGACGGCGGCATTGTCGCGATCAAAAGCAGCGGTGGCTTTCATCTGGCCTGCGATGCGCGCAATGCCGCGGCCATCGCCCGCCTGCGCCAGCGCAAGCACCGACCCGGCAAACCGCTGGCGCTGATGGCGGCCAACCTGGCCAGCCTGCAGCCGGTGGTGGCCATTAGCCCGGCCGCCGCCGAACGACTGACACACCCGAGCCGCCCCATCGTGCTGCTGCCGCGCGGCGAAACCGCATTGCCCGACACACTGGCACCGGGCCTTGCCGAGCTGGGCGTGCTGCTGCCGCCCACCCCGCTGCACCTGCTGCTGTGGCACGAGGCTGCCGGCCGCCCCGCCGGCAGCGGCTGGCTGGCCGACGCCCAACCGCTGTTGCTGGTGATGACCAGCGGCAACGCCAGCGGCGCACCGGTGGCCATCGATAACGACGAGGCACTAACCGCACTGGCCGGCATCGCCGACGGCTTTTTGCTGCACGACCGTGGCATCCATGCCCGCAGCGACGACAGCGTCGAGCGCGTCGATGCGCTGGGCAGCACCATGCTGCGCCGCAGCCGCGGCCACGTGCCGGAAGTGCTGCCGCTGTCCGCCGACGGGCCGGCCATTCTGGCCACCGGCAGTTATCTGAAAAACGCGCCAGCGGTACTGCGCGGCGAGCAGGCGATTGCCGGCGCCCATGTCGGCGACCTCGACCACCCCGCCGCCTGCCTCGCACTGGAAGCGGCCATCACGCAGTTGCAGACGCTGACCGGCGTGCGCCCCGCGGCCATTGCCTGCGACAACGGCCAGCACTTTGCCAGCGACCATGCGGCCAACCTCGCCGCCGCGGCCGGCGTGCCGCTGATCAGCGTCGGCCACCACCATGCCCACATTGCTGCCGTCTGCGCCGAGCACCACCTGACCGGCCCGGTGCTGGGGTTGGCCATCGACGGTTTCGGCCTGGGCGAGGATGGCGGTGCCTGGGGCGGCGAACTGCTACGGGTCGAGGGTGCCGACTGCCAGCGCCTGGGCCATCTGGCTACGCTGACCCTGCCGGGGAGCGATACCGCCACCCGCGAACCGTGGCGGCTGGCCGCCGGCTGGCTGCTGCAACAGGGCCGGCCCGACGACGCCGCCCGCCGCTTTGGCCACGAACCGGCCTTTGCCCTGCTGGCGCAGCAAGTGGCCCGCCGCCTCAACTGCCCCGACAGCAGCAGCCTGGGGCGCTATTTCGATCTGGTGGCCGCGCTGGCCGGGGTGTGCCTGCGGCAAGATTTCGACAGCGAAGCCCCGCAGCGGCTCGAAGCGCTGGCCACACCCGCCAGCGCGCTGGCCGGCCACTGGCACATCGATGCGGCCAACGTGCTGAAACTGAACATCTTGCTGCAGGCATTGAGCACACAACACGATGCCCGCGCCATCGCCAGTCAATGGCATGCCACGCTGGCCGCCGCGCTGGCCGACTGGATCATCCGCACCGCCAGTCAGCAGGCACTGAAGACTATCGCCCTCGGCGGCGGCTGCGTCGCCAATCGCCGCCTGCTGGCTGCGCTGTTACCCGCCTTGCAGGCCGCCGGCCTCACGGTTTACTACCCGCAGGCACTCCCAGCCGGCGACGGCGGTCTGGCCGTCGGCCAGGCCTGGGTGGCCCGCCACCGATTACTCAACAAGGAGACTGCACCATGTGCCTGGCCCTGCCAGTAAAAGTGATAGCCCGACTGCCCGGCGACAATGCACGGGTGGAGGTGGACGGCGTAACGCGCGAGGTATCGGTGGCACTGGTGCCCGATGTCCAGCCCGGCGAGTACGTGATCCTGCATGTGGGCTACGCCATCGGCAAACTCGACGCTGCCGAGGCCGAAAAAACCCTGGCGCTAATGGACGAACTGGCGGCCCTGCCGCAGGAGCAACAGCCATGAAATACGTGGACGAATTCCGCCGCGGCGACATTGCCCGCGGTCTGGCCCAGCGCATCCGTGAAGCCGTTGACCCGCAACGCGAATACCGGCTGATGGAATTTTGCGGTGGTCACACCCACGCCATCGCCCGCTATGGCCTTACCGGCCTGCTGCCTGCCAACATCCGCCTGATCCACGGCCCGGGCTGTCCGGTGTGCGTGCTGCCCATCGGCCGCATCGACTCGGCCATTGAGCTGGCCTTGCAGCACAAGGCCATCGTTTGTACCTATGGCGACACGCTGCGGGTGCCGGCCAGCAACAAGCTGTCGCTGTACAAGGCCAAGGCGCAGGGTGGCGACATCCGCATGGTGTACTCCACGGCCGACGTGCTGCAGATTGCCCGCGACAACCCAGAGCGCGAAGTGGTGTTCTTCGGCATCGGTTTTGAAACCACCACCCCGCCTACCGCGCTGGCGCTGAAGGCGGCCCGTGCCGAGGGTCTGAAAAACTTCAGCGTGTTCTGCAACCACGTGCTGACGCCGCCGGCGATGGCGCACCTGCTGGCCGCCGGCGATGCGGTGCAGCTCGATGGCTTCATCGGCCCGTCCCATGTCAGCACCGTGATCGGCAGCGACCCGTATCACGCGGTGTCGCAGCAGTACGCCAAGCCGGTGGTGATTGCCGGTTTCGAGCCGCTGGACGTGCTGCAGTCGGTGCTGATGCTGGTAGAGATGATCAACCGTGGCGAGGTGGGTGTGGAAACCCAGTTCACCCGTGCCGTCACCCCGTCCGGCAACACCACCGCCCGCGCCGTGGTGGCCGAAACCATGGTATTGCGGCCAACCTTCGAGTGGCGCGGCCTCGGCCAGGTGCCGGATTCCGCCCTCGCCATCCACCCCGACTACGCCGGGTTTGATGCCGAGCGGCGCTTTGGCCTTGATTACCGCCACGTGCCGGATCACAAGGCCTGCGAGTGCGCCGCCATCCTGCGCGGACAGAAACAACCGCAAGACTGCAAGGTGTTCGGCATTGTCTGCACGCCGGATAACCCGCTGGGCTCGTGCATGGTGTCCAGCGAAGGCGCCTGTGCCGCGCACTACCACTACGGCCGCTTTACCGGCCAACCACAAGAGGCCACCGCATGAAAAAGCCCTACCTGCGCCCGCTTGATCTGGCAAACGGCCGCATCGACATGACTCACGGTAGTGGTGGCCGTGCCATGGCCCAGCTGGTGGACGAGCTGTTTGCCCCGGCCTTCCACAACGACTACCTCGGCCAGGGCAACGATCAGGCCATCCTGCCGCCGCCGAGCGGACGGCTGGCCATCGCCACCGACAGCCACGTGATCTCGCCGCTGTTCTTTCCCGGCGGCGACATCGGCTGTCTGGCGGTGCACGGCACGGTGAACGATCTGGCGATGGGCGGGGCGACGCCGCTGTACCTGAGCGCCGGCTTCATTCTGGAAGAAGGCCTGCCACTGGCCGACCTCAAGCGCATTGTCGACAGCATGGCCGCCGCCGCCCGTGACGCCGGTGTGCGTATCGTGACCGGCGACACCAAGGTGGTGGAACGCGGCCACGGTGACGGGGTGTTCATCACCACCACCGGCGTCGGCGTGGTGCCCGAGGGCGTGAAGCTGTGCGGCAGCCAGGCGCGGGATGGCGACGTGATCCTGGTGTCCGGCACGCTGGGCGACCACGGCATGGCGGTGATGAGCCAGCGCGAGAGTCTGGGCTTTGCCAGCCCCATCGTGTCGGACACCGCCGCCTTGCACACTCTTGCGGCCAACCTGGTGGCCGCCTGCCCCGGCCTTCGCCTGATGCGCGATCCGACCCGCGGCGGCCTGGCAACCACGCTGAACGAGCTGGCGCAGCAATCCGGCGTCGGCATGGTGCTGGATGAGGATGCGCTGCCGGTGCAGCCGGCGGTGAAGGCTGCCTGCGAGTTTCTGGGCCTCGATCCGCTGTACGTAGCCAACGAGGGCAAGCTGATTGCCATCTGCCCGGCCGCCGAGGCCGATGCCGCGCTGGCCGCGCTGCGCGCCCATCCGCTGGGGCAGCATGCGGCCAAGGTTGGCCGCGTGGTGGCCGATCCGCACCACTTTGTGCGGGTGAAAACCAGCTTTGGCGGTGAACGCCTGCTCGACTGGCTCAGCGGCGAGATGCTGCCGCGCATCTGCTGACGCGCAAACCGGATAGAATCCCCGCATGCCCCTTGATTACCGCACTCACCCGCAAAGGAAGCGCCATGAGTACCCAGCCTGCTGTATTGCTGGTTGACGACGAAATCCGCTCGCTGGAGGCGCTGACCCGCACGCTGGAAGACGACTTCACGCTGTTTGTCGCCAGCAATGCCGCCGAGGCACTGGCGATTCTGGAAAGCGAGTTCATCCAGGTGATCGTGACCGACCAGCGCATGCCGGACACCACCGGCGTGGCCTTGCTGCGCGAAGTACGCGAACGCCACCCGCAGGTGGTGCGCATCATCCTGTCCGGCTACACCGACAACGCCGACATCATCGCCGCCATCAACGAAGCCGGCATTTACCAGTACTTGCTCAAACCGTGGCACCCCGAGAGCCTGATGCTGACGGTGCAGGGCGCGGTAGAGCTGTTCCGCCTGCAGCAGGATAACGAGCTCTTGAATGTGGAGCTGAAAAGCTCGGCACCGTGGCTGCAAGGCCGCGTCGACAGCAAGCGCCGCGAGCTAAAAAGTCGCCATGCGCTGGCCAATATCACCCGCGCCGCCGGCAGCCCGCTGGACAAGGTATGCGAATTGCTGGAGCGGGTGGCCGGCTTTGATATTGCGGTGCTGATCGAGGGCGAATCCGGCGTCGGCAAGGAACTGCTGGCGCGGGCGCTGCATTACGCCAGCCACCGCAAGGACAGGCCATTCGTGGTGGAAAACTGTGCAGCGATGCCGGAGCAACTGCTGGAAAGCGAGCTGTTCGGCCACAAGCGCGGCGCGTTTACCGGTGCTTATCAGGATCATGTCGGCCTGTTTCAGCAGGCAGACGGCGGCACCATCTTTCTGGATGAAATCGGCGAGACCTCGCCCGCCTTCCAAGCCAAGCTGCTGCGCGTGCTGCAGGAAGGCGAAATCCGCCCGGTGGGCAGCAATCGCGCGCTGAAAGTCGATGTGCGCGTGGTATCCGCCACCAACCGCAAGCTGACCGAGCTGGTACGCGAGGGCCGCTTCCGCGAGGATCTCTACTACCGGCTGTCGGCCTTTACCGTTACGGTGCCACCGCTGCGCGAGCGGCCGGCCGACATCCCGCTGATTGCCGAGCACCTGCTGGATGATGCCCGCCGCCATTACCAGCGACCGGGGCTGAGTCTGCTGCCGGACGCCCAGGAGGCGCTGCGCCACTATCGCTGGCCCGGCAATGTGCGCCAGTTGCGCAACGAGCTGCACCGCATGCTGGTCTTGGCTGATGGCGATGCGCTGGGGGCCGAGCTGCTGTCGCCCGAGGTATTGCAGGCTGCCGCCGAAGAGCAGGTGGCCGAGCTGGCCTTTCTCGCCAGCATCGAGGGCGATCTGAAAACCCGGCTGGAGGCGCTGGAAATGCGCATCCTCAAGGAAACCCTGACCCGCCACCGCTGGAACAAGACCCGCGCCGCAGAAGAGCTGGGCTTGTCGCGTGTCGGCCTGCGCAGCAAATTGTCGCGCTTCGGACTGGAGTGATATGAGCAACAAAACCATGGTCTGGCTGCAATCGGGCGGCTGCGGTGGCTGTACGCTGTCGGTGCTGTGCGCCGAATCGCCGGACTTTCTGACCGCACTGACCGATAGCGGCATCCGCCTTGCCTATCACCCCTCGCTGAGCGAAGCCAGCGGTGACGAGGCCATCGCCCTCTTGGAACAACTGGCCAGCGAAGGGATCGACATCCTGTGCCTGGAAGGCTCGGTGATGACCGGGGCTGATGGTCGCTTCCACATTCATGGCCCCGAGCACTCGCCCTACCAGCACACCATCCGCCGCCTCGCGCAACGTGCTGATTATGTGGTCGCAGTAGGCACTTGTGCCGCTTACGGTGGCATTACCGCCGCCGGCGACAATCTGACCGGTGCGACGGGTCTGGCCTGGCACGGCAGCGAAGGCGGCGGCCTGCTGGGTGCCGAGTTTCGCAGTCATGCCGGCTTGCCGGTGGTGAATATCAGCGGCTGTCCGACCCATCCGGGCTGGGTGCTGGAGACACTGGCCATGCTGGCCGCCGGCGTGCTGAAGAGCAGTGATCTGGATCCACTCGGCCGGCCACGCTTTTACGCCGACAAGCTGGTGCACCACGGCTGTGACAAGAACGAATTTTACGAATTCAAGGCCAGCGCCGAAGCGCCCGGCCAGCAAGGCTGCCTGATGGAGTTTGTCGGCTGCAAGGGCACCCAGGCACATGCCGACTGCAATATCCGGCCATGGAATGGCGAAGGCTCTTGCCTGACTGGTGGCTACCCATGCATCAATTGCACTGCACCAGACTTTGCCGACCCGGGTCACGGCTTTTTCGAAACGCCGAAAATCGCCGGTTTTCCGGTCGGCCTGCCTACCGATATGCCCAAGGCCTGGTTTGTCGCATTGTCGACGCTGTCCAAATCGGCCACGCCGACCCGGGTCAAGGCCAATGCCACGGCAGACCGCCTGACCCTGCCCCCTTCACTGCCAAAAAAGAACACACCATGAGCCGACGCATACTGGGGCCGATGGGGCGCGTAGAAGGCGACCTCACCCTGACACTGGATATCGAGGATGGCAAGGTTGCCGCGGCCGAAGCAACCAGCGGGCTGTTCCGCGGTTTCGAGCGCATTCTGCTTGGCCGCCAGGCACTGGATGCGCTGGCCATCGTGCCGCGCATCTGCGGTATCTGCTCGGTGTCGCAATCCGTGGCCGCCGCGCGCGCGCTGGCCCAGCTTTATGATGTTCGCCCGGCCGAAAACGGCGAGCGGGTAATCAACCTGATTCACGCCGTCGAGAATATTGCCGACCATCTCAGTCATTTTTACCTGTTCTTCATGCCGGACTTTGCGCGTGACGAGTATGCGGCCCAGCCGTGGCACCCGGCCATTCGCGCCCGCTTCAAGGCCGTGGAAGGCAGTGCCCACAGCCCGATGTTGGCCGCACGCGCCACGCTGATGCGCTTCATGGGTCTGCTGGCCGGCCACTGGCCGCATACGCTGGCGATCCAGCCAGGCGGCGTCAGCCGCACGGTGTCGGCCGCCGAACGCATCCGCCTGCAGCACTGGCTGGCGGCTTTTCGCCGTTTTCTGGAGCAACAAACCTTCGGTTGCCGGCTGGAAGAGATCGCTGCCATCAGCGATGGCCAGGCGCTGCAACAACATGCCGAGCGCACGCCGGATGCCGATTTCAGCCGCTTCATCCTGCTGGCACCATCGCTGTCGCTACACACGCTGGGTAGCTGCAGCGCCGTGCCGATCAGCGGCCCGGCCTATATCGACGGCGCCTCGGCATGGTCGCCGGCCGGCGTCTGGCAGAATGGCTTTCCCAATGTGCTGGACAGCAGCGAGATTCGCGAACATACGCGCCATGCCTGGCTGATGGATTTCGGACAAAGTCACCCGTCACAAGGCGATACCGTCCCCACACCGGACAAGAAAAACGCCTACAGCTGGAGCAAGGCACCGCGGCTGGATGGCCGCCCGGCTCAAACCGGCGCGCTGGCACGCGGCCTGATGCGGCGCGATGCCTTATGCCGCAATCTGTACACGACATACGGCAGCACGGTGTTCACCCGCGTACTGGCGCGGGTGCGCGAAATGGCGCTGCTGCTGCCCGAGATGGAAAAATGGCTGCAGGCCCTCGCGCTGGAGGCTCCCTTCATGCATGCCCTGCCCGCCCATCCGGTCTATGCACAGGGCGAAGGCCTGGCCGAGGCGGCGCGCGGCATGCTCGGGCACTGGATTACGCTGGACGGCAATCGCATCCAGCGTTACCAGATCATTGCCCCCACCACCTGGAATTTCTCGCCGCGCGACGATGATGGCCAGCCCGGCCCGCTTGAGGCCGCGCTGATAGGCACGGCAGCCGACGACAGCAAGGCGCTGGCGGTACAACATATTGTCCGCAGTTTTGACCCGTGCCAGGTTTGCACGGTGCAGTAAAAGGTTGGCCGCATGAACAGTTATTACCAGAATGCCAGCGAAGCGACCCGTCGCGGCGACGAGCTGGCCGAAGAAGCATGGATAGACGTGATCCGCCGCATGGACCAGGTCTATACCGAGCTAGTGCAATCGCAGGAAACCCTCGAAGCCAAGCACCGCGAACTGGCCGCCTCTCACCAGTTCACCGAGGGCGTGCTGGCCGCCATGACCGATGTGATGGTGGTATGTGACACGCTGGGTCAGGTGCGCCAGGTCAACCGTGCCATGATCGAGCTGACCGGCCTGGGCGAAAACTTGCTGACCGCCTGCAAGCTGACCGATCTGGTGCCCGGCGAGAATGAACGCGAAAGGCTGCAGCAGCGCCTGGCTACCGGCAATGCCGAGGGCTCTGACATCGAAATGGCGCTGATTGCCCGTCACGGCGAGACCATCCCGGTGACCTGGAATGTCAGCGCCCTGTTTGATGCCCAGCGCCGCTATACCGGTTTTGTCGCCGTTGGCCGCCCGCTGGGCGAGCTGAAAAGAGCGTATGCCGAGCTGCAGCAGACTCATGAGGCGCTGAAGGCGGCCCAGGCCCAACTGGTGCAGGCCGAGAAAATGGCGTCGCTGGGCCGGCTGGTGGCTGGCGTCGCACACGAGCTCAACAACCCGATCAGCTTTATTGTCGGCAACAGCCACGCCATGCAACGTTATGGCGGCAAACTGCAGCAGTATCTGGCCGCCATTCATGCCGAGCCGCAATCTGCCACTCAGGCTAATCTGCGCCAGCAACTGAAGATAGACCGGCTGCTGGCCGACCTGCCGTCACTGACTGCCGGTCTGCTGGAAGGGGCCGAACGCAGCGGCCATATCGTGGATGCGTTGAAGCGTTTTTCCGCCATCGAGAGCGACCAGCGCCAGCAGGTCGATCTGGCCGAGTGCTGCAAACGCGCGCTGCATTGGGTATCGCAGGCGGCACCTTTGCGCATCGAAACCGATTGCCGCGGCCTGGATCAGCCATGTCTTGTAACCGGCTCGGCCAACCAGTTGCAGCAGGTACTGGTCAATCTGATCCAGAACGCCTACGACGCCGTGGAAACCGTCAGCCATGCACGTTTGCAGCTCACGCTGGATCAGCAAGCTGACATGGTGCGTCTGACTATCAGCGACAATGGCCCCGGCATTGATGCGGCCAACCTGGCACGCATCTTCGACCCGTTCTTTACCACCAAACCCGTAGGCAAAGGCACCGGACTCGGCTTGTCCATCAGCTATGGCATCGTCGAGCAGCACGGCGGCCAGCTGCAAGCCGGCAATCTGCCCGCTGGCGGTGCCTGCTTCACGCTGACCTTGCCAGCCGGTAGCTGACATCTTGCTTGCCGGCCAAGTGCACAAAGCGGCAAGCAAGCTCTCACCCCTGAGAGTCCCTCGCTGCAAAACCCTGAAATTCCCCAACAATTTCAAATGGTTAGTTATTACAAGCCACTGGCACACTTCTTGTAACAACAGCGCTTTACACATAACAACACCGTCACGGAGACCACGATGCGTCACACCCGCCTGACCCTCGCCACACTGGGCCTGCTGGCCAGCCTGCCCGCCTTGGCACATACCGGCCATGACCACGCTTTCACACTATTTTCCGGCCTGAGCCACCCGGTTGCCGGGCTGGATCACCTGCTGGCTATGCTGGCTGTCGGCCTGTGGGCCGCCAAACAACCCGCCAAAGCCTGGCTGGCGCCAGCGACGTTCATGATCAGCATGCTGGCCGGCAGCGTGCTGGCCGCGCTGACCATCAGCCTGCCACTGGTCGAAAGCGGCATTGCTTTGTCGGTACTGGTGCTGGGCCTGATGGTAGCCGGTGGCGACAAGACTTCCGGCCAGGCTGGCCTTGTGCTGATTGCCGCCTTTGCACTCTTGCACGGCCACGCTCATGGCAGCGAAGCGCCTGGCGGCTCGCTGGCAATCTATATGCTGGGCTTCCTTGCCGCTACCGGCCTGTTACATCTGGTGGGTCTGCTGGCAGGCCAACAGCTGCAGACACGCTTGCCACGCGTCGTGCAGCTGGCAGGTGCCGCCATCGCGGCTTGCGGTGCAGCGATGCTGACCGGCCTTGCCTGAGCACAAGCAGCACAAACAAAAAACGCCACGATTATCTCGTGGCGTTTTTTATTGCAGTCCGGATTTAATCAGCATCCGGAGCCGGCGGCGGCGGAATCACCAGCAGCTTGTCGATACGAGTACGATCCATATCCATCACCTCAAACACGAAACCGTTCCACTCGACCTTGTCGGCAGTCACCGGCACACGACCCAGCATGAACATCACGAAGCCGGCAAGCGTCTGGAAATTACCGGTTTCCTCGCCTTCCAGCGAGTCCAGATCAAAACGTTCCTTGAAGTCATCCAGTGCCATCATGCCATCGACCAGCCAGCTGCCGTCTTCACGCTGTACGGCTTCTTCGTCGGTGTCCGAGGCATCGGTCGGCATATCACCGACAATGGCTTCCATCACGTCATTGATGGTTACCAGGCCTTCGATCTCGCCATACTCGTCCACCACCAGCGCGGTATGGTTGCGCGTGCGCTTGAACTGTTCCAGCAGCTGCATCGGGGTGATGGCTTCAGGCACATACAAGGCAGGACGGACCATTTCGGCCAGACTCACCGATTTTTCTTCCAGCAGGCGTTGCAGCAGGTCTTTCGCTTGCACAAAACCCAGCACATTCTCGAAACCGCCCTTGCACACCGGGTAACGGGTAAACACGCTACGCTTGATGATGGCAAGGTTTTCTTCCAGCGGGTCCTCAATATCCAGCGCCACCACTTCTTTTCGCTGGGTCATGATGGACACGACTTTTTTCTCGTCAAGGCTGAAGATGTTCTCGACCAGCTCCTGTTCGGCCCGATCAAAAATCCCTTCGTCGGCACCCTGCTCCATCAAGACCTTGATTTCCTCTTCGGTAATCGAAGGGTCGGTGTTCTTGCGGATACCCAGTACACGCATCACGGTTTCGGTCGACAGACTCAGCAGGCGTACCAGCGGGCGGGCAATCTGTGCCAGCAGCAGCATAGGCCGCGCCATTATCGAAGCCAGCAGTTCCGGGTTTTGCATACCGATACGCTTGGGCACCAGCTCGCCGATAATCAGCGAGAAATAGGTAATCAGCAGTACCGTAATACCCAGTGCCAGCGGTCGGGCAAACTCGCCCAAGAGCGGCATGGTCTCGAAGTACGGGGTCAGTTTGTCGGCAATCGCGGCCTCACCGAATGCACCGGACAGAATGCCGATCAGGGTAATGCCGATCTGGATGGTAGACAGGAAGCGGGTCGGTTCGTCAGCCAGCTTGAGCGCGGCAGCCGCCCCTTTATTGCCCTCGTCAGCCCATTGCTGCAAGCGCACTTTGCGGGAAGAGACAATGGCGATTTCAGCCATTGCAAAGATACCGTTCAGGAAGAACAGCACGAGAATAATCAATATGTCCATCGGACTAGAGGAGCACCCCTCGTTATGAAGAAGCCCCGATTCTACATCAGGGCTTCCATCATTCAAACTTTCAACGAAAACTAATGTCGCAGTCGGGCGATGCCCTGCCAGACTATGGCGGCCAGCAAGCCGGCCAGCAAACCGAAGATCGCATCCAGCAACGGTGCGGCCAACCATGACCACCACGCCCCTGCCGGCAGCGTCGCTGTGACACCGGCCCAGTCGGCGATCAGGTGATGCACCAGCGGTATGCCATGACTCAGAATGCCACCACCCACCATGAACATCGCCACCGTGCCGGCCAAGGCGAGCAAACGCATCAGCCGTGGCGCCAGCGCCAACAGCCCGCGACCAAGCCACTGACTGAAAGCGGCAGGCTTGCAGCACAAGGCAAGCCCGGCATCATCCATCTTGACGATGCCCGCCACCAGGCCATAAACCCCGACCGTCATCAGCACCGCGACTGCCGACAATACCGCCAGCTGGGTCGAGAGCGGCTGGCTGGCCACTGTACCCAGTGCGATCACGATGATTTCGGCCGACAGAATAAAGTCGGTACGTACCGCCCCCGCGATCTTGTCCTGCTCGACATTGTCGGCGACATCATTCTCGCTGCCTGATGTCGCCTCGCCATCTGCATGTGGCAACAGACTGTGCAACAACTTTTCTGCGCCCTCGAAACACAGGAACAAGCCACCGGCCATCAGCAAAGGCGTAATCAGCCACGGGATAAACGCACTGATCAGCAGCGCCGCCGGCACCAGGATCAGTTTGTTCTTCATCGAGCCCTTGGCCACCGCCCACACCACCGGCAACTCGCGATCGGCATCAACACCCGATACCTGCTGGGCATTCAGCGCCAGATCATCGCCCAGCACACCGGCTGTCTTGCGCGCTGCCACCTTGGTCATGGTCGCCACATCGTCGAGCACCGCGGCAATATCATCGAGCAACAACAACAGACTGGCACCTGCCATATCCACCTCGCCATTCAATTTACATGTGCAGCATCATACTCCAGCCTGCAGACATTCTGATGACATTCCCGCCCCAGTCACTATAAAGGATGAGTACAGCCATCATCGGGCCCGCGCCATGCACAAGCTATCCATCCGCAGCCACCTTTTTTTGCTGGCCGCCATTGCCATTCTGACCAGCTGTCTGCTGGGCGGCTCATCCATCGTCAACAGCCAGCATCTGCAACAGATCATTGCCGAGTTACTGGTTACGCAAAAGATGATCCGCCAGCAGACCGAGGCCGACATGATGCACGATGCCGTGCGCTCCGACGTGCTGGCCGCGCTGTACAACCACCAGGGCGGTAATAGCGCCGGCATCACTGCGGCGGCCAAAGATCTGCAGGAACACGCCGACAAGTTCCTGCAGCTGGTCAACAGCAATCGTGAAATCAGCCAGAGCGCTGCTGTACATCAGGCCATCGACAACACCCTGCCGCTGATCCGGCGCTATCTGGATACCGGCCAGCAGATGATGAGCATCATTGCCAGCCAGCCTGACAAGATTCCTGCCACGCTGAAGTCATTCGAAGACGACTTCTCGGCGCTGGAAACCGGCATGGAGCAGCTGACCGACACCATCGAGCAAGACTCGAGCCAGAGCAGCAGCAATGTCGAAGGGGTTATCGGCATGGAAATCACCGTCAGCGCCACGCTGGCTATCGCTGGCGGCATCATCATGCTGGCCTACGCGCTGTATCTGAGTCGCCTGCTGGTGCGCCCGATGCTGGCGCTGACCCGCACCGCCCGCCAGATCAGCCAGCAGGCCGACCTGTCTGCCCGGGTGCCTGTTGGTGGCGTACCCGAGCTTGTCACCTGCATCGAGGCCTTCAATGATCTGCTGGATGGTCAGCAGAGTCTGATCAATCACCTGCAGCAGGTTTCCAGCTCGCTGCAACACAGCAGCAGCAATATCGTCCGGCTGGCAAGCCAGGTCAGGCAGGACACCGCCACGCAAAGCCACGCCGCCGACGAAATCGGCAGCGCCATCAGCCAGATGAACAGCAGCATGACCCAGGTCGGTGAAAATACCCGCCACGCGCTGGAAACCGTGCGTCAGGCCGGCGACGAGGCCAAACAGAGCGGCCAGGTCATTTCCAATTCGGCACTGGCCATTACTGCCGCCACCGAATCGGTGCAACACGTCTCGGACGTGATCAACTCGCTGGAAAACCACGCCCGCGAGGTTGGCCGCATCGTGCATACCATCAGCGAAATTGCCGATCAGACCAATATGCTGGCACTGAACGCCGCCATCGAAGCTGCGCGTGCCGGTGAAAGCGGTCGCGGCTTTGCCGTGGTGGCCGATGAAGTCCGCAATCTGGCCGAGCGCACCAGTCGCGCCACCCAGGAAATCCAGACCATGGTCAGCGGCATCCAGCAAGCCTCGCAACGCGCCGTTGAGGGCGTGCAGCACGGCATCAGCCAGGTACTCAACAGCTCGGACGAGGCGCACAAGGCCGGCCAGGCGATTTCGGTTATCGAGGGCAAAACCGTCAGCAGCATCGAGGCGATGAACCGCATTCACCATGTGCTGCAAGAGCAGCTGCAAAGCAGCAACCACATCGCCCAGAGCATAGACAGTGTCAGCCGGATGGCCGGCAACAGCCTCGGCAGTGCCAGCCAGGTTGAGGGCGAGGCGCAAGGCCTGCAGGCCATGGCCGGGCAGCTGCAGCAATTATTGAATAATCTTGGTCAGGCCGGCCATGCAACGGGGAAGACAAAGTAAAGCCGACACGCTAGACTGCCGGGCGATATCAACCGGAGTCCTCACATGCTGCTCTTGCGCCCCCTGCTACTCGCCCTCGCTGCCAGCACCCTGCTTTCCGGCTGCGCCGTTCTGGCGGTTGCCGATGCGGCAGTGACCGTCGCGGCCACCACGGTCAAGATCGGTGCCACCGTTGTCGGCACGGCTGTCGATGTGACCGCTGCCGGTGTCAAGGCCGTCGCCGGCACCGATGAGGACGAAGAGAAAAAAGAAGCAGACAAGAAAAAGCCCTGAGCGGCTTCTGCCATGAAAAAAGCCACGCAATGCGTGGCTTTTTTCATGGCTTGGCAAGTTGGCCGCAAGACTTGCGGCCAACCTTCGCAGGCTTACTCGTAGTTGTCGATGGACGGGCAGCTGCAAATTACATTGCGGTCGCCATACACATCGTCGATACGATTCACGCTAGGCCAGAACTTGTTTTCCAGCACGTAAGGCAGCGGGAAGAAGGCTTCCTCGCGGCTGTACGGACGGGTCCACTCGCCGGCGATGTCGGACTTGCTGTGCGGGGCATTGCACAGCGGGTTGTTGTCCTTAGGCCATACGCCGTTCTGTACCTTGTCGATTTCCTGACGGATAGACACCATCGCCGCGATGAAGCGGTCGATCTCGGCCTTGGACTCGGACTCGGTCGGCTCGATCATCAGCGTGCCCGCTACCGGGAAGCTCATGGTCGGCGCGTGGAAGCCGTAGTCCATCAGGCGCTTGGCCACATCCACTTCGGTCACGCCAGAGGCGGCCTTCAGCGGACGCAGGTCGATGATGCACTCGTGCGCCACACGGCCATTGCTGCCGGTGTACAGCACCGGGTAATGCGCCGACAGGTTCTTCATCAGGTAGTTGGCATTCAACAGCGCGATTTCGGTCGCGTGCTTCACACCTTCCGCGCCCATCATGCGGATGTACATGAAGGAGATCGGCAGGATCGAGGCCGAGCCGAACGGCGCAGCGGAAACCGCGCTCTGACCGGCGACAGCGCCCGGCACTTCGGACACCACGTGGTTGGCCATGAACGGTGCCAGATGCGACTTCATGCCGATCGGACCCATGCCTGGGCCGCCACCGCCGTGCGGGATGCAGAAGGTCTTGTGCAGGTTCATGTGCAATACGTCAGCACCGATGTCGGCCGGACGGGTCAGGCCAACCTGGGCGTTCATATTGGCGCCATCCATGTAAACCTGGCCACCGTGCGCATGCACGATTTCGCAGATTTCCTTGATGCCTTCCTCGAACACACCGTGGGTGGACGGGTAGGTAATCATCAGCGAGCCAAGGTTGGCCGCATGCTGTTCAGCCTTGGCCTTCAGGTCGGCGATGTCAACGTTGCCGCTTTCGTCGGTCTTCACCACGACTACCTGCATGCCCAGCATCTGCGCGGTCGCCGGGTTGGTACCGTGGGCGGATTGCGGAATCAGGCAGACAGTACGGTTGGCTTCGCCACGGCTCTTGTGATAGCGACGGATCGCCAAGAGGCCGGCGTACTCACCCTGCGCACCGGAGTTCGGCTGCATGGAGATGGCGTCAAAACCGGTGATGGCGATCAGCTGCTGCTGCAGTGCATCGATCATTTCCAGATAGCCAACGGCCTGATCGCGCGGGGCGAACGGGTGCATATTGGCGAATTCCGGCCAGGTGATCGGGATCATCTCGCTGGTCGCGTTCAGCTTCATGGTGCAGCTGCCCAGGCTGATCATCGAGTGATTCATCGCCAGGTCGCGGTTTTCCAGCTTTTTCAGGTAACGCAGCATTTCGTGCTCGGAATGATGCGTGTTGAACACCGGATGCGACAGGATGGCGGATTCACGCTTCAGCGCGGCCGGGATCGCGTCAGCGGCAGCAGCGTCCAGCGCGGCGATGTCGGCAGCCTTGCCGGTGAAGATTTCAACCAGTTTGGCCAGATCAGCGGTGGTCGCGGCTTCGTGGAAGGCGACACCCAACACGCCATTGCCGGCGTCACGCACGTTGATGCCGGCAGCCAGCGCGGCAGCGTAAACGTTGGCCGCATTCGCGCCCAGCTCAACCTGTACGGTATCGAAGAAACGCTCGAATACCAGCTTGCTGCCGGCAGCTTTCACCGCGTGAGCGAAGATGGCAGCCATGCGATGGATGCGCGCAGCGATACGCTTCACGCCTTCCGGACCGTGGAAGACGGCGTACATGCCGGCGATATTGGCCAGCAGTACCTGCGAGGTGCAGATATTGGAGTTGGCTTTTTCGCGACGGATGTGCTGTTCGCGAGTCTGCAGCGCCATACGCAGTGCCGGCTTGCCCTTGGTGTCGATCGACACGCCGATGATGCGGCCAGGCGCGGAGCGCTTCTGGTCGTCACGGAAGGCAAAGTAGGCAGCGTGCGGGCCACCGAAGCCCATTGGCACGCCGAAGCGCTGGGTGTTACCCACGGCCACGTCTGCGCCCATTTCGGCTGGCGATTTCAGTGCCACCAGCGCCATTACGTCGGCAGCGACAATCGCCATCGCACCCTTGGCCTTGACGGCGGCGATGTACGGGGTCTGGTCCAGCAGGTCGCCGGCTTCGCCCGGATACTGGAACAAGGCACCGAAGTAGTCGCCATTGCCGGCTTCTTCCGGATGCCCCAGTACCAGCTCGAAACCGAAGTATTCGGCGCGGGTTTTCAGTACGTCGAGGGTCTGTGGCAGTACGCGGCTGTCAACAAAGAACTGCTCGGACTTGCCCTTGAAGGCACGACGCGCCATGGCCATCGCTTCAGCGGCGGCAGTGGCTTCGTCCAGCAAGGAGGCGTTGGCCATTTCCAGACCGGTCAGGTCGATGATCATCTGCTGGTAGTTCAGCAGTGCTTCCAGACGACCCTGAGCGATTTCAGCCTGATACGGGGTGTAGGCGGTGTACCAGCCCGGGTTTTCCAGCACATTGCGCAGGATCACGCCCGGGGTAATCACCGGGTAGTAGCCCAGACCGATGAAGGACTTGTTGACCACGTTCTTGCCGGCGACGGCTTTCAGGTCAGCCAGCGCGTCGACTTCACGCTGTGCGGCTGGCAGATCCAGCGCACGGTTGAAACGGATACCGGCCGGCACGGTTTGTGCCACCAGATCTTCTACCGATTTGGCGCCAATATAGGCCAGCATTTCGGCTTTTTCGGATTCGCACGGGCCGATATGGCGGGCGATGAATTCTTGATGATTGAAGAGTTGCGAGAGCGACATGTCTTCGATTCCGAATGGATACAGTCAGTTACAGAAACACAGGAAAAACGGCTGTGGCCAAGGTTGGCCGCAAGTCTGGCCAGACGGGTCTTTCCTGTGTTTGGGCAACACAAAAACAAAACCCTGCCGCGTTGCCACGGCAGGGTCATTTCATCAGGCGCCGATTTCGGCCGCGTAAGCAGCCGCGTCCATCAGGGCATCCAGATCAGCGGCATTGGCCGGCTTGATCTTGAAGAACCAGCCAGCGCCGTACGGATCGCTGTTGGCCAGGTCAGGCTGACCTTCCAGTTCGGCGTTCACTTCGAGGATTTCACCAGCGATAGGCGCGTATACGTCGGAAGCAGCCTTCACGGACTCGACCACACCAGCCTGCTCATCGGCAGCCAGCGCAGCGCCAACACCTGGCAGCTCGACGAATACGATGTCGCCCAGCAGCTCTTGTGCGTGTTCGGTAATACCAACGGTAACGGAGCCATCGGCTTCCAGACGCAGCCACTCGTGGCTGGATACGTATTTCAGTTCTGCAGGAATGTTGCTCATGTTTACTCTCCAGATTGGGTAAGGATTCGGCAGGGCTGTCGTCTCTCGCCCTGCGTTATACACCAGACTTATTCAAAAACCTTTTTGCCGTTACGCACGAACGGCATTTTCACCACACGCACTTCGGTCAGCGTGCCACGCAGATCAACGTGGGCCACTGCGCCGGTCGAGGCCGGTACACGGGCGATGGCGATGGAATGCTTGAGGGTCGGGGAGAAGGTGCCACTGGTGATGATGCCTTCCTGGCCATCCACCACGACTTTCTGGCCTTCGCGCAGTACGCCACGGCCTTCCAGCACCAGGCCAACCTGCTTCATGGCGACACCAGCAGCCTTTTGCGCTTCCAGCGCGGCGCGGCCAATAAAATCGCGGCCTTCGGTAAAGGCCAGGGTCCAGCCCATGCCGGCTTCCAGCGGGGAGACGGTTTCGTCCATATCGTGGCCGTACAGGTTCATGCCGGCTTCCAGACGCAGGGTGTCACGCGCGCCCAGGCCGATAGGCGATACGCCAACTTCTTTCAGCTGGTTGAAGAAGGTAATGGCTTCGGCAGCCGGAACCATGATTTCCAGACCGTCCTCACCGGTGTAGCCGGTGCGGGCGTAGAACCACTCGCCTTGCGGCAGGCCCTGGAATACTTTCAGTGCGCGGATGCCTTCGGCCAGCTCCGGCTTGACCAGACATACCTTGTCGATAGCCTGCGGTCCTTGAACGGCCAGCATCGCCAGATCGCGGCGCACTTGCAGCTTCACGTCAAAGCCGGCGGACTGCTTGTCCATCCACGCCAGATCTTTTTCGGTCGTGCCGGCGTTCACTACCATGCGGTAGCCGGTCGCGGTCAGGTAAACGATGAGGTCATCCACCACGCCGCCCTGCTCGTTCAGCATGCCGGAGTACAGTGCCTTGCCTTCGAAGCCCAGCTTGGCCACATCGTTAGCGATCAGTTTCTGCAACCAGGCTTTAGCGTCGCTGCCGGTGATGTCGACAACAGTCATGTGCGAAACATCGAACATGCCGGCATCGGTACGCACGATTTCGTGCTCTTTCAGCTGCGAGCCGTAATGGATGGGCATTTCCCAACCGGCGAAGTCAACCATCTTGGCGCCGGAAGCGATGTGTGCGTCGTAGAACGGGGTGTGTTGCAGGGCTGTCATGACAGGTCCTTGTTGCGAGCGTGAGTATCCTCTGTTTTCTCACACCCCTCTGTCCCTGCACCTGAGATTTTCCGGCATTGCGCCGTTAGCCCCTTCGGTGGGCGCATCCTGTGCGCCGCTCTCCAGATTCTGCGGGCCAAAGCCCGATTCATGCAGTCCTTTTGCCTGAGCGATTGCGGGTGCACTTGCGCCTTCGGCGGCGACCACCCAAGCGGGCAATCACTCTCTCCTGCGGAATGCGCGCATTATCGTTGGCGATAGCCACCTTGGCAAGCAGGTTTTGGCCGCCAGATCAGTCACTTGCCATATGACACAATGAATGTCATGAAAATCCGCCATCAGTCACCGTCTGGCTTATGGAAAATAATGACAGACACCTTGCCAGCAACACCCGCTCGAAGCACTGAAATCCGGCGAAATCCCGCACCACAGCAGCATTTTTAGCTGTGACCCGATACCATTTTCCACCCTCAAGCTGACGGACAGAAGCGCCTGCCGCTAGCGTTGCCGGCAGCGGTCTGAACAGTATTTCACCTCATCCCACACCGCCTGCCACTTCTTGCGCCAGCTGAACGGCCGGCCGCATCTTGCACAGATTTTTGCTGGCAAATCAGCCTTCTTGCGCATTTTCATCCGGTAAACCCCCTCTCCTGCAGACAGTTGGCCGCGAGGGTTTCTTGCGTACCCACCTAAATATTGTACATAATTTGTATTGTACAAATAGCGATTTCACGTTGACTGCAACATCAACGACAAGCACCCGATACGTACACGTACTAATGACACGCCCCAAACCAGACATGCGCAGCCTGTCCGCAGACACCGCGTGCGCCAGCCAACCCTTGCCGGCAGGCAGATCATGACCGAGCTGCGCCTGATCCTTGGCGACCAGCTCAACCCGCAGCACAGCTGGTTTGCCGACTGCCGCGACGACGTGGTGTATGTGATGCTGGAGTTGCGGCAAGAAGCCGGCTATGTGCTTCACCATGCACAAAAGCTGCTGGCCATTCTGGCGGCGATGCGCGATTTTGCGCGCCAGCTGAAGGCTGCCGGCCATCGCGTGCGCTATGTGCGGCTGGACGACACGAGCAATCGCGGCAGCCTCACCGACAATCTCGATGCGCTGCTGCAGCACTACGCTGCCAGCCGTTTTTGCTGGCAACTGCCAGACGAGTGGCGGCTGGATCAGCAGTTGCGTACCTGGGCAGCCCGTCAGTCCATCCCCTGCGAGGCAGTAGGCAGCGAGCACTTTTACACCCGTCGCGAAGAGGCCGCGAAGCTGTTTGCCGGCAAGAAGCAGTGGCGGATGGAAGTGTTTTACCGCTACATGCGCAAGCGCCACCGCCTGCTGCTGGATGACAGCGGCCAGCCGCTGGGCGGGCAATGGAATTTTGACGCCGACAACCGCAAACCGTGGCGCGGCCAACCTTTGCCGCCGCCTGATACCCGACCGCAGCACGATCACCGCGTGCTGTGGCAGATGCTGCAGCTGGCCGGCATTGCCAGCTTTGGCGAGCCCGCAGCCGAGACACTACGTTGGCCGCTGAATCGCGCCGAAGCGCTGGCAATGCTGGATGACTTCATTGCCCATCGCCTGCCGCATTTCGGTGATTACCAGGACGCAATGCACAGTGAGGCACCGCTACTGTTTCATGCCCTGCTGTCGTTTGCGCTGAATACCAAGATGCTGTCGCCGCAAGAAGTCGTCGCCGCGGCCATCCGCGCCTGGCAAGACGGCCACGCACCGCTGGCCGCCACCGAGGGCTTTGTGCGGCAGATCATCGGCTGGCGCGAATACGTGCGCGGCATTTACTGGGCCGAAATGCCCGGCTACGCCACGCGCAACCGCTTTGATCATCAGCTGCCACTGCCGGCCTGGTTCTGGCATGGCCAAACCGGCATGCGCTGTCTGTCGCAAGCCATCGGCCAGTCGCTGCGAGACGCTTACGCCCACCACATCCAGCGACTGATGGTGATCGGCAACTTCGCCCTGCTGGCCGGCCTGTCACCGCAGGCACTGCACGAGTGGTATCTCGGCGTGTATATCGACGCCTTCGAGTGGGTGGAGCTGCCCAACACGCTGGGCATGAGCCAGTTTGCCGATGGCGGCCTTCTGGCCAGCAAGCCTTATGTCAGCGGCAGCGCCTATCTGCACCGCATGAGCAATTACTGCGGCAATTGCCGCTACCGCCGTGATGCCCGCTACGGTGCGGACGCCTGCCCTTTCAATGCGCTGTACTGGGATTTTTTCCTGCGGCAACAGCCGAAGCTCGCGGCCAACCCGCGCCTGGGGCTGGTTTATCGCCAGCTGGACAATATGCCACCCGAAGAACAAGCCGCCATCACCGCAACCGCCACAGCGATTCGCCAGCGGCTGGATCAACTGTAAGGAAACCTCATGCGCCTGCGCCCGTTTGCCCTCGCCCTGACTGTCGCCGCCAGCCTGTGGCTGAGCGGCTGTGCCACCCTGCCGCCAGAAGGCATCCGTCCGCTGCCCGGTTTTGAAGTGCAACGCTACAGCGGCAAGTGGTATGAAATTGCCCGCCTTGACCACCGTTTCGAGCGCGGCCTCAGCGATGTCAGCGCCGAATACCAGCCTCAGGCCGACGGCAGCATCCGCGTGATCAACCGCGGCTATGACAGCGCCAGCCAGCGCTGGAAACAGGCCGAAGGTCGTGCGCTGTTCAATGGTGCGGCCAACCTTGCCTCGCTGAAAGTATCGTTCTTCGGGCCGTTTTATGGCGGCTATCACGTCATCGCACTCGACCCCGATTACCGCTGGGCGATGGTGGCCGGCAACGACCGCGACTATCTGTGGATACTCGCCCGCGACCGCCAGCTGCCGCCCGAGCTTTACCAGCGCCTGCTACAACAGGCAGCGGCGCTCGGCTTTGACACCGGCCAGCTGATTCGCGTCAGCCAGACGCGGCCCGACGCCTGAGTCCCTGCCTGCCTCTCGCCCACGAGTAAAACGCCATGAGTACCGACAACAAACCCGCACGCCCGCCACGCCTGAACCCGCGCAAGCTGCTGCTGAGCAAATGGACAGCAGTGACGCCACAACAGCGCGAGAAGCACTTTCTGGTGACCCGCGTCATCGAGCCGGACGACCCTGCGCTGCCAATCAGCGAAGTCGAAATCGAGGCGGTTTACAGCCACCGCAGCCAGATCATCGCGTGGCAAACACTGACCGACACCACGCGCTGGCGACAAGGCTGGCACTGAATACCGTCAGCCACACACTTGGCCGCAAGCAGCCAGCGCCCACACACCCAAGCCTGCGGCCAAGCTTGCCACGCCAGCGCGACACCCCATTCAAGACAAGGAGCAACAGCGCATGACCTCAGCCCTTCAGATCGCCATCATCGGTGCCGGCATGGCCGGCCTTTCCTGCGCGCGCGCCCTGCACGAAGCCGGCCTCGCCGTCAGCGTTTTCGACAAGAGCCGCGGCCTTGGCGGCCGCTTGTGCACCCGTCGTGGCGAACACTGGCAAGCCGACCACGGCGCGCAATACTTCACCGCGCGTGACCCCGCCTTTCGCCAACAGGTGGACAGCTGGCTGGCCGACGGCCACATCGCCTTCTGGCCCGGCCGACCGACGGTGATCGGCACAACGGCGCATGAACACACGGAAGTGCCGCTGCGCTATGTCGGCGTACCCGGCATGTCAGCACCGGCCAAGGCGCTGGCGGCCGGCCTGGCGAAAGCGCTCAGCCACACCGTGCAGCAACTGCACGCACACGACGACGGCTGGCAACTGGCCAGCAAGGAGCACGGCACACTGCCGGCGCGTTTTGATGCCGTGGTGCTGGCCGTACCACCGGCTCAGGCAGTACCGCTACTGGCTGGCCACAGTGCAGCTTTGCAAGCGTTGGCCGCCAGCCATCGCATGCTGCCCTGCTGGACGGTACTGGCGAGATTTGCCGAGCGCCAGCCGCTGCCGTTCGATGCCGCCTTTGTCAACGAAGGCCCGCTGCGCTGGCTGGCCCGCAACAACAGCAAACCCGGCCGCAGCGGCGAAGAAAGCTGGGTGTTGCAGGCCAATGCAGCGTGGAGCGAACAATGGCTGGAAGCCGACGCCGAGTCAGTAGTGGCCGAGCTTCTGGCAGCCTTCCGGCAACTCGGCGGCGGCGAACCCGTTGCCACCGGCAGCCACCGCTGGCGCTACGCCGACAGCGTAGCCAGCCACACCGGCAGCGGCTGGGATGAAAACACTCGCCTTGGTCTGTGTGGCGACTGGCTGCATGGCGGCAAGGTAGAAGGCGCATGGCTCAGCGGCCGCCATCTGGCACAGCGCATGCTGGCCAGCCTGTAAGCCTTGCACCCCTCACATGAAAAAGCCCGCCGGCTTGATGCCGGCGGGCTTCTCATTCTTCAGCAAGACAGCGCTGGCTCAGTCTTTCAGCAGGCGCTCGCGCAGCTGCCACAGATACACCGGCAAACCGGCCAGCAGCAGCAACACGCCCCACATCACCACCTCGGCGCCGGAGCCGTAAATCGTCCACATGGCAAAAGCAAAGCCGCCAAAGGAGAAGGCCAGCGGCGCGTACCAGTCGCGACGGCTGAACTGCTGGTGACGCTTGAGCATCACCGCCAGCAGCGCCATCGCGCAGAAGGCATACGGCAGCAGCGTGGTAGCGGTAGCCAGCAGGATCACGAATTCGAAGATCTGCACGCCACTCTGGCCGCCGGCGTACTTGCTGGCCAGCAGAATCGTGACCAGTACGCTGGACAGCACCAGACCGACAATCGGCACACCGGCGCTGTTTTCACGACGGAAGAAGGACGGGAACAGGCGATCGCGTGCCGCGGCGGCCGGGATATGGCCCTGCATCAGGCACCAGCCGTTCAGCGCGCCAAAGCACGACACCACCGCGCCCAGACCCACCGCGTAATACGCCCACTCGCCCCACAGGCTGCGCGCCGCGTCGGCAAATGGCGCGGACGATGCGGCCAACTGCTCGGCCGGCATCAGGCCCATCAGTGCCACGGTGCTGGCGATATACAGTGCGGCGGCAATCAGCGTGCCGTACACGGTTGCGCGTGGAATGGTTTTCTCCGGCTGGTGCACGTCACCAGCTGGCACCGAGGCCGATTCGAGGCCAAGGAAGGCCCACAGTGTCAGCGCCATGGTGGCCGGAATCGCCTCGCCCAGCGGCTTGGCATTCGGGTTGAACTGCACCAGCTCCGGATTCAGCCAGATCAGGCCGGCCAGCGTCACCGCGCCCAGCGGCAGCAGTTTGAGGATGGTGGTTACCACTGCCACGCTGCCCGAGCTTTTCGGGCCACGGCTGTTGATCCAGGTCACCAGCCAGATCAGGCTGATGGCGGTTGCACCGGCGGCAAAGTTGCTTTCGTTCAGCACCGGGAAGAACACGCCCAGATAGCTGACCCCGGCCACCGTCAGCGCGGCATTACCGGCCCACAGCGCAATCCAGTAACCCCAGGCAATCAGGAAGCCGGCAAAATCGCCAAAGCCTTCGTGGATATAGGCATACGGGCCACCGGCGCGTTGCGGCAGCAGCTTGGCCAGCCGCGCAAACACCAGCGCAAGGCAGATCGCGCCCAGCGAGGTAATCACCCAGCCAATCAGCGAGGAGCCGCCGTACTGCGCCAGCGACGCCGGCAGCAGGAATACGCCGGAGCCGATCATATTGCCCACCACCAGGGCGGTACACATCCAGATGCCGAGTTTGTGACGCGGTGTCGTCTGAGTACTCATCACGCGTCCTCCAAAACAAAAAGCGCCATCGCGGCGCTGAATTCATAGATATTCATGCAAGCTTGATTCCGGTTGGTGCGCGGTGGCGCACAGTCGATTTGCTCTGTCTCTTCTGGCGACTGGCAAGCCGGCACGTCAGCCCCTTGCCATGCAAAACTCCCCTTCGGCACGGATGTTCCCCGCGCTGAAAGCAAACCTTTATTCCGGAATATCAAAGTCTTGTCATGACAGCGGCTGGCGCCCTGTTGGCTGGCGCTTCGCTCTAATGAAATGCGGCAAGACAGCCAGCCGGCCGCCTTGCGCGCAAGGTTGGCGATTGTATCCGCAAATCGCTATGCCAGGACGATAGGTCCGCGTGGCACGCGTGACAGCTGCCAGTTGGCCAGCGCCCACTGCCACAGCTCGGCCAGGGTGACGACCTCGGCCGGTGGATGATGACCAAGCCGCGACAGTGCCAGCCGCAATTCGCCGGCTGCCGCGCTGGCATCAATCGCCGGTGCCAGCGTCTGCTTGGACAACTTTTCACCCGCAGCATTGACCATCAGCGGCAAATGACAATGCGTGACCGGCGTACCCCCCAGCTTTTCGCGCAACCACAACTGGCGCGGCGTCGACACCAGCAAGTCCGCGCCACGCACGATGTCGGTCATGCCCTGCGCAATATCGTCCACCACCACCGCCAGCTGGTATGCCCAGAAACCGTCAGCACGCAGCAGCACCACATCGCCGATCTCGCTTTGCAAACGTTGGCCGCACTCGCCCTGCAAGCGGTCGGTAAAGCCGGTGTAGCGGTCATCCACTCGCAAGCGCCACGCCCTCGCTTCGCGCCCGGCCGGCACGCCATCGCGGCAGCTGCCGGGATAGATCATGCCATCGGCCCCGCGCTGGCTGCGCTCGGCAATCTCCTTGCGCGTGCAGGCACAGCCATAGGCATCGCCCTGAGCAATCAGCTGATCCAGCGCGGCGCGGTAGGCATCGTGGCGGTCATGCTGGTAGCTAAGCTCGCCATCCCACTCGAAACCGAACACCGCCAAGGTGCGCAGGATATTGTCGGCCGCGCCGGCCATCTCGCGCGGCGGATCGAGGTCTTCCATCCGCAGCCACCATTCGCCGCCACGGCTACGCGCTTCCAGATAGCTGCCGACTGCCGTCGTCAGCGAACCGGCATGCAAAAGACCGGTGGGGCTGGGCGCAAAGCGACCGCGATAAGGCAGGGACGGGGCGAGGATGGCATCAGACATGGCAAGGCAAAACCGGCAAAAAAACGCTAAAATGGCACACAGACAACGGGCGCGCGCAGCGCCCGCCAGCATTTATGCGGCCAAGGTTGGCCGCAAGCAAGGAGTAAGGCGTTCAATGACGCACGTTGTAACCGAAGCCTGTATCAAATGCAAATACACCGACTGCGTGGCGGTTTGCCCGGTCGAGTGCTTTCATGAAGGCCCGAATTTTCTGGTGATCGACCCGACCGAGTGCATCGACTGTGCACTATGCGTGGCCGAATGCCCCGCCGAAGCCATTTTTGCCGACGAAAACCTGCCGGTCGACCAGCACGATTTTGTCGCCATCAATGCCGAGCTGGCACCGCTGTGGCCGGTGATCAGCGCGCGCATTCCTGCGCCGGAAGACCACGCACACTGGCTGGCCATCAAGGACAAGCGCCACTTGCTGGAACGCTAAGCCCGCCCAGCCCGCCACGCCGCCTTGCGGCCAACCTTAGCCACTTACCGCCGAAAGCCGATAGCCGATGTCCGATTTGCGTGCAATTTTCCTGATGGGCCCGACCGCCTCCGGCAAGACCGGCCTCGCGCTGGCGCTGGCCGAGCGTTTTGATGTCGAGATCATCAGCGTCGACTCTGCCCTCGTCTATCGCGGCATGGATATCGGCACCGCCAAGCCGACGGCCGCCGAGCTGGCCGCCTGCCCACATCACCTGATCGACATCATCGACCCGACCGAGTCCTACTCGGCCGCGCAGTTTCACGCCGATGCCACCCGGCTGATGCACGAGATTCAGGCACGCGGCAAAACGCCGCTGCTGGTTGGCGGCACCATGCTGTATTTCAAGGCGCTGGCCGAAGGCCTGTCCGACTTGCCGCAAGCCGACAGCGCGCTGCGCCGCGAGCTGGAAGACGACGCCGCCCGCCTTGGCTGGCCGGCGATGCACGCAAGGTTGGCCGCACTCGATGCCGTCACCGCCGCGCGACTGGCGCCGAATGACTCGCAACGCATCCAGCGCGCGCTGGAAGTTTGCCTGCTGTCCGGCCAGCCGATGTCGGCGCTGCTGGCACGCGGCCGCGACGATGCGGCGCAAGGCAACTTCCTGCGGCTGGCGTTGAATCCGGATGACCGCGCCTGGCTGCATGCGCGCATCGCGCTGCGTTTTGACCTGATGCTGGAGCAAGGCTTTCTGGCCGAGATGACGGCCATTCGCCAACGTTGGCCACAGCTGACGCTGGAGCTGCCGGCCATGCGCTGTGTCGGCTACCGTCAGGCATGGGAATACCAGGACGGCCTGTGCAATGCTGCCGAATTCCGCGAACGTGGCATCGCCGCTACCCGCCAGCTGGCCAAGCGGCAGATTACCTGGCTGCGCAGCATGGCCGCCGACAATCACGAACTCGCCGTCAATCGCGGCGACGTACAAGACGAAGCCTGCCGCCTGCTGCAAGACTGGCAGTCACGCCACTGAGGCAGAAGCGGAAAAAGGCGGCCCCGGCCGCCTTTTTTCATACCGGTCTGCCACTTCAGGTGCGGAAGAAGGCAATCGACTGGTTGATGCCGCCGGACAGATCCCGCAGCGACTCGGCTGTTTGCGACACGCTCATGGCCGCGGCGACGTTTTCCTCCGACATCTGCGCCAGCGCCTCGACTGTCTTGGCGATATTCTGGCTGGCAATCGCCTGTTCGTTCAGCGCGTAGGAAATCTCGTTCATCACGTTCTGCACCTGGCCTGCCTCGCTACCAACCTGATTCATGATCTGGCTAGAGCTGCCGGTTGTTCCTTTGACCTTGTCGATGATGCTGGTGCAGCCCATCATGGCGCTGGCCGCTTCATCAGAGCCGCTCTGGATAGAGCTGATCATGCCAGAGATCTCCTGGGTGGCACTGGTTGTGCGCTCGGCCAGCTTGCGCACTTCGTCAGCCACCACGGCAAAGCCGCGTCCCATCTCCCCGGCTCGCGCCGCCTCAATGGCGGCATTCAGTGCCAGCAGATTGGTCTGGTCAGCCACATCCTTGATCATCACCGAAATCTGGCCGATGCGCTGGATATCGCCCGACAGATGACCGATGCGCTGCGCGGCATTGGCAATCACCAGACTGACCTCTTCCACCTCGGCACCCGCCCGGTTGACGGCATCACGTCCCGAATCGGCCAGCTGACCAGAACGGATGGCCAGCTGATTCGCCTCACCCGCCTTGTCGGACACATGTGATACCGAGGTCGTCAGTTGCTCGACCGAGGCTGCGCTGTCGGCAGTCGACTCCGACTGGTGCTCGGAGCTGACCGTTACCTGCTGTGCGGCCGATACCAGCTCGCCCGCGGCCAGATCCAGCGTCTGGGCATTCTTCTTCAGTACCTGCACGATACTGATCAGGCTGTCTTGCGCCTGACGCAGCGCCACCTGCATTTCGGTAATTTCGTCCTTGCCCTGCGGTTGTTCGAGTATGGTCAGATCCCCCGCCGCCAGCCGCGCCAGCGACTCTTTCAGCTTGGCAATCACGCTATTAATGCTGCCGCTGATAGTCAGCGCGACAGCCACGGTGAAAATCACTGCCAGCACGATCATCACGATAGTCAGGGTGGTGATGCCGCTGACCGTTGCCTTGCCATCCGCATTGGCGTCCGCAGCCAGCTTCACATTGACATTGACAATTTCGGTCAGCAGATTGTCTGCCGCGTCAAAGGCCGGGCGTGTCTGCTGGATATACAGCGCAGCTGCCTCTGCAGTCTTGCCCTCGTCAACCAGCTTGACCACCTCGGCGGCCGATTGCAGGTATTTTTCCCACGCCGGCTTCAAGCCTTGCAAGGCAGCCTTCTCGGCATCGCTGAGTACCACCCCCAGATACTTGGTCATCAGCTGATCATACTTTTCAGCACGCTGCCGCATGGCGTCCTTGGCCGCAGCACGCCCTTCGGCTGTCGGCTCGACCATCATGCGCAAAACAGCACGGATATGGTAAAGCGCCTGCATATTGACATCGGATACATCCCGGATCGGCACCAGATTATTGTCGTAAACCGATACCATCATTTCGCCGATTTTTTCAGACTGCCGTACTGCATAGATCCCCTGCCCGATAATGATCAGCAACATCACCGCGAATGCCAGCAGCAGTCTTGCCTTGATTGTCATGAACCGCATCGCACACCTCTCTGTTTTTTAATATCGGGTCGCTCCCTTCATCAGTTCTAGCTGGTGGAATTATTAAATCAATACCCTTGTGCAGCAGATAGTTACAAATCGCCGCATGCATGACCGGACACTGTGTTGCAGTTTGAACAGGCAGGCCCCGCAGACTATCGTAAATGACAGGGCTATGTTTCTGCCGGCAACAGGCAGTCACAAGCACCTGCAGACCTCCCCCCGCAAGGACCCAGCCGCATGCCTACTGCCGAAAAAAATCTGGATCGCCAGCAAAGGTTGTTCAGCTTTACTTTTGTGGCCATGTTGCTGTTCGCGATGACTTTTGCCGCTTATGTCTACGCCGAATGGCGGCTTGACCAAGCCAATGAACGGCGCTTCACCTCGTTTGCGCTGGCGGACGAGCTCAGGCAATCGTCCGACGATCTGACGCGAATGGCTCGCGCCTATGCAGCCACCGGCGACTTGCGTTTCAAAACCTATTTCAACAAGGTCAAGGCGATTCGAGATGGTCTTGCCCCCCGCCCAATCGAATACAACCTGATTTATTGGGATCTGCTTTTGGCGGGAGAACACCCGCCGGACAAGGTAGGCCCGGCTGCCAGCCTGCTCAGCCTGATGCTGCAAGCCGGTTTCAACGAACAGGAAATGACCAAGCTGTACGAGGCAAAACAGCAGTCTGATTTGCTGACAGAAATCGAGTGGCGCGCCATGGAGCTGGTCGATACAGCCAAGCCGGGCGATGAATTGCAGACTGCCCGGATCCGCCAGCAGGCGATGAACCTGCTTTTTGACGACCGCTATGTCCAGACCAAGGCACGCATCATGCGGCCGATCAACGACTTTTATCACATGGTGGATGTGCGCACGCGCGAGGAGGTGGCCCTCACCGCGCTGCACGCCCGCATCACCCGCGGTATTTTCTTGCTGGTCACGGGCATACTGTGCTGGCTGTTGTGGCAGATCCAGCGCTATACCCGCCATGTGCTGGGCTGCTCGCTTGGCGAGCTTTACCAGCACATTCACCACATCGGCGAGGACAAACCGTTACCGGCTGTCAGCTACAAGCAAGACACCATCCTCGGCTGGCTGATGGAAACAGCCAGCCATCTGCAGCAGCTCTCCACGCAGAAGGCAGCCATCATGAGCGAGCTGGAAAACCAGGCAATGATGGATTCACTGACCCGCCTGCCCAATCGCCGCGCGCTGGTCGCCTATCTGGCGCAGATACTGCAGCAACAGCCACCGCCGCGACTGATTCTCGCCTATCTTGATCTGGATGGTTTCAAGCCGATCAATGACCGCTACGGCCACGCGGCGGGTGACCTGGTACTAAGCAAGGTCGCCTCACAATTGCATGCCCGTCATCTGCCACCGGATTTTGTCGCACGCATCGGCGGCGACGAGTTTGTGCTGGCCCTGCCAGACAGGCTGGATCATCTGGCCTTGCAGGAAGAAATGCGCCAGCTGGCCTGGCATATCAGCCAGCCTATTGCCTGGCAAAACCAGTTTCTGAGCGTCACCGTCAGCATCGGCCTGACCGAGTACATCCCTGCACACCGGGTCAGCGCCGACCAGCTGATCAGCCAGGCCGATCACGCCATGTATCAGGCCAAGCAGACCGGCAAGAATGGCGTGCACTTTTACATTCCCGACAGTCACACCCACGCCTGAAGCGTGCGGCCAACCTTGCTTGGCCGCACGCCGGGCAGGCCGCACCGCAGACAGCTTATTCCGTTGACTTGCTATCCAGCCAGATGGTTACCGGACCATCGTTGATCAGCGCCACCTGCATGTCGGCGCCGAAAATACCGGTCGGCACCGGTTTGCCCAAAGTGGCCGCCAGCAAGGCCACAAATTCGTCAAACATCGGCGAAGACTGCTCGGGCCGTGCGGCCCGACTGTAACCGGGGCGATTGCCCTTTTTCGTACTGGCCATCAGGGTGAACTGGCTGACCGCCAGTGCCTCGCCGGCGGTATCCAGCAAAGACAGATTCATCACACCCTTGTCGTCATTGAACACGCGCAACTGGCTGATTTTTTTCACCAGCCACTCGCTATCGGCACGGGTGTCGGCCTCTTCGATGCCGACCAGCAATAACAGGCCCTTGCCGATTTCGCCGCTGATTCGGCCCTCAACGGTAACCGACGCCTGACTGACACGCTGCACCAACACTCTCATCTCTTGCCCCTTAAGCGTTACAATAGCCGGCTGAATTTCCGCAAAGGACAAGCCCATGCTGATGGTAGTCTCCCCGGCCAAGACGCTCGATTATGACACGCCCGCAGGCGATCGCCGCCACAGCCTGCCCGCCCTGCTTGATCACAGTGCCGAGCTGATTCGCGTACTGCGCGAAAAAAGCCCGGCTGATATCGGCCAGCTGATGGATATCAGCGATGCCCTCGCCACGCTCAACGTTGGCCGCTTTCATGACTGGCAGCCGGACTTCACCCCGACCAATGCCAAACAGGCGGTACTGGCCTTCATGGGCGATGTCTACGAAGGGCTGGACGCCGCCAGTCTCGATAGCGCCGGGCTGGATTATCTGCAAAACCACCTGCGCATCCTGTCCGGACTGTACGGCCTGCTGCGTCCGCTGGACCTGATGATGGCTTATCGCCTGGAGATGGGCACCCGCCTTGCCAACCCGCGCGGCAAGAATCTGTACGAATTCTGGGGCGAGATCATCACCGCCGAGCTGAACCGCCTGCTGGCCAACGAGGCCGAGCCGGTGCTGGTGAATCTCGCGTCTGACGAATACTTCAAGTCGGTAAAGAAAAAACAGCTGCAGGCGCGGCTGATTACGCCGGTGTTCCAGGATCTGAAAAACGGCCAGTACAAGATCATCAGTTTTTACGCCAAACGTGCACGCGGCCTGATGGCGCGCTGGGCGACCGACCATCGCATCAGCGAGGCGACGCAACTCAAGCAGTTTGACAGCGAGGGCTATGCTTTCGCCGCCGAGGCGTCGGACGAGCATACCTGGGTGTTCCGCCGCGATCCGCAAGCGCATTAAGCATCAACATAGCCGCCGAAGCTGATGGCTGATGCCCGGTCTCAATAGCCTTGCGGCCAACCTTTGAGGTTGGCCGCAAGGCTATTGAGCAAGTCATAGTCAACAATCAGCCGCGCACCGCATTCTGCAAAGGCTTGCCGGCAGCGTAATCGCTGACATTAGCCAGCGTGGTATGCGCGATATTGCCCAGCGCCTCGTGCGTCAGAAAGCCCTGATGCGACGACACCAGCACATTCGGGAAAGTCAGCAGCCGCGCCAGCTGATCATCCTGCAGGCCGGTGCCTGACAGATCCTCGAAGAACACGCCCTCTTCCATCTCGTAGACATCCAGCCCGACTCCGCCCAGCTGACCCGACTTCAAGCCTTCGATCAGATCATGCGTATTCACCAGGCCACCACGGCTGGTATTGATCAGCATCGCGCCCGGCTTCATGCGCGCAATATTGTCGGCATTCACCAGATGGCGGGTAGCCGGCAATAGCGGCACATGCAGGCTGATCACGTCCGACTTGGCCAAGAGCGTATCCAGATCAACATAATCAAAACCCATCGCCGCCGCCTGGGTGGCATCCTGCTGCACGTCGTGCGCCAGCACCTTCATGCCAAAGCCGCGCGCGATACCGATGGCGGCAAAACCGATCTTGCCGGTGCCGATCACGCCGAAAGTCTTGCCATACAGGTCAAAGCCCACCAGACCATCCAGCGAGAAGTCCATCTCGCGTACCCGCACATAGGCTTTGTGGATGCGACGATTCACCGCCAGGAGCAAGGCAAACGCATGCTCGGCCACGGCATGTGGCGAGTAAGCCGGCACCCGCACCACCTGCACGCCATGCTGCTGACAGGCCGCCAGATCCACGCCGTTAAAACCGGCACAGCGCAGCGCCACCAGCTTCGTTCCCATCTCGGCAAGGCGACGTATCACCTCGGCATCCAGCTTGTCGTTCACGAAGGGGCAAACCACATCAAAACCTTCCGCCAGACTGACCGTGGCCTGATTCAGCCGTGGCTCGAAAAACACCAGCTCGTGGCCATAGTCGCGGTTGGCCGCCGTCAGCGCCTGCCGGTCGTACTGTTTGGTATCAAATACAGCGATTCTCATAAAGCATCCTTGATTTATGCATTGAAAGTACAACAATGCCGGCGGGTATTCATGACACACACTTTAAAATAAAGCTTACAAACAGTCACTCAGATAAGCATACTTTATAAATTGGGAGATTATTGATTTGGATCAAGCACTTGTAACACTTGAAAATGGGTCCGCCATTTAAGATGGCGCGCTTAATGGCAGCGCAAACCCCAGACGGATTTCACCACCCATGAAAATCAACCAGCCCATCAGCAATGTGGAAGTCCCCTTCACCCAAGGGATCATTGTGACGCAGACCAACCTCAAGGGCATCATCACCTATGCCAATGACCAGTTTGTCGAGCTATCCGGCTTCAGCCGCGAAGAGCTGGTGGGTAAAAACCATAATGTCGTGCGCCACCCCGAAATGCCGCCGCTGTTATTCCAGGACTTGTGGGACACCGTCAAGGCCGGCAAGTGCTGGCGCGGCATCGTCAAGAATCGCTGCAAGAACGGCGATCATTACTGGGTAGATGCCTTTGTGGTACCGGTCAAGCACGACGGCGAAACCCGTGGCTATATGTCGGTGCGCACACCAGCCAGCCGCAGCGCCATCCAGCATGCCGAAGCCAGCTACCCGGCGCTGATGCAGGCCAAAAAACTGCACAAGCCCAAGATGCAGGGCCGCTTGCTGGCACGGCTGCAAAGCAGCTATCTGGTGCTGATCAATCTGTTGCTGTTTGTCGCGGCCTGGTTTGATGAAGGCATGATCGGCGCCGTGATTGCCGGCCTCGGCATTCTCACCACTGCCGGCTTCCTGCTGCTCAACCGCAGCCGCGAACAGCACCAGAACCGCTTGCTGACAGCCTGCCTGAACATTGCCGAGGGCAAGCTCACCAACAAGCTTGATATTGACCGTGCTGGCGAACAAGGCCAGCTCGAAGCCGCCCTCGCCTATATGCAGGTGCATCTGAAAGTGATGCTGGACGAATTGCAGATGACCGCCCGCGCCCAGGCCAGCGAAACCGCCAGCATCCAGCAGCGCATCGAAGAGCTGTGCCAGCGCATGGAGGCCGGCAATGAAAACGTGCGCGAAGTCAGTGCGGCCGTGGAAGAGTTGTCATCGTCCATCGAAATCGTCGCGCAGAATGCCGATGACACCGCCCGCATCAGCCACAAGACTGGTGAACTGATGCAGACCAGCACCAATGAAATGAATACCTCACGCGAGCGGACGCTGGCAGCCAGCCAGGCAGTGGAGCAGGCACAGAACATCATTGCCAACCTGTCGTCAGCCATCGAGGGCATTACCAAGGTTACCCAGACCATCCACGATATTGCCGAGCAGACCAATCTGCTGGCACTGAATGCCGCCATCGAAGCCGCACGTGCCGGCGAGACCGGCCGCGGCTTTGCCGTGGTGGCCGATGAAGTGCGCAAGCTTGCCGAGCGCACCAGCCTGAGCACCGACGAAATCAAGCAGCTGATCAGCAATGTGCACCAGGCTGCCGGCAAGACCGTCGCCGCCATTGCCACCATTACCAACGAGACTCGCGCCGGTGCCGATGCCCAGCAGCGTACCAGCCAGCAGCTGCTGGAAGTCAATCACAGCACCCGCGAGGTCAACCAGATGATGCAGTCGATTGCCAGCAGCAATGTGCAGCAGTCAGCCACGGCCGCGCACCTGGCTGAAACCATGGCCAATATCTCCGAGCAATTCCAGGTTTCGCAGGGCAATATCAGCGCCGCCAGCCTGGCTGTTGGCCGCCTCGCCAAGCAAGCCGAACAGTTAAAAACACTCGCCTCGCATTTTGAGGTCGAAAATCCGCGTTAAGCGCCAAGCCCCAGTTATCGAAATGGCAAGCCTGATAACAGGCTTGCCATTTATCTTTAAAAACCTTTGCATTCTCTTTGTACAATTCAGATACTTCCGCCATTACTGACTGCTACAAGAAAGGGAATACATGTCCATCATCAAGGAATTCCGCGAATTTGCCATGCGTGGCAATGTCATCGACCTCGCCGTCGGTGTCGTCATTGGCGGCGCCTTCGGGGCCATCGTGAAGTCCCTGGTTGACGACGTAATCATGCCGCCTATCGGCCTGCTGGTGGGCAATGTCGACTTTGCCAATCTGTTCTTCGTGCTGAAGGAAGGCGCCAAGGCTGCCGCGCCGTATGCCTCGGTGGCTGCCGCCAAGGAAGCCGGTGCCGTGACCCTGAATGTCGGCCTGTTCATCAACGCACTGGTCAGCTTCACCATCGTGGCCTTTGCCATTTTCATGCTGGTCAAAACCATCAACCGCCTGAAGCGTGAAGAAGCGCCGGCACCGGTTGAAGTGACCACCAAGGAATGCCCGCACTGCCTGTCGACCATTCCGCTGAAGGCCACACGTTGCGGCCACTGTACTTCCGAACTGAAGTAAACAGCTGTACACGCCGTGACAACAAGGTTGGCCGCATGCGGCCAACCTTGTGTTTTTTGTGGCCAGCGCATAGAATCGCCGCGTCCTGAGGGAGTAGCCGCCCCGCGAATGCGACGGGGGCTAGCGTCAACATACTTGAAGACCACGGTCTTTATGGCGCTGGCAGCATCAGCCTGGCAAGACTCATGACTTTCCGATGCGTAGCGGGGGCTGCGGTATCGGCGAGTCATGTTGCGCTTGCAGCCCCCGGGAATCATCATGGAAGCCTTTCTGATCTCCACCGGCATCGTTGCCCTGGCCGAAATCGGCGACAAAACCCAGCTGCTTGCCCTGCTGCTGGCCGCCCGCTTCAAAAAACCCGTCCCCATCATTCTGGGCATCTTTGCCGCTACCGTACTGAACCACCTCGCTGCAGCCTGGCTGGGTCAGGTTGCCTCTGCCTATATCACCGACAATATCCTGCGCTGGGTGCTGGGCGTGTCTTTTATCGCCATGGCCATCTGGATGCTGATTCCGGACAAGCTTGACGATGACACCCGCCTGTTCGACAAGCTCGGGGTGTTCGGCGCCACCACCATCGCCTTCTTTCTGGCCGAGATGGGCGACAAGACGCAGATCGCCACCGTGGCACTGTCTGCCCGTTTTGATGCGCTGTTCGCCGTCGTCATGGGCACCACGCTGGGCATGATGATTGCCAACGTGCCGGCCGTTCTGCTGGGTGAGGTTGCCGCCAAGAAACTGCCGGTGGCCACCGTTCATCGCATTGCGGCCTGTATTTTTGCCGTACTGGGCGTGATCACCCTGGTCGGCTGGTAAGTACAGCGGCTGTCCGCGGCTCGCCCTGCCAGCGGACAGCCCTGCCTGGCGGCACCGGGTTGGCCGCGGCATCTGCCATCACCTCAAGCCAGCTGCCTGACAGCAGGCTGGCCCCCATCTCGTCGGCCAGTTTGAGCATGCGTCCGCAGACTATCTGGTCAACGCCCAGCACAAAGCCCTCCGCCACCAGTTGCGGCATCAGCTGCCCAAGCTTCTGCGACACCACAGGAAACACCAGCGCACGATGCAGCAAGGCGGGTGCCAGATTGAAAAATGCCGGCTCAAAACGCCACAAACGAGCCAGATCATCCGGATAAGCCCCGAAATGATCGAGCCCCATGCGAAACCCCGCGGCTCGAAACTCGGCAAACAGCTGCCTGCCACCACTGCCGGACGGGTGGCAAGCCAGCTGCAATAACAGATGCAAATGCTGCTGCCCCAGTTGCAAGGCCGCCAGCAAATCGCTGCAGACCCGGGCCAGCTCGGTTTGTGTGTGGCAGCAACAATAGCCGTCCAGAGTCAGGCGCAGTGCCTGCCCCTTGCCGAATTGCTGCAAACCGTTAAGCACATGCAGCACCACGATCAGCTTGCGCAAAGCCAGCGCCTTGTCATGTTGATGATTAAGCGACAACAGGCAGGATGCCGGCAGCCGCTGACCAAAGCTGCCATGTATCCGCAAGGCGGCGGCCTGCAACTGCAAGCCGCCATCAGGTGCCCGCACCGGCACAAACTCGCTGCTCAGATACCAGTCATCAAAACCGGCAAACCAGCACTCGCCATTCCAGCCCAACTGCAAAGCCACGGCATGCTGCTGCAGCAAGGCCTCACAGCGCCGGTATTGCCAGTACTGCAAGGAGTCTGCCGGCAAGGGCAGCGGCTTGAAACGTTTCATCACTCATCTCCGGCTTGATTGCCGGCAATGGTAAGCAAGTGCGACCGGAGTACAAATCCGAATATCTAAAATCGATATACGCGCAATTGCTATGCAATATTCCCGATAAGTTGAGCGGATAAATTCACTTCTTGGCGACGCACCGGCTACCTAGACTGGCTCAAACCCTCACAGGAGTCACTCATGCCAGCCAGAAAACCACTACTCATCACCCTCTTGCTCAGCCTGGCCATGCCGGCTCTGGCCGATACCAGTCTGCTGAATGTGTCCTACGACCCGACACGCGAGCTGTACCAGGACTTCAACGCCGCCTTCAGCAAATACTGGAAGACCCGCACCGGCGAAACCTTGCAACTGCGCCAGTCACACGGCGGCTCGGGCAAGCAGGCGCGCTCGGTGATTGATGGCCTGGAAGCCGATGTGGTGACGCTGGCGCTATCCAACGATATCGACGAGCTGCACCGTCATGGCAATCTGGTGCCGGCCAACTGGCAAAAACGCCTGCCGCACAACAGTACGCCTTACACCTCCACCATTGTCTTGCTGGTGCGCAAGGGCAATCCGAAGCAGATCCGTGACTGGAATGACCTTGCCCGCCCCGGCATCGAGGTGATCGCCCCCAACCCCAAAACTGGCGGCGGTGCGCGCTGGAACTACCTGGCTGCTTGGGGCTATGCCCAGCTGCAACCAGGAGGCACCGAGCAAAAAGCCCGTGATCTGGTGCAAAAAATCTATCGCAATGTGAAAGTGCTGGATTCCGGCGCACGTGGCTCGCTGATTACCTTCGCGCAGCGCGGCATTGGTGATGTGCTGATCTCATGGGAAAACGAGGCCTTCCTCGCCAGCAAGGAGCTGGGGCCGGACAAATTCGACATTGTCGTACCCTCGATTTCCATCCTTGCCGAACCCTCGGTCAGCATCGTGGACAAGGTGGTCGACAAGCGTGGCACCCGCAAGCAGGCCGAGGCTTATCTGCAATATCTGTACTCGCCAGCCGGCCAGGAGTTGGCCGCACAAAACTACTACCGGCCACGCGATGCGGCTATTGCCGCCAAATATGCCGACCGCTTCGCCAAGGTCAAGCTATTCACCATCGACGAACAATTCGGTGGCTGGGCCAAGGCACAGAAAACCCACTTTGACGACGGCGCCATTTACGACCAGTTCGGCATCGGTCGCTAAACCTTTATCCAGATACGCCGCAGCGGGCCGTACCCTCCCCTGCGGCCGCTTGCCGGCCACCCGCAGCTATGGCAGCATGGCGGCGGGTCTGCAGTTCACCCAGGCGTCGCCAGGAATTTCTTCCCACGCTAAACCTGACAGGCATTGCCTATTTTCCTGCTTGGCCCGATCCGTGCCAGGCCGTAACGGCGACCGCGGCATTTCCCCTAGCGGAACATGGCACCTAGTACAGGATTGCGACCATGTCACGTACCACCTATCCGTTTTACTGCAGTGATATCTCGGCGCTTGCCCGTTCGCTCAAGGAGCAATGGCAACAGGAACAGCCGCCCGGCCACTTGCAGATCATGAACATGCTGGCCAAGTCGGCCGGCTATGCCAACTTCCAGCACCTGCGCGCCAGCATCGAACAAGACCGCTCGCATGAGCAGGCCGAACAGCAACTGCCGCCAACGGTGCGCAAACTGCTGCGCCACTTTGATGACAGCGGCCGCCTGCTACGTTGGCCGCACAAATTCAGCGAACAGGCCATCTGCCTGTGGGCGGCGTGGGATTGCCTGCCAGATCAGGGGATTCATCCCGAAGCCCTGATCAACGATGTGCTGCGTCAGTGCCAGAGCTTCAATGACCATGTGCTGCTGCGGCGCGAGCTGGTCAATCACAAGTTGATGGCCCGCACCGAAGATTGCCGCCAGTACTGGAAACTTGGCCGCGACATCCCGGCCGACATCCACGCCTTGCTGCAAATCCTGGCCAGACGGCGCTCACGCCAGGCGGCCAACTGACAAAACGGGGCCAGCAATCTTTGCTGGCCCCGTTTTTATTGCTTAACGATACAGATGGCAACGCACCTGATGGCCGCCATCCAGCACATGGACCGCCGGTGCCTGCTCGGCGCACAAGGCGGTGGCCTGCGGGCAACGCGGGTGAAAACGGCAACCGGCCGGTGGCGACGCCGGGTTCGGCGGCTCACCCTGCAGCACAATGCGCTCGCGGCGAATCTCCGGATCTGCCAGTGGAATCGCCGACAGCAAGGCGCGGGTGTAGGGGTGGGCCGGCGCCGAGAACAATTGCTCACCGCTGCCCTGCTCGACAATCTGCCCCAGATACATCACGGCAATGTCTTCGCACAGGTGCTCGACCACGGCCAGATCGTGCGAGATAAACAGAAAACTCACCCCCTGCTGCTTGAGATCGGCGAACAGATTGATGATCTGCGCCTGGATCGAGACATCCAGCGCCGATACCGGCTCGTCGGCGATGATCAGCTCCGGCTGCAATGCCAGCGCCCGGGCAATGCCGACACGCTGGCGCTGGCCGCCGCTGAACTCGTGCGGATAGCGCTGATAGTGGCTTTCGTCGAGGCCGCAGGTCTTCATCACCGCCAGCACCCGCTCGCGCACATTGTCCTTGTCGGCCAGACCATGCACACGCATGGCCTCACCTATCGCCTCGCCTACCCGCAGACGCGGATTCAAAGAGCCCAGCGGGTCCTGGAACACCAGCTGGAAACGCGGGCGCAAAGCCTGCCACTGACGGCGACTCAGACCCGGCAGGGACAAGCCGTCAAAGCGGACATCACCACCATCACCTTGATACAGCCCGGCAATGGTGCGGCCAACCGTGGTCTTGCCACTGCCTGACTCGCCAACCAGCCCGAGGCTACGGCCACGGCGAATCTCGAAACTCACCTCATCCACCGCCTGCACGGCACCGGTCTGTCGCCCCAGAATGCCGCCGTAAACCGGAAAATGCTTGCGCAGGCGCTCGACCTGCAACAGTACCGCTGTACTCATGCTGCCACCTCCTCGATGACCGTTTGCAGGCAAGCCAGCTGACGGCCATCATCACCTGTCAGCAAGGGCGGAATCTGCTGCCGGCACACCGCTGTCGCAACCGGGCAACGGGCGGCAAAGGCGCAATGCGCCGGCAAGGACTTCAGATCCGGCACCTGGCCCGCGATGGCGGCCAACCTGGCCAGCCGGCGGCCGGGCACCGGCCTTGCCGCCAGCAAACCACGGGTATACGGATGTCGCGGCTGGCGGAATAGATCGCGCACCGGCGCAACCTCGACCACCCGGCCGGCATACATCACCACCACCCGCTGCGCCATTTCGGCCACCACGCCCAGATCATGGGTGATCAGCAACAAAGACATGCCGTCCTCGGCCTGCAAACGCCGCAGCAGATCAAGAATCTGCGCCTGGATGGTGACATCCAGCGCGGTAGTCGGCTCGTCGGCAATCAGCAGGCGCGGCCGGCAACTAATGGCCATTGCAATCATCACCCGCTGCAGCATGCCACCCGACAACTCATGCGGATGACTGGCGGCAATCGCCTCCGGCCGCGCAATGCCAACCCGTTGCAACAGATGGATACTTTCCTGCCAGGCCTCATTCGGACTCAGCCGGCGATGCTGCAACAACGGCTCCATCAATTGCTCGCCGATAGTCAGCACCGGATTGAGGGCACTCATCGCCTCCTGAAACACCATGGCAATGCCGTGGCCGCGCAGCGCCTGCCAGTCACGCGCCGACTGCTGCAAAAGGTTGGCCGCAACGAAATGGATACTGCCACCCGTAATCTCGGCATTGGCCGGCAGCAAGCCCATAGCCGCCAGCGCCGTCACGCTCTTGCCGCAACCGGATTCGCCAACCACAGCCAAGGTCTCGCCTGCGCGGATATCAAAACTGACATTCTGCAAGGCACGCACCGCACCCTCCTCACCCTGAAACTGCAAGTCGAGATTGGCGATCGACAACAGCACATCTTGTGGTCTTGCGCTCATCTTGCGCCTCCGTTCTTCATTTTCGGGTCCAGCGCATCACGCAGGCCATCGCCCAGAATATTGATGGCAATCACGGTGGCAAAGATGGCGATGCCGGGCGGCATCCACAGCCAGGGCCGCTGCTGGAAATCGATCAGGCTGTTGGCGCTGTCTATCATATTGCCCCACGATGGCGTCGGCGGCGTGACGCCCAGACCCAGATAACTGAGCGAAGCCTCGCCCAGAATCGCACCGGCCACACCCATGGTGGCCACCACGATCAGCGTCGGCAGCGTATTGGGCAAGAGATGCACGCCAAGGCGTCGCCACAGCGGCAGACCCAGAATCTCGGTTGCCAGCATGAAATCCCGCCCCTTTAGCGACAACACCTGGCTGCGGATGATACGCGCCAGCCCCGGCCAGCCCAACAGACTCAACATCAGCATCACCAGATAGATGCGCTGTTCGGGATCAACTTTCAGCTCGGACAGCATCGCCCCCAGAATGATCAGCAAGGGCAGGCCCGGAATCGTCATCAGCAAATCGGCACTGCGCATGATCAGCTTGTCCGTCCAGCCCCCCAGATAACCGGCCAGCGCACCCAGCACATAGCCCAGCAATAGCGACAGCACTACCGACACCAGCCCGACCAGCAGCGAGATACGCCCCGCATACAAGAGCCGCACCAGCACATCGCGCCCCAGAAAATCGGTGCCCAGCCAATGGCTGGCACTGGGCGGCTGGTTGCTGAGCAAGGCATCGGTGGTTTCCAGATCCCATGGCGACAGCCACGGCCCCAGCACGCAGGCCGTTACCAGCACGATCAGGAAGCCCGCGGCCAACATGGCCGCACGATTGCGACGCAGTCGCCCCCAGGCCAACTGCCATGGCGTGCGGCCATACAGACTTACCGGCTCGGTCAGCGCCTTGCGCCTTGCCGCCCCCGGCAAAAACAGCGAAATCGTATTCATCATTTTCCTCAACGCAGGCGGATACGCGGATCAACCCGTGCATACAGCACATCGGCCAGCAGGTTGCCGACGATGGTCAGCGTGGCCAGCAGCATGGTGAAACTCATCAGCACCGGATAATCACGGGCGGCCAGGGTGTCGATATGGATGTGGCCGACACCGGGCCAGTTGAAGATTTTTTCGGTGATGATGGCGCCGGCAAACAGGCCCGGCAGTTCGAAACCCAGCAAGGTAATCATCGGCAGCAAGGCATTGCGCAAGGCATGCTTGAAGATCACCACCCGCTCCGGCAGGCCCTTGGCACGGGCGGTGCGCACAAAGTCCTGCGCCAGCGCCTCCAGCATATTGGCGCGAAAATAGCGGGTCAGACCGCCAGCCTGCAGCATCACCAGCGTCAATACCGGCAAGGCCATATGCCAGACGACATCTTTCACATAGTCCCAACCCTGCGCCTCGCTGGCCAGCGACACCATGCCGCCCACCGGCAGCCATTGCAGGTCGACAGCAAACCACTTGATCAGTAACAGGCAGAGGAAAAACACCGGGAAAGACATGGCGGCAAACACCGCCAACGTCACCAGCCGGTCAAACCAGGAATACGGCCTGACTGCGGCCAACACGCCGACAAACAGCGACAGCCCCCAGTACAGCACGGTCGCAACACTGGCCAGCAGGAAGGAATTCCACAAATACTGGCCGATCAGATCGCTGACCGGAATCTGGTGTTTGAGCGAAAAACCCAGGTCCCCCTGCAAGAGATTGCCCATCCACACCAGATAACGCTGCCAGACCGGCTGATCCAGCCCGTACAGCGCCTTGAGTTCGGCGGCGCGTTGCGGGGTCAGCGTGTAGTTGCCATCGACAAAATCCCCCGGTGTCAAGGCGAACACCAGAAAGATCAATACCGAGGCACCAAACAAGAGCGGCACACTGCCCAGCAGGCGCCGCAAGATATAGATACGCATCACAGACTCTCGGAACGGGGCCGCCGCCGCGGCCCCAAGGTTGGCCGCAACTTAGTTGGCAACGATCTTCAGCTTGGGCAGGCTGCTGAAAATGCCGTTGTAGACATCCGGCTGATAGTTGGCGACACGACTGCTGTTCACATACAGCAGCTTGCGGGTGGCCAGCAGAATCAGTGGCACATCATTGCCCAGCGTCTGGTAGAGCTTGTTGTACACCTGCTTGCGCTTGCTGGTATCCAGCGTGGCATTGCCGGCCTGAATCAGGCGATCCACCTCGGCATTCTTGTAACCAGAGCCATCTTCGGTATTGGCGGACAGATAGCGCGACACGCCATCATGCGGGTCATCCAGCCCCGGCGTGCGGAAGGTGGCCAGGTCGTAATTGCCGGCCTTGCGCTTGGCCAGCAAGGCATTGAAATCCGACAGCTCGGGGCGCAGGTCGACACCGATCTGGCGCCAGCTTTCCTTGGCAATCGGAATCAGCGCATCGTTGAACAGGCTCTTGGTCGCCAGTAGCGAAATGGTCAGTTTCTGGCCGTTTTTCTCGCGAATGCCATCGGCACCCAGCTTCCAGCCAGCCTGCTCAAGCAGCACACGCGCCTTGGCCGGGTTGAAGGCATACGGATTCACGCCGCGCGTATCATGCGCCCACGAAGAGGGCGAAATCGGCACGGTTGCCACCTGGCCATGCCCCTGATACACCACATCAACCAGCTTCTTGCGATCAAGACCGTAAGTCAGCGCCTGACGCACCCGCACATCCTGAGCCCAAGACTTGCGATGGTTGAACTCGATCAGGCTGTAATCGCTGGAGTCATAAATATGCAGCTTGGCAAAACCAAGCGACTTGAGCTGGGCGATATTGTCGTTATTGATGGCAAAGCCTTCCAGATCCGTCTCGCCGGTCTGGAACAGCTGCAACTTGGTGGCATCGCCGGTCACGCGATAGATGAAATTTTGCACAGCCGGTTTGCCGGCATAGAAATGCGGATTGGCGCTGAAACGCACCTCCTGCCCCGGTACGAACTTCTCGTAACGGTATGGCCCGGCACCCAGTGGCTTGCTGCTCTGCTGGCGCACACCATCAATCTTGCCCTGGCTGTAAGCCTTGCCGTAATAGGCACGCGACAGGATAGGGCCGCCGAGCGTGGTCAGCGTGGTGGCTCCTGGCTCTAGCACCGTCACCCGCAAGGTCTGCGGATTCAGCACCTCGATACCACTGATCTTGTCTGCCTTGCCGGCCTTGTACTCGGCACCGCCCTTGACCTTGGCCAGAGCAATATCACTGCCACCGTCATAGCTCGGATCGTGCAGGAAAGTCAGGGTGAAAGCGACATCATCGGCGGTAAACGGCGAGCCATCACTGAATTTCAACCCTTTACGCAGCTTGAGGGTGTATTGCAGGCCATCCTTGCTGATCTGCCACGATTCGGCCTGCTCGGGAATCGGCTTGCCGCTGATGTCGCGGCCAATCAGGCGGCCAAAAATCACTTCGGTGACATTGCCATCCCAGCCATTCTGGATCAGGTAAGGATTGAAAATGCCTTGCGGTGCCGCGATCGCGCCGACCACGGTGTCTTTGCGCAGCTTGGCCTGGGCGGGAACGGCTGCCGGATTGCCCGGCGCGATGGTCAAGGCATGAGCGCTATGCGCAAAAACGCCACTCAGAACGCCTGCCAGTACGATTTTTTGCCATACGTGGATATTTCCAGCCATTGTCTGCTCCTGATTAAATTGAATTCACAGGAAAAGACTAAAGCCATCACCCCCAATGACGAAGCACTAAAAAATCATGTATTAAGCGAAAAAGCAGATAAACCGCCCTACTTTTGCCGCCCTTCACGTATGCCCTGACGCATCACCTTGAGCTGGCCGGCGAAATGGCGACAATTACGGCACAAAAACAGATGCAGGCGCAACGATACCCGTTCGTAAGCATTCAAGGGCCTATCCTGGCTGTCCGAAATCAGGCGACTAGCCTCGCGGCAACTGAGCTTCATGTTTTATCCCCTCCAAACCAGTGCAATCCCAGACACTCGCGCAAATTCATGCGTGCGCGATATAGCAGTACCGAACAGTTAGTCGCCGTGATCTCCAGATTCTGACAAATCTCGGCAATCTCCATATCCAGCACTTCGCGCATGGCAAAGGCCATGGCCATGCGTTTTGGCATCGACTTGGCGCAGCGTTCGTACACCTGCCAGAACTGGTTGGCGAGCAAGGACTGCTCGGGCACGCCCCAGGCGGCGACTTTCTCCTGCCAGTGTCCGCCGGCGGCAAACACCCCGTCCAGATCACTCTCGTCCAGATCCTCTGCCAGATCGGTCGCGACCTCGCGATGCTGCTTGCGCACGATATCGATCAGCTTGAAACGCAATATCGACGTCAGCCAGGTGCGCAGGCTGGATTGGCCGGCAAACTTTTGCCGCCCCTCCAGTGCTGCCAGCAATGCCTCTTGCACCGCATCCTCGGCCGCCGCCTGATCGCGCAGCTGCGCCAGCGCATAGCGCAGCAGATACGGGCGTTCTGCCTCGATTTCCTTCTCTGTCGGGCTCATCTTGCCTCCCTGTTCATGCCTGTGCCTTTAACGGCGCAGGCATTGTTCGACGGCGTCAGACAAACGCTCGACACCGACCACTTCCAGTCCTTCGATAGCCTGGCGCGGCACGTTGGCCGCAGGCACGATGGCGCGTGAAAACCCCAGCTTGGCGGCTTCTTTCAGCCGCTCCTGCCCGCGGGTGACCGGCCTCACCTCGCCACCAAGACCAATCTCGCCAAACACCACCAGCTTCTCCGGCAAGGGCTTGTTTCGTTGCGAGGATACCATGGCAAGGATTACCGCCAGATCAGCCGCCGGCTCGGCGATTTTCACGCCGCCAACCGCATTCAGGAACACATCCTGATCGAAACAGGCAATGCCGGCGTGGCGATGCAGCACCGCCAGCAGCATCGACAAGCGGTTCTGCTCGAGGCCAACTGTCAGCCGCTTGGGCTGAAAGCCATGCGCGTCATCGACCAGCGCCTGGATTTCCACCAGCAGCGGTCGGCTACCTTCTTGCGTGACCAGCACGCAGGATCCGGCCACATCATCACGATAACTGGACAAAAAGATCGCCGACGGGTTGGATACCCCCTTGAGGCCCTTGTCGGTCATGGCAAACACGCCCAGCTCGTTGGCCGCACCAAAGCGGTTCTTGATCGCGCGGATCATGCGATAGCTGGAATGGCTGTCACCTTCGAAATACAGCACGGTATCGACGATGTGTTCGAGCACGCGCGGGCCAGCCAGCGAGCCTTCCTTGGTGACGTGGCCGACGAGAATAATCGTGATACCGTGCTGCTTGGCCATGCGCGTCAGCTGTGCCGCGCATTCGCGCACCTGCGATACCGAACCCGGCGCGGAAGTGACCTGATCGGAATACAGCGTCTGGATCGAGTCGATCACCGCCACATCCGGCATTTCATTCTGCAAGGTGGCCAGAATCGCTTCGAGGCGAATCTCGGACAACAGGCTGACACGGGCGGCATCCACCGCCAGTCGTGAAGCGCGCAGCGCAATCTGCTGCGGCGACTCCTCACCGGAGACATACAACACCTTGCGCGTCGCACCTATCGACGACAGTGCCTGCAGCAGCAAGGTGGACTTGCCGATGCCGGGGTCTCCACCCAACAGCACCACGGCGCCATTGACGATACCGCCGCCGAGTACGCGATCCAGCTCGCCGATACCGGAGGGTTCGCGTGGCACTTCGGCCGCCTGCACGGTAGACAACAGCTGTACCGGCTGGGTTTGCGAAGTCCAGCTCTGGTAGCGCGTGTTGGCCGCCGGGGGTGCAGCTATCGCCTCGGCCAGGGTATTCCACTCGCCACAGTGCGGACATTTACCCTGCCATTTCGGCGAGCTGCCGCCGCATTCGGCACATTGATACATCGTTTTGCTCTTGGCCATGTACGCTCTTCAAAACAACACAACCCGCCGGTTCCCCTGGCGGGTTGCTAGATGAAATCAGACGGATCGGATCACTTTTTCGGCATCGCAGCCGGCTTGCCGAAAGAATCTTCGGTTGCCGCTGCGGCCGCCGGAGGCTCCGGCGCCTTGCTGTCATTGATGATGCCCAGCAGGCGCTTTTCGGTTGGCGACGGGCCGGTCGGCTTTTCCGCCGCCTTCTCGTTACGCCGCAAGGTGGAGAGTATCGCCTCGGTTTCCGGGTCATTCTTTACCCACTGCTCGGCTTCTTCGGCCGTCATCGGCCCTTTCACCGCCGGGGTAATCAGCTTGCTGACGGGGGGGGCTTCTGCGGCGTGCTCAGTTTTTTTTTGAGCCTCTGCGGATCCGTGGTCTCCGGCAGCTGAACTTTCGGCATGAGCAGGCTCCGTCACCGGTGCCGGATCAGGCATGGGCGGCAAGGTGTCGAGCTTGTTCTTGGTCATGTATTCGTTCATCTCGCGCCAGCCATTGAAAACCTGGCCCTTGTCGGCGTCAGGATTACGCGAGTAGCACTCTTCCAGCGAACGCCCGGTCTGACGGCACGAGGCACCGATAGCCTTGTTGGCTTCAGTCGCCAGCCCGCTGACATTCATCACCCAGTTGCAAGCGGTCAACATGCTCAACAAGGGCAATAACACCAGTGCTCTCATGCCTGTCCTTTTATCAGTTAGCCTGCTTGCGCAGATCCAGTTCTACCAGCTCGCCGCTACGGCCTTTGCTGGCAGTGCCCAGCCAGTACAGCATATGCGGCATCAGCTCGGCAAGCTCGCCCCGCTCGCTCTTGGCTTCGCCCGGATGGGTGCGCGTGCGCTGTGGCGAGTTGACCGGACCAGGCACCAGCAGATTCACCCGCAGATTCGGCCAGACATCCCACTCGTTGGCCGCCACTTGGGTCAGATGCACGAGACCTGCCTTGGACGCGCCAAACGCGCCCCAGAACGGGCCGGGGTGCATGCCGTGCGTCTCGCCAACAAACAGCACTGTCGCGTCATCCGCCACTTTCAGCAACGGCAGACAGGCACGGGTCAGTGCAAACGGTGCCACGGTATTGATGCGGTACTGATTCATCCACTCATCGATGCGCTGGTCCACCAGCGGCGACAGCGCGTAAAAATGCGCCGCACAATGCACGATGCCATCCAGTCGACCTACGGCCTGCTTGATCTGGAAAGCCATGGTGTTGAAATCATCATCACTGGCCTTGAGCAGATCCAGCGGAATCGCCACCGGCTCGGGCAGTTCTTCTGCCACGATTTCATCGTAGACTTTTTCAAGGCCACGCACGCTGCGGGCCAGCAATACCACGGTCGCACCATGACGAGCGGCAGTCAGCGCCGTCTCGCGGCCGATACCCTGGGTGGCACCGGTCACCAGAATCACGCGACCGGCCAGATAATCCTTGTCAAAATTTTGCATCATGTCCTGTTATTCCAGTCCTGCATCAACGCTTGTGCAGCGGCCTTGCCGCTACGCACCGCGCCTTCGAGAGTGGCCGGATAATCGGCACACAGCCAATCTCCAGCCAGATAAACCGCCTGCGCCCCCGGCCTGATGGCCGGACGCTGCAGATTCACATTGGCCGCGAATGTCGCCCTTTGCTCGGTGATTTGCCAGGCTGCGCGCAAAGGCGGCAAGTCGGGCAGATGCTGTCGCAATTCGGCCAGCAAGGCTTGCTGCAACTCATCACGTGACAGCTTGTCATGCTCGCCCTCGGCACTGATCACCACCGATACCAAGCCAGGTTGGCCGCACAGCGTCTCGCGATCAAACCACCACTGACCAAAACCCTTGACTTGACCACACATGGCAGCCGGCAAGCGCACGCTACTCTCAAACTGCAGGTATATCGTGCTTATCGGCTGGTATTGCCATGTCTTGAGTAAAGCCAGCAAGGCATCATCCTGCCATACACCGGCGACATGATACGGCGCTACTGCCAGAATGGCGGCGTCAAACAACTCGCCATCGATCTGTAACTTGTCGTCTTGCCACTCCAGCGCCCGCACACGATAACCGGCACGCAAGCGCACCGACTGTGCTGCCAGCCAGCGCCAAGCCGGCTCGGCCAGCAGCTGGCCAAGATCCTGACGCGGCAACAACAGCCGACTTGCGCCGGCCTGTGGCGCGCCAAGGCTGTCGCGCAACACATTGGCCAGCAACTGCATCGAGGCCTGCGCCGGCGGGGTATTCATCGTCGCCAGAATCAGCGGTTGCCAGAATGCGGCCAACACACCTTCATCCTGACCATGTAGCCTTAGCCAATCCAGCGCCGCGCAATCATCACCTATCTGCCAGCCGCGCATCCTGAGCAAGGTCAACACCCGCGCCAACGCCCATTTTTGCGACCAGCGCAAACCTTTGGCGGTGAGCAGCCCCCACAGCATGTGCAAAGGCGCAGGCAGGTCCGGACAGCGCATGTCAATGCCGTCAAACTGGAACCAGCGCAGCGGCGCACTCTGCAATGCCGACTCCGGCTGCACGCCGACCTCACGCATCAGCGCCAGACTGTCGCTATAAGCACCGATCAGGATGTGCTGACCGTTATCCAGCACCATGCCTTCCTGCTCGACGCTGCGCGCCCGCCCACCGGGACGGCGACCTGCTTCGTACAGTGTCACCTCTGCCGTTGCGGCCAACCTTGCGGCCGCAGACAGGCCGGCCCAGCCGGCACCAATGATGGCGACTTTCGGCTTCAAGGCTTGTAGCCGAAGGTGGCGGTTTTCCACGCCAGCCAGATCTTGCGCCCCGGCGACAGCGATAGCCGCTGATTCAGTACTTTGCCCGGGCCGTCGAGCGCGATCTCGTCCAGCAGCGTGCGATAGATCGCCGCCATCACCAGACCGATGCGCTGCGACTTGCGATCACAGGCAGGCAACAACGCCCACGCCGCACGGTAACGCTCATGCGCTCGCTCGATCTGGAAGCGCATCAAGGCTTCGAATTCTGGCGTTTCCTTGTAAGCCAGCACATCAGCCGCCGGCACGCCAAAGCGCTGCAGGTCTTCTACTGGCAAGTACAGACGACCTCGGCGCGCATCCTCACCCACATCGCGGATGATATTGGTCAGCTGAAAGGCAATGCCCAACTCGCGCGCATACTTCAGTGTCTTGCGATCCTGAAAACCGAAGATCTGCGCCGACAACTGGCCAACCACGCCGGCTACACGATGGCAATACAACTCGAGATCGCTGAAGCGGCTGTAGCGCGGCACATCCAGATCCATCTGCATGCCGTCGATGATATCGGCCAACCACTCCTGCGGCAGCGCAAACTGCGCAACATGCGGCTTCAAGGCCTGCATTACCGGATGCGTCGGCGTGCCTTGATACAGCTCGGCCAACTCCTTGCGCCACCAGGCCAGCGTGGTGCGCGCCACATTGTCGTCGTGGATATCATCCACCACATCATCAACCTCACGGCAGAACGCATACAAGGCCACCATGGCATCGCGCTGCGCTTGTGGCAGGTAGCGGAAGCTGGCATAGAAGCTCGAGCCGCTACTTGCTGCCTTGTCTTCGCAATATTTTTGCGGTGTCACGTCCGCCTCCTGTTCTTTTTGCGCCAACGCACGGATACAGCCTTGGCGATAATCACTACCCAATCACGCCAGCCAAGCACCGGCCGCTGCCGGAACACATCGCCACGCGCTTCGTGAATCTTCTGCAAAATGCGCTCGCCACCGAGCACGATAAAACGCAACTCCCAGCCCAGCCGCCCCCCCAGCCGCATCGCCAGTGGCGAGCCAGCCTCCAGCATGAACAGGGCGCGTTTGACTTCTTTATCCATCAGCATCGGCCAGACACCGCCGGCATCAGCTGCTGCGATTTGCGTCTCGCTGATACGGAAACGCGCCAGATCATCTTGCGGCAGATAAACCCGCCCCTTCTGCCAGTCAATTGCCACGTCCTGCAAGAAGTTGATCAGCTGCAATGCGGTACAGATACCATCCGACATCGCGATGCTGCGCGGGTCCTGCTCGCCATACAAATGCAGCATCAAGCGCCCGACCGGATTGGCCGATCGCCGGCAGTAATCCACCAGCTCGGCGAAGTTCTCGTAGCGGGTTTTGACTACATCCTGGCTGAAAGCCGACAACAGATCGTAGAATGGCTCAAGCGGCAACGCCCACTGCCCTATTGTCTGCGCCAAGTCCTGCATCAAGAGTATGCCGGGCTTGCCACCAGCGGCAATCACATCCAGCTCGTCCCGCAAGGTCTGCAATGCGGCCAACCTTTGAGCGTTATCGGCATCACCCTCATCCGCCAGATCATCCGCATGGCGGGCAAACCGGTAAATCACATGCACCGCGCGCCGCATACGACGTGGCAGCAAGATAGAACCTACCGGGAAATTTTCGTAATGATCGACTGACATCGCAGCCCCGTCATCAGGACAAAGCCGGATTATACCTGACAGACTACCAAGCCCCTCGCCTCCCAGTGCCATTCATCCCGGCTTTTTTGAAAAACGACCAGCACGGCAGTTGACACCAGTAAAATCATTGTCTATTATGCGCTCCACGTTGCAGCAACGATGCAGCAACGCTAGTGGGGGTATAGCTCAGCTGGGAGAGCGCTTGCATGGCATGCAAGAGGTCAGCGGTTCGATCCCGCTTATCTCCACCACAACCAAGTCCCTATAGTTTAGCGGTTAGAACACTGCCCTTTCACGGCGGCGGCCGGGGTTCGATTCCCCGTGGGGACGCCAGATTATGAAAAAGCCACCTACTTAGGTGGCTTTTTGTTTTTCACCAGCAACCCTGTAGTAGCCCAACAAGTCCAGACACCAGCATGAGTGGTAACGCCACCCCCTTCGCAGATGTGTTTATGACTCATCGCAGCATCAGTCCAAAATTCAAGCACGAGGCGGCCAGCCTCGCCATTCAGCAAAATTACATTGTCAAACAAACCTGCCAGGCACTCAGCGTCAGCGAAACCACTATGCAACGCTGGATATAGCAGCTCCCGCAAGAAAACAAGGCATCACGCCAAGCAGCAAAGCACCTACCCGGAGCGAAGCTCGCACCCAGCCGCCGGTACTGTGGATCCGTTTACTCACCGAGCCTCAGGCTGGCCGCCACCGGAAAGGACGGACAGCAATCTGGTCATTAATGCACCGCCCCATCCGCGGCGACAACGCGGCCAACGTTGGCCGCAAGGCCGATGCTGGATCTAGCTGGGAATGGAATTGGCGGGACAGATGCCGATCGGCATCGTTTTGGCGGGGGAAATTGTAATGACCCCGCTCTTTCTGCACAGGTCAGGCTGCTAATTGATACGCCATCGCCGGCGTCTTCATCCCCAAAGCTTGGTGTGGGCGCCGGTGGTTGTAGAACCCGATCCAGTTGGCAATCACCCGGCTGGCGTGCGCCAGGCTTTCAAAGCGGTGCCGGTGCGCGCATTGCTCTTTCAACGTGCGGATCACCCGTTCCACCATCCCGTTCTGTTCCGGTGTGTACGGCGTGATGAATTCCTGCTGCAAACCGTAGCTTTTCACCAGCGCGGTGTAGCTGCGGCTGGTGAACACCAAGCCGTTGTCGCTGCGCAGCAGGAAGCGTTGAGGCACTCTGCCCAAGCAACCAAAGCGGTTGATCAGCGCGTGCTCCAGCGCCGACTCGGCCGTCTTGGACTTGCCACTGCGTGACAGATGCCAGCCCAGCAGTTCGCGGGTGCAGCAGTCGATCACCAACGCCAAATGGCACCAACCATCCTTACCGGCCCAGATGCGGCACAGGTCGGTGGCCCAGCGTTGGTTCGGTTCGGCCGCTACCGATGGCAGGGCTTGCACACGGGGGCGGAAGCCCACCGGCCGCTTCTTCACCTGCCAGCCTTTGAGCTGGAAGATGCGCTGCACGGTGTTTTTGTTCATGCCCAGCAGGCCTGCTACGGTGCGGTAGCCAAATGAAGGGTTCTCCTCAATCATCTCTTTAATGGGCTCGAGCAGCTGCGGCTGCAGCTTGGGCGCAGCCTTTTGCGGACGGTAGTACAGCGTGCGACGCGGTACGTCAAACCAGCGGCACAGCTTGCTGATGGGCACCTGGATGCCGTCGTCTGCGAGTCCCTGCCGGACGAGGTGGACTACTTGTCGTCCTCGCCCAGCAGAGA